>CAYULG010000076.1:0-11788 GCA_964445365.1 uncultured Salinivenus sp. | reverse complement strand
AACTGGAACTGGCCCGGTCCCCGGACGACCATGATGCGGGCGAGCACGGCATGCCCCTCCGCGACTTCGAGCCCGTGTTCGACACCGAACCGGAGTAGGACGCTATTCCGGCCGTCTCCCCGACGACCTACATCCGTCCCTTTAACATCCCGTTCCAGTACATGCGTGGCAGGCCGTAGGCTTTCAGCGCGTACATGCTGTACCGTTCCTCCGTCTGATCGACGGGAAAACTTTCTTGCGGCTCCTTGTCGTAGTCAAACTCGGCCAGCACGAGCCGCCCGTATCCGGTGACGAGCGGGCAGGACGTGTAGCCGTCGTACTGCCCGTTCTGGGGCGTGCTGCCGGTGATTGAGGCCATGAGCTGATCCACGAGCACGGGCGACTGCTTCCGGATTGCCGCGCCGGTTTTGGAGGTCGGCAGGTTGGAGTTGTCCCCGAGCGCGTAGACATTATCGTACTCGGTGTGGCGCAGCGTCTCGGGATCGACGTCCACGAAGCCCTCCTCGTCGGCGAGGGGACTGTCCGCGACCACGTCCGGGGCGCTCATCGGCGGCACGACGTGGATCATGTCGTAATCGAGGGTTTGGGTCTTGCCTGTCTCTAGGTCCTCGAACACCGCCTGCTTGCGCCCCGGCTTTAGTTCGACGAGCTCCGTCATCAGGTTGAGGTCGATGTCCTTGCGGTCCTGCACCTCGTAGAGCGTCTCTTCGTAGGGGGGCGAGGAAAAGAGGTTCTCCTTCGCTTTCATAAAAGAAATGCGACTGCCCTCGCGCACCCCCTGCCGGCGAAAGGCATCGTCCGCCAGGTACATGATCTTCTGCGGGGCCCCGCCGCACTTCACCCCCATCGTGGGCTCGGTAAAGAGGGCCGTTCCGCCCTCGGGAAAGTCCTGAATTGCGGACCAGGTGGTCTCGCAGGTGTCGTACGAGTAGTTGCTTACCACGCCGGTGTCCGGCTTTCTTACGGCGTCGGCGAGACCGGGCACGCCGTTCCAGTTCAGCTGGAGCCCAGCGGCCATCACCAGGTGGTCGTACCCGTGCGTATCGCCGCTGTCCGTCGTGACCGTGTTGCTCTCGGGGTCGACAGCGGCGGCCGCCTCCCGTATCCAGGTCGCCCCTTTCGGCATCACGTCTTCCATCGGACGGGCCGACTCTTCTTTGTCGAACACCCCGCCCCCCACGAGCGTCCAGAGGGGCTGATAGTAGTGCGTGTCGGCGGGTTCAATGACGGCGACGTCGGGGGGGTTGTCCCGGGTCAAAAGTTTGGAGGCCACCATGAGGCCGCCGGTGCCCCCGCCAACGATGAGTACTTGGTGCTGTGCAGTCATGGCACGGAAGAGACTGGTTTAAAAGAGCGAATGCGACAAAACGTGGCGACGGAGAAGACGAGCCCAGTCCTCAACGGCGGAGATTCTGGCCGAACCGCTTGGCGAAGGTTGTGAGAAACCCGATTGCGTGCTGGACGTCTGGGTCGCGCAGGGCCCCGAGCAATCCGAAGAAGCCGCGTTGAGGCGTGTCGCCTCGGTTGGCCTCCTTCTGCGTTTCGACCAGCGCCGTCCCGAGGCTCCCCACGGTCCGGAGGGCCTCGGGATCGAGCACCCCGGAGTCGAGAAGCGCCTCAAATTCCTCGGACTGGAACAGGGAACCCAACCGGCCCAGTGCGCCGAAGGCTTGTCGGAGGGCGCGTTCGGGATCCTGCCCCCGCTCGGCAAGGCGGGCGTATTCGGCGTCGAGGACATCGACGACCGTCGCGATGACACGGGGGGCCTCTTCCGCCAGCGCGGCCAACTGCTCCAGGTGCTCGGCTCGGTCCAGCACGGCCCCGAGGGCCGCCGCCGTGTCCGGCTCCGTCAACTTTTCGAGGAGCATGAGCCCCTCCCGCGCCCGCTCGTCGGGCACCACGCCGCGTTCGGCGGCTCGGGTGAGGGCGTCGTCGATCGAGTCGGCGGTCACCATGGCGGCCTCGGGAACCTGGTCGGCCCAGTCCGCAAGCTGCTCGAGGCGATCGAGGCGATCGATCAGGGTCGTCAATACGTCGACCGTCTCGGGCGCCGTCAGCGTCTCGGCGAGGCGAAGGGCCTCGCCCGCCCGCTCGTCGAACACGACGCCCCGGCTTGCCGCCTCGCTCAGTTCCTCGTCGATGACGTCAGCCGTGGTCTCAAACATCCCCGGCGCCTCTCGCTCGAGACGATCGAGCAGGGCAACGGCCCGCTCGATCGCGTCCAGTCGGTCGAGCAATCGGGCGAGGGTCGCGCGGACCTCCGGATCTTGTAAGCGCTTTTCCAGGTCGGCCGTCGTTCCATTTGCGGTGGTCGATTCCATGGGCGTGGATCAATCGGTGTGCGGAGAGTTCGGCCTGCTCTTTCCTACATGTATTTACATGTTACAATACTGCGGGCTTTCTGTCAAGCACATCTGACAATCGCATCCTACACCGAGGGCTATCGGATCTGTTGACGAGAGTACGTTTTCCCTACTTGTAAGGAAACATCGGAGCGGTCAAACCCGAAAATCCACCGAATTCAGGATGCTCAGGCGCCAAGTAGGTCCGGTTCGCCGTTCCGAAGGCTTTCGGAATCCGTTCGGCGACCGGAACCTACCACAGCACCCAGCAGAGAGGGTCGTTTGACAGGTGCGATAGCCCTAATCCTACACCCGCCGACTTGTCTTTGTCTTCAATTGAGGCAGTACGACCGTACGCTCCTCCCTCTCATTCTCTGAGGCTTCTCCGGCAATGTTGTCCATCGGAGGGAGTCGAACCACTCGTCCTCAACAGGGATTTTAAGACACGACCGCTCTGGGCAAGCACACCGGGTCCCTCGCGCCTTCTTCTTGTGGCCCCCGACTTACCTATTGTGGCCCCCGGCTTACCTACCGGACCGCTTGCTCAGGCACCGACCAACCTTCTCCAATCGTGACAAAATAGAGAAGACCGGGCATTTCGGGGATTTTTGGGGATCACGATCCGGCAGAGTTGCTCTAACTCCACAGTTGTAAATACAAGTTGTTACAAACACGCCATGGCTCGCGGTCAGTACGATGTCGAACGGGCAACCGCCGGTCTGGTAATGGCGCTGTTTCTGGCGTCCGCGCTGCTTCTGGCGGCCCTGACATACTTTGTGATGCAGGACGCCGGCGAGCGGTCCCCGGAGAAGACGGAATCCGCTCAGTCCGTTCGCCTCCGTCAGCCACCTGCCCGTCCACCGTCCACTCGTCTCGCCTCTGTCCAGCCTGCCTCGATATCGTGACTTACGCGCCGCTTCTCGCCATCATTGCGGTTCTGGTCCTCGGTGCCGCCGCGACCCTGACGGTGCTTTTCTACGCAAACACAGAGGGGCACTTCGACAACCTGAAGGCGGGCGCCTACGTGATCTTTGACGACGACGAGCCGGTGGGGGAGCCCCAAGACCTGCTCTTTCAAAACGAAGACGACGCGTCCTCACCGACGGATGCGGATGCCCCGTCCAGCTCCTCTCGCTAACCTGCGGCTCATCCTCCGCTTCTTTCATCTTCCGCTTCTTATGTCTGACGCTTCCGACGCTCCCCCGCCATCGTCGTCCGCCGGGGAGACGCCTGCAAACGAGGACGCCTCGGTGCCGCCGGACGTCGGCTGGCGGCAGGTGGTGGACCGCTCCACGCGGTGGCCCGTCGTTGCGTTCGTGGCGAGCGCCACGGCGTGGCTGATCATTGGCTCGCTGCTGGCCCTGATTGTGAGCTTCAAGTTTCAGTTTCCCGACTGGTGGGCCCGGCAGCCCTGGCTCACGTTCGGTCGGGTGCGGCCCGCCCACCTCAACACAGTCATCTACGGCTGGATTTCGATGGCGGGGGTGGGGGTGAGCACGTGGCTTTGGGCGCGCCTCCTCAAAACGCGACTTCGAGGCCAGGGTCTCCTGCTCACGAGCGTCGCCCTCTGGAACGTGGGCATGGTCGTGGGAACCATCGGCATTCTGGCGGGCTATTCGCGCTCGATCGAATGGGTGGAAATGCCGTACGCGGCCTTCGCTTTCATCGTCCCCGCCCTGTTGCTCGTGGTGGCCGCCTTCGTGCAGACGTTGCGAAAGCGCCGGGCGGATCATCTGTTCATCTCGGTCTGGTACATCGGCGCCGCGATGCTGTGGGGCCCGTTCCTGCTCATTGCCTTCTTGCTTCCCATCTACAGCGGGGTGCCGGAAGCGACCGCCAACTGGTGGTTTGCCCACAACATTTTGGGCCTCTGGATCACGCCGCCCGCCCTGGCCGCGGCGTACTACTTCATTCCGAAGGTGATCGGGCGTCCGGTCCACAGCTATCACCTGTCCTACCTGGGCTTTTGGACCCTCGCCCTCTTCTACAACTGGGCCGGCGTGCACCATCTGGTCGGGGGGCCTGCTCCGCAGTGGCTCACCACGGTGTCGATCGTCTTCAGTGCGATGATGATCGTCCCGGTGATCGTGGTGGCCGTGAACCACCACCTCACGGTCGTCGGGCACTTCAAGAAGCTTCTGTACAGTCCCACGTTGCGGTTCGTGGTGTTCGGGGCGATGAGCTACACCGTTGTGAGCCTGCAGGGCTCGCTCCAGTCGTTTCGGTACTGGCAGGAGGTCACGCACTTCACGCACTACACCATCGCTCACTCCCACCTCGGGGTCTACGCCTTCGCGACGATGATTGCGTTCGGGGCCGTCTACTACATCATGCCACGGGTCACGAACTGGGAGTGGGGGAGCGCTCGCCTCATCAGCCTTCACTTCTGGACAACGGGCCTCGGTGTCGGGGCCTACTTCACGGCTCTCACCATCGGCGGCGTCCTTCAGGGCCTGCAACTGCTCGACCCGGACGTGGCGTTCCTCACGGTCGTCGAAAACACCAAGCCCTGGCTCGTCGTCCGGTCTGTGTCCGGCACCCTGATGACGGTCGGGCACTTCGTGTTCGCGTACCTCCTGGCCCAGATCGTCCTAAAGAGCGGACGCCGTCCGGAGGGTCCCACCTACTTCCATCCCGTGCCCGAGGGCACCTTTGAGGTTGCTGCCGGCGACGGGGCGGCGGGCACCCCGGAGTCCCCGTCAGCCGCGCGCTCGCCCGAGTGACCGCTCCCCGCGCTGTTTCTCCCGTCCGATGCCCCCACAAGTCGCTCTTCGCTGAGATGACTCGAGTCGCTCTCATTTTCCTCGGCGCCTTCGCTGCCATTGCCATGAGCTTTACGGCCCTGGCGCTGCTGCCCAGCTACCAGCTGTCGACCATCGAGCCGACGCCCGGCACCACCGACTACACCTACGAGGAGCAACGGGGACGCGACATCTACATGCGCGACGGCTGCATGTACTGCCACAGCCAGCAGGTGCGGCCCGAGGGGTTTGGGTCCGACATCGAGCGGGGATGGGGGCCGCGCGGCTCCCGGCCCGGCGACTACGTCTACGACGAAACCCACCAGTTGGGCACGATGCGCACCGGCCCGGACCTCCACGACATCGCCAACCGACAGCCCAGCCGCGACTGGCACCTGGCGCACCTCTACCAGCCCCGGTCGGTGAGCCCCGGCTCGGTGATGCCGGCCTATCCGTACCTGTTTGAGGTCAAGAAGGAGGCGAACGTCCGCCCGTCGGAGGTGACCGTGCCCCTAAGCGACGACTACGCGCCCCCCGGCGACAGCGTCGTGGTGGCCACCAGCGACGCGCTTGCCCTCTACGAATACCTCATGACCCTCAAAATCGAGTCCCTCGACGCCGACGAGGAGGGATAACGCCCGCCGCCCCAACGACTCGCGCCGATTGCTGCTCTCGATCGCCACCTGCCATGCCCAACGATCCTTCCCCCCGGCCCGACCCCGCGGACGAGCCCGGCCGCGACCCGGACCGTTCGCCGGAGCCCATCGACATGCTGCGCCCCCTCTTCCGGGAGGAGCCCCTGCCGCCGGAGGGCGGCGAACCGCCACAGATGTGGCTCTGGATGCTCGTCTTCGGGGTCTTGCTCTTCAGCACGTTTTACCTCGGGCTGTACGTTGGTGACTTCAGCCCCGACCCGTGGCTGC
Organism: uncultured Salinivenus sp.; assembly: GCA_964445365.1. Classification (GTDB taxonomy): domain Bacteria; phylum Bacteroidota; class Rhodothermia; order Rhodothermales; family Salinibacteraceae; genus Salinibacter. Next base: position 5,782 of record CAYULG010000076.1, on the reverse strand, counting down.
AATCCCCCGAACCGGTTGCCGAGAGCACGGCGCCGGCCGTCGAAGAGAGCGTGAGCGGATCGCAGGTCTACAGTGCGCGCTGCGCGACCTGTCACCAGTCGAACGGGCAGGGCGTCACAGGGGCCTTTCCCACGCTCGTCGGGACGAGCTGGGTCGAGAACAAGGGACAAATCATCCGCATCCTGCTGCACGGCATGCAGGGGGAGGTAACGGTGCAGGGCGAGACCTACAACGGCAACATGCCCGCCTGGGGCGGTACACTGAGCGACAAAGAGATTGCGGCTGTCATCACGCACGTCCGACAGTCCTGGGACAACGACTACGGGGAGGTGAGTGAGACCGAGGTCGCCGCTGTTCGATCTGAGACGGACGGTCGCTCGTCGCCGTGGTCCCCCGAGGAGCTTCAGGCGACGGAGAATCAAACCGTGCCGGTGGGCGACGAGGCCGCGGCGCAGGCTCGGGAGGAGGCCCTCGGCCCCCGATTGTACGCTCGGCTCGCCGCCCATCGTCCCACGACGACGTCCACTCGGAAGTGATTCTCAAACGGGGACCGGTCTCATGCAGTACTGCGATCACTGTGGATTGCCCCTTTCTAAGGGAACGGCCGCCGACGCGGCAGACGATGCGTCGCACTACTGCTGCACCGGCTGTCGCATGGTGGCCGAGACGCTCGACGAGGAGGATGTCGGGGCCACTTCGCCCGAGCAGCAGGCGCTTCTGATCCGGCTCTTCGTGGGCGGGCTGCTGGCCGGCTTCGTGATGGTATTCAGCCTCGCCATCAGTTCCGGGTACGGATTCGGTGCGCTCCAGCGGCTGGAGCACGACGTGGGGACGACCCACTGGGTTCTGCTCGTGGCCGCCGTTCCGGCCCTGCTGCTGCTGGGGCCGCCCGTCCTCCGATCCGCGTGGCAGGACCTGCGCGACCGGCGCCTCTCGCTCAACGTCCTGTTTACGCTCGGCACGGCAAGCGCCGTGGGCGTCAGTGCCGTGAGCTACGTGCGTGGCACCGGTCCCATCTACCTCGAAACGGCGGTCATGCTGCTGGCCCTCTACACGCTGGGGCGCTACCTTACGGCCCGGGCGAAGGGAACGACCACCCAGGTTCTGCGCCGTCTCATGGAGATCCCGAACACGACCTACACCCGACTCGGCGACTCGCCCGAGGAGGTGCCGCCCGACGCCCTCCATGTCGGCGATCGTGTGCGGATCCGGGCCGGGGACGTGCTCCCGGTGGACGGTCGGATCGTGGACGGCCGGAGCTACGTGGACGAGAGCAGCCTGACGGGGGAGGCCCGCCCGGCAGTGAAACAGGTGGGCGACTCCGTGTACGCCGGCACGACGGCGCTCGACGGCACGCTGACGATCGAGGTAACGGCGGTGGCCGACGACCGACGCCTCGCACGCGTGGAGCAGATGATGCGGCGCGCGCTGGCTCGACCGCCCCGCCTCGCTCGCCTCACCGACCGCATCCTGCAGTGGCTCATTCCCGGGGTCGTCGCCCTCGCGATCCTCACATTCGGGGGATGGTGGTGGGCCGTGGGGTTCTCGAAGGCGCTCTACGTAGCCCTCAGCGTGGTGCTCATCACCTGCCCCTGCGCGCTGGGGATCGCCATCCCCCTCTCCCTCACCGTGGCGCTGGAGCGAGCCGGGCGCGAAGGGATCCTCCTGGAATCGGGGCGGCCCCTGCTCGCCCTGGCCCGAATAGAGGCTCTCGCACTCGACAAGACCGGCACGCTGAGCACCCTCGCCCGCCCGTCGGTCGAGGTGGTGCTGCCGGACGCGGTGCCCGCGGGACGAGGGGACCCGCCGTCCGAAGCATCGGTACTGCGCCGGGCAGCCGCCGTCGAGCAGGGCACCCGCCACGCCCTGGCCTCGGCCGTCGTGGAGGCGGCCCGGGCGCGCGGCCTCTCCTTGCCCCCCGTGTACGACGGTCGAACGCATGCTGGAGCCGGGGTGGTCGGCACCGTCCGAATCGACGGGCGGGCCCGAAGCGTGGGCGTCGGCAACGACGCGCTGCTCGACCGGATGGGGGCAACCTGCCCGCCCAACCTCCAGGCCCGAGCCGACGCGGAGCGGGACGCCGGTCGGACGGTGCTCTACATGGTGGACGGCGACACGGTCGCGGGCCTTCTCACCATCGAGGAGCAGACCGCCCCCCACGCGCAGCAGGCCGTCTCTGCTCTCCGCGAGGCCGGTTTGGCGGTCTCCGTGCTCACGGGCGATCGCCCGGCCGCCGCCCGTCGCCTCTCTAACCGGCTCGGGGTGCCGGCGGCGGCGCACCTGTCCCCGTCCGACAAGGTCGACCGCCTTGGCGCGCTTCGGGCCGAGCACGGCCCCGTCGCCATGGTGGGGGACGGCATCAACGACGCAGCCGCGCTGGCGGAGGCCGACGTGGGCCTTGCCCTCTCCTCCGGTGCCTCGGTGTCGATGGAGGCGGCCGACGTCACGCTCTACGAAACTGACCTCCGCCTCCTGCCCTGGCTCCACCGCCTCGCCACCCGGACCGACCGCGTCATTCGCCAGAATCTGTGGTGGACCTTCGGGTACAATGCGATTGGCCTGGGGCTGGCCGTGGGGGGCCTCCTCCATCCCCTCGCCGCCGTCCTCATCATGACGGTCAGCAGCCTGCTCGTGACGGCCAATGCCTTCCGGCTCAAACGCACGGAGGCCCCCAACGTCGATCTCCCCGCTCGCACCGATCCGTAGCCCTTCGGCCGACCCGCCCACGGGGCGCGGAAAAGAGACGTCGGAACTGGGTCTGTCTTTGTTTGTATTTACAGGTAGTTACTAGCACAAAGGCCCATGAAGCGGGCTGTTGCACGCGTTTGCTGGTTTCCCACGTACAACCGGACGCCGAAACGCCACCGATTTTCTCCTACACCCCCTCCCTCGTCATGACACAGAACATGGGCTCCATCGACCGAATCCTCCGCACCGTAGTGGCCCTCGCCGTCGGCGGGCTCTATTTCGCCGGCACCATTGGCGGACTGACGGCCGCCATTCTTGGCGTTTTTGCGGGCGTCTTCCTCCTCACGAGCTTCGTGGGCACCTGCCCGCTCTACATGCCATTTGGCCTATCGACCTGCAAGACGGCACCGAAATGACGGGGCCGGGGGCGTTGTCCCTCCTCTCCCTTCCACGTCCCCGAACGGTTCGGGTCGCCTCGGGAGGCCCAACCCAATCCGCCCCGACTGGGTCGTCGCACCCGTACCGCCCGCAATCCCAAATAGAACGGAAATTTACATGAAGATCAGAGCCGGTATCGAACGACATATAGACGTTTCTCTATATAGATAGTAGTCAATGGAGTTGGTGCTCGCGTCATCGATCATGCCTCCGTCCGTCCAATGATACACTGCAACTGCGAAGAGAAGCCGCACGACATGCTCTCCGACACGGAGATTGACCAGCAGACGGCCCGCCTGAAGGCGCTGTCGAACCCGGTCCGCCTGCGCATGGTGGACCTCATCTACCACGGAGGGGGCGAGATTTGCGTCTGCGAGTTCATGGACCACTTCGATCTGAGCCAGCCGACGATTTCGCATCACCTGAAGGTGCTCCGAGAAGCGGGGCTCATTCAGAGCCGGAAGAAGGGAACGATGGTCCATCACCGCGTGGACGAGACGGCCTTTTCGACCCTCTCGGCGCTGATGGATCGGTTTTCCCAAATCCGAGAATCGGAGGACCTGTCGCAACGCGCGGCCTGAAACCCCCGGGACGACCGCCGTCCCTCTTTTTTTGCCGCATTGTATCGATACTTTTCAATACAACCCTCTCTCAGACCATGGACGTCAAAGTACTTGGCACCGGATGCGCCTCTTGCAAGACCCTCGAACGCCGCGTCCGCGAGGCGGTCGAGCAAACCGGCAGCGACGCGTCCGTCGAAAAAATCGAAGACATGCAGGAAATCATGCAGTACAACGTCATGAGCATGCCCGCGCTCGTGATCGACGGGGAGGTCGAGGTGGCCGGACAGGCCCCGACGGTCAAAGAAATCATTGATCTCTTGGGACCCTGATGGGGCCGCTCGGGCTTCGTCTTTGTCGTCTCTGATTGATACACCTGCGCCAATCGTTCATGCTTGAGTCGTTTGCTGATTGGTTGATCTTTGGCCTCGCCGGACTGCCCTCCGGGACGCACTGGGGGGACGCCGTCCACTTTTTCGTCTACGAGACGATGAAAATCGGCCTCCTCCTGGTCATCGTCACCCACCTAATGGGACTCATCAATGCCTACCTGCCGGTGGAGCGCGTACGGGAGTGGATCGCGTCCGGGCGGCTCCGGGGAAGCGAGCACCTCGTGGCGTCGGGCTTCGGGGCGGCGACGCCATTCTGCTCCTGCTCTTCCATTCCCCTCTTCATCGGCTTCCTGCAGGGCGGCATTCCGTTGGGCGTGACGCTGTCGTTTCTCATCACGTCGCCCCTGGTGAACGAGGTGGCCCTGGCGCTCTTTATCGGGCTTTTCGGGTGGAAGGTGACGCTCATCTACGCGGGGAGCGGCATTGTGCTGGGCACCACGCTGGGCTGGGCGCTGGGCAAGCTCCGGCTCGGCCGCTACGTGGAAGACTGGGTCTGGGACATTGCCGAGGGGCAGGCCGAACAGGCCGAGGGCAGCCAGAAATCCCTCTGGGAGCGGCTCCCGTCGGTGTCGCGCGAAGCGATGGGCATTGTGACCGACATTGCCCCGTACGTGCTCGCGGGCCTCGCCATCGGGGCCGGCATTCACGGTTACCTCCCCACCGGCTTCTTTGAGCAGCACCTGTCCGGCAGCAATCCGCTGGCGGTGCCGCTCTCGGTGGTGCTCGCGGTGCCGATGTACGCGAACGCCTCCGGCATCCTCCCGGTGGTGCAGGCCCTTGTGGCGAAAGGCGTACCGCTGGGGACGGCCATTGCCTTTATGATGGCGGTGGTGGGCCTCTCGCTGCCGGAGGCCATGATGCTGAAAAAGGCGATGCAGACGCGCCTGCTGGTGACCTTTTTCGGGGCCGTGGCCGTCTCGATCATAGGGCTCGGGTACGTGTTCAATTGGGTGCTGTGACGCAGCGCGCGTTCCCCCTTCCTCCCTTCGCCTCCTCCCTCGACACCCCCTCGTCCGATGACAGAAACCAGTGTGCTGGCGGTCGTTTTGGCCGCTACCGTCACCGCCATCACGACCGGGCTGGGGGCAATTCCCTTCCTCTTGGTACGGGACATCGGCAACTGGTGGCTGGGCGTCTTCAACGCCATTGCCGGCGGCCTCATGCTCGCCGCCAGCCACAGCCTGATGGTCGAGGGCTCGGCATTGAGCGACGTCCGGACGCTGATTGGGATCTTGGTCGGGCTGGGCCTCATCGTCCTAGCCAACACGATGATTGAGCGGCAGGGGGATCATGACGTGGCGGAACTGGCGGGCGCCGACGCCCGGAAGGCCCTGCTCATCCTGGGGGTGATGACGGCGCACTCCTTCGCAGAGGGCGTGGGAGTCGGCGTGTCTTTCGGAGGGGGTGAAGAGCTTGGTATCTTTATCACCGCCGCAATCGCCGTCCACAACATCCCGGAGGGCCTGGCCATCAGCCTCGTGCTCGTCCCGCGCGGCACGCCGGTGTGGAAGGCGGCGGGGTGGAGCGTCTTCACGAGCCTGCCGCAGCCGCTCATGGCCCTGCCCGCCTTCCTCTTCGTGCTCGTCTTCGAACCGTTCCTGCCCGTCGGCTTCGGGCTGGCCGCCGGGGCCATGATCTGGATGGTCTTCGCCGAGCTCATCCCGGACGCCCTGGAGGACGTGTCCGGCGCCACCGTGGGCGTGG
>CAYULG010000075.1:0-11720 GCA_964445365.1 uncultured Salinivenus sp. | reverse complement strand
AGCCAATTCTAGATTGGGAGCGAGGAAGTGCTTTCAGAGTGCGCCCCGAGCGAGCCAATTCTAGATTGGGAGCGAGGAAGTGCTTTCAGAGTGCGCCCCGAGCGAGCTGATGGGAGTGCGGAGGTGTTTCTGGGTCGGCGAGCAGGCCCATCTCAAATCGGGAGTGCGTCGACGCAGCCACAGCGTCCATCTGCCCAGTTTGAATACGGACGCTCAGTTCCTATCTTTCGGGTGATCCCTCGACGGATTCCCCGTTCTCGTTTCCGGATTCCATGCTCCTCACAGTTACGTCTGCCGGCTGGCGCCTCCCGGGCCTCGGGGAGCCCTTTGACCTCACGCGGGCCCTTCGTCCGCAGAGCCACCTCGAGTTCAACTGGTTCGAGGGGCCGGCTGAGGAGACGCTGACTGAGGTATGGGTCGATCTCTACGTGACGAACGACGAGCCCGTCCGGAAACTGATGATACACCGGATGGAGGCGCGGGATCTTGAGTGGCGGTTTACGTTCGAGGGCCCCTACGACCCGCTGGTGATCACGCTGGCCTGGAACGGGATCGACGAGGACACGGGTGAGATCACGCTTCGCAATGCCGGGGTCCCCCGCAGCCTCCTCAATCAGATTGGGGCCGAGTCGACGGCCTAACCCGCCCGACATCGGACGGTACGAGTCGTATCGGCTGCCTCGACCGCGGACGATGGCATCAGGAATCCGCGTCAGGGACCGGACGGCGCAGAACCCAGTGCACGCGGTAGCTCTGGTCGTGGGCCGGATCGGTGGTAAACTCGTTGTAGGCTTCCTCTGCGACCAGCGATGAGGCCTCAATTAAGCTGCGCACCTCTGCTCGGGTGTACGCCCGCTGGACGTGCCGTTCCGTGCGGGACTGCCCGTCGACAGTGAGGGAAAAGACGGTCTCGTGCCGGCGGGTGTCGGGGTTGTAGCAGCTCTCCCGCACGTACGAAAAGTTCGGCCGCGCCCCCTCGTCCACGACACCGTTGCTGCGCGCCTTCGAGTTGGCCGGGGTGCTTTGATCGATGATGGCGACGCCGCCGGGCCGCAGCAGGCCGTGTATGCACCGAAGAAGCGCCGCCACGTCGTCCGCGTCGAGCAGATAGTTCAGGCCGTCGTAGACGAGCACAACCGCGTCGGTCGGCTCAGCGAGCCCCAGATCGTCGCGCGAGACGTCGGTAAAGTCGGCCTGCACGCACCGGATCGAGGATTCCGACCCATCGAGCTTCTCGCGGGCCCGAGCCAGCATGGGGGCCGAGCCGTCGGTGAGCAGGTAGCGGTAGTCCCCGAGGGGCTGGAGCCGCCGCGCAAGCGACCCCGTGCCGCCCCCGAGTTCCACCACCGTTTCCACGTCCGTGCCGTGGCGGCGGAGCAAATCGAAGAGATAGGCGGCCCATTGGTCGTAGTCGACGTGATCCATCACGAGGTCGTACCCCGCCGCCAGCATGCTGTAGGGCTCTGCAGGCATTGCACTGGGCAGTCAGGGCAGATCAGTCCGCTCGTCTGCGTTCGGGGGAGCCACGAAGGACCCGAAGAAGGGGAGCGGAACGGAGCGGATGTGCGGAAGAGGGCAGAGACTGCTCCTGCTCTCGCGTTCCGGTCGTCCCACTCTTTGGAGAAGTGGGGGCCGATACGCGAGTCGTCGCGCCCGAGGCGAAGCTTCGACCCCGACGGTTGGGCATCGGTCGCTCACTTAGGCTGAGGTCTCCTCCGCCTGCCAGCGGTGGCGCGCAACGGCCACGGCCACCTCCAGGGCGCTGCGCATGCTGCCGGGCAGGGCCATGCCCTTGCCGGCGATGTCGTGGGCGGTGCCGTGATCGGGCGAGGTGCGCACGATGGGCAGCCCCGCCGTGTAGTTAACGCCGTGGTCGAAGGCGAGGGCTTTGAAGGGGACGAGCCCCTGGTCGTGGTACATTGCCAGCACCGCGTCGAAGCCCGTATCGAGCTGCGTCCCGAAGAAGCCGTCCGCCGCGAGCGGGCCTTCCACCCGAAAGCCTTCCTGGCGCGCGGCCTCCAGCGCAGGGGCGATGGTTTCCTCTTCCTCGTGGCCAAACGCTCCGCCCTCTCCGGTGTGGGGGTTGAGGCCCAGCACGGCCAGCTTCGGGTCCTCGATGGCAAAGTCCTGGCGCAGGGCGGCCTCGATGACGGCCAGCTTCTCGAGAATGGTTTCCTCCGTCACCAGGTCGGGCACCGCCGAGAGCGGCACGTGGCTGGTTACGAGGCCCACGCGCAGGCTGCCGGCCACCATCATCATCGTGGGCTTGGCACTGTCGGTGCGCTCGGCAATGAACTCGGTGTGGCCGGGCACGTCGTATCCCGCCTTATTGATTGCCTCCTTCGAGATGGGGGCAGTGGCCATCGCGTCGACGGTCCCCGCCAGACAGGCGTCCACGGCCCGCTCGACGGCCTTCATCGCCAGTCGCCCCCCTTCGGCCGTCACGGCGCCGAAGGAGACAGGCGGTTCCGGCTCGTCGGCCACGTCCAACACAGCCACGTCGCCGTACGGAACCTCGTCGGGCACCTCATCCACCACGTGAATGTCGAGGTCCGAAAACCCGAGCACGTCGGCGTGCACGCGGAGCACGTGCGCCGACCCGACAATCACGGGCGTCATCGACGGCATAATGCTCGGATCATGCAGGCTTTTGAGGACGACCTCCGGGCCGATGCCGTTCGGGTCGCCCAAGGTGATGGCCACGCGGGTCGGGGAACCGTGCGGGGCCGGTGGTTCGGGACGTTGGAAGGTAGGGCGCTGAATGCGCATAGGGATGCCGTCGGAGGATCTGTCGGGGAAAACGATCGATTAGGTTGACATGCAAGGGTCATGCCTTTATGCCCGCCGCGACGTAGTTGGTGAGATAGGCAGCGAGCAGCCGCACGCCAAAGCCGGTGCCGCCCGTGGGCGTATAATCGGTCGGCTCGTCGAGAAAGGCGGGGCCCGCGATGTCGAGATGGAGCCAGGGGGCGTCCACGAAATGCTCCAAAAATTTCCCGGCGGTAATGGCTCCGGCTTTCGGACCGCCTATGTTCGTGAGGTCGGCCACGTCACTGCTGAGTTGCTCTTTGTATTCGTCGTACATAGGCAACGGATGCACGCGTTCGCCGGTTCGCTCTCCGGCCCGCTGGATCGCGTAGAGCCGCTCGGCGGCCGCGTCGGTCTCACTCGCCATAACAGCGGCTGCCTGCGTGCCGAGGGCCGCGATGGATGATCCGGTGAGGGTAGCCACGTCCACCACGAGCCGCGGATCGTAGGTCGAGGACGCATAGGAGAGCGCGTCGGCCAGCAGGAGGCGGCCCTCTGCGTCGGTATTCATCACCTCCACGGTGGCGCCGGCGTGCATCTCGATCACGTCCCCGGGGACATAGGCCTTGTGTCCGGGGCGGTTGTCGGTGGCCGGAAGGAGGCCTACGGCGTGGAGGGGCACGTCCCGGTCGGCCAGTGCCTCGAAGAGCCCCACCACGGCGGCGGCCCCGCCCATGTCGGACTTCATCTTGTCCATTGAGCCCTTCGTGTCCTTCAGCGAGAGGCCGCCGGTGTCGAACATCACCCCCTTGCCCACGATCACGACGGGCTCGTCGTTGACGGCGTCGTCGGGGTTCCAAGTGAGGACGGAGAACGTGGGCGGATCGAAGCTTCCGCGGTTCACCGCTAGGAGGCCGCCCATGCCCTCGTCGCGGATGCGGGCCTCGTCCCAGGTGGTCACGTCGTAACCGTGGGCCGTGCCGGACCTGGCCACGAGGTCGGCGAACTGCTGGGCCGTCTTGTCGTCGGGCGAGCGGTTCACGAGGTCGCGGGCCGTGCACGCCGCCGATGCCAGATCCCGCCCGCGGTCAGTACCTGCCTGTACGGCGTCCGGGCTACGGTCCTCACCGACGTGGATCGCGAAGGACGAGGGACCCGAAAAGGCATCGTCGGTCTTGTATCGGCGGTACGCGTACACGCCGAGCAGGAAGCCCTCCACGAGCCCCTGCGCGACGGTGTCGTCGTCGAGGCCGCCCTCTTCGGGGAGCAGGCAGGCCACGGTGTCGGCCTCGTGCTCGCGGGCCGCATCGCTCCCGCCCGCAGCGGCCGCGCGGAGCGCCTCCGCGTCGAGGTCGGCGGCGGGCCCTACGCCGACGAACGCCACGCGCTCCGCGATCGTGTGCTCCGGATACGTTACGCGCACGTCGCCCGCCTCGCCCTCAAAGTCACGGGCCGCCCGCTCGATGGCCGAGCCGAGCGTGCTGGCTAGTGTCTCGACGAGGGGGCCGGCCGGATCCTTTGTAAACGGCAGCAACAGCAGGTCGGCGTCCAGATCGGCCGGGGGATTCGTCGTGGTCGAGACGGTCATCGGTTGGGCGAACGACGAGGAAGACTGGCGAACACCGATCAGCGCTTCTGGGCCGACGCACCTCCCAGCGACACTGATTCTCTGAAATCAGCTTGATCAGGGGCACTTACATTAATCGCTGTCGCCGAGCGCGTCAACTCCTTCTCGTCCCCGCTCCCTGCGCTTTACACGCAATCGACAGAGAGTAGTCAGTTGGTGTCGATACGGTTGGAAGAAAGAGACTCGACCGGTCCCGGCCGCTGCTGCCTTCTCACGTGCCTCCCGCCAGCGAAGCAAAGTGGCGTCGATGATGGCCCACAATCAGAGATCAGAGCAGTTTCTAGAATCGTTCTGTTCTTTGCAGCGACCCTGCTGTACGGCACACGGTGTGGCCCCCTCTCACTCTCCGCGTCTCCTCGTCCCCCTTTCGTCTTTATTCCGACTGGCTTTTAAGAAGGGTTTCCAGGTAGGCGGCGTCCTCCTGCGACAACTCTCCTTCGGTAGGATAGGGAGCGTCGAACTCAATGAAGCGACCGGCGGCTTCCACGACGTCGTCGATGACCTCCTTGAAGGTGGGCCGCTTCACGTAGGCGCCCGCTGCGTTGTGATGGCCGCCGCCCCCGAAGGAGCGGGCCCACTCGTCGACGCGCACGTCGGCCTCCGACCGAAAGCTGATCTTGGACCCGTCGTCGACCTCCGAGAAGAGGAGGGCGGCCTTGACGCCTTCGATCGAGAGGACGTAGTTGACGAAGCCCTTCTTGTCGTCCCAGCTCGCGTTGGTGTCCTCGACCATACGCTGGGTGACGACCGAGTACGCAAGTTGGCCGTCGTACCGGAGGCGAATGCGGTTAAGCATGCGTCCGAGGAGACGGAGGCTCGGCATCGACTCGCGGTCGTAGATCGTCTCGTGGATGGGAGCGGGCTCGATCTCGCCGCGCTCCAGGATGTCGGCGACAATACGGTGCAGGCGAGGCGTGACGCTGCTGTACCGGAACGAGCCGGTGTCCGTCATAATGGCCGTGTAGAGGGCCGTCCCAATCTCCTCGTTGATGAGGCTGGGGTCGACCGCCTCGATCATCTCGTAAATGAGTTCGCCGGTGGCCGCCGCCGTGTCGCGAATAAACTCGATATCAAACCACTGTTCCGGCTCCAGGTGATGATCGACGAGCACAGTCGTCGCCGTGCTGTCCCGAACCATGGAGCCGACCTTGCCGAGCCGTTCCTCGTCGTTGGTGTCGAGGATGAAGACGACGTCAGCTTCGGCCAGGGACTCGCGCTGGTGCATCGACCCGTCGAAGACGTCTACGTCCTCGATGCCGGGCATCCAGTCGAGGTTGGGAGAAGACTCGTCGCTGTTGACCACCGCGGCAGTCTTGCCCAACTCCTGAAGAAACCGGGCCAGGGCGATTTCCGACCCGAGCGCGTCGCCGTCTGGGCCGAGATGGGTGGTGATAAAGAAGCGCTCGTTCTCGCGAACCAGCGCAAGTACGTCGTCGAGCATGCGTCGCCTCCGGCGCTCAATGGTCAAGGTGCCGAGAATATCTTTTCCTTTACGCACCCGCATCGGAATGGGTTCACGATGATTCTGTCCGGGACGACGGAGGTTGGATACTTCCCCCTCGGACCGCTAGGTTTTTCCTGTCGCGATCTTCCGGTTTTTTCTCTCCTCCTATGCCCTCCATTCCTTCTCTACTCTTGATGATCACCACCGGTGTTGTGGGGCTGGCCCTCTCCGACGACGACGAATTTGACTGGGACGTAGACGACGACTACGAGAGTCCCTTTGCCGACGAGGCCGACGAGCCGTTCGAGGTTGGCGACGAGCCGGACGAGAATCCATTCGATGACGCTGCGGATGAGCCGGAGGAAGACGACGACGCGTCCCCGCCCGCCTCTAGCGACGACGGATCCGAGGAAGGGACGAACGATTCCGAAAACGATCACGAGTCGTCTTCGGCGGAGGCCCCCTCGGAGGCACCGGACGAGAGTACGCCCCCTGCTTCGGTGCCCGATGAGGATCCCGATCCGGAACCGTCCTCCTCTACCGGCTCCGAATCCGAGACCGTATCCGAGGAAGAACCGTCTTCCAGACAAGAAGCCCCTTCCGAGCAAGAACCGTCTGACGAGTCCGAGGCACTGCCTGAGGCCGACGCCTCTACGGAGCCCGATGCGCTCCCCGAGACCGAGGCCGACCAGCCCACCCTCGCCACGGTGGCCGATGCGCGCGCCCTTTGCGACGAGGCCATGGACCTGCAGCACGCCGGCGAGACCGCCCGGGCGTTCGGCCGGCTGAGCGCGCACTGGGCCTTCTCGCAGGACGAGATGACGAAGCTCCAGCGGGAGGTGGAGCGTACGCGGGCCGTCGTTGCCGATCGGTACGGCGATGCCCTTGACTACCGGCTCGTTCGCGAAGACACGACCGCCGATGTGCTGGCCCGCTTCGTCTACCTCGAACGCTTCGAGCTCCACGGCCTCCGGTGGCGGTTCACGTTCTATGAGGGCGCCAGTGGATGGACCCTCAACGATGTGTTCTTCGACGACGAAGTCGAGGCGCTGCTGGGGTAAATTCCGCATTGCGTATTTCGTATTGTGGGCCAGTTACCGTCCCTTTCCATCAAGCCAGTCCTTGTGCTCGTCTAATCGCGTTCGGACGTGGTCGGGGCGCTCCTGGCCGGGGCTGCCGTCGGTTGTGTAGGTGGCGAGGACCGCTTCGGGCTCGACCGTCTCGGCGGTCGGGTCGTCTTTGGCGGCTTGCTGGTAGGCCACGCGGAAGGGCACGCCCTCGTCGACCTGGCGGAGGGCCCGGTACGTGGCCAGCAGCTCCGGCGTGCAGGCCTCCGCGGTCTGATCGGCCTTGAATGCTACGCCGTCGATGACTTCAGAGAGGGCGCTGAGCACGTCGCTTGTGATCTGGAGGCTGCGCATCACGGCTCCCTTCGTGAGCTGGAGGTCGCGGTGGTAGCCGCCCGGCAGGTTGGAGGGCCCGGTGGCCAGGGACTGCATCTCGGCGGCGAGGCGGTGGTGATACGCCCGCGCCAGCTCCAGCACATCGGGGTTCTGCTTCTGCGGCATGATGCTGCTGCCGGTGCAGTGCTCGGGCGGCAGGTCCACGAAGTCGAACTCGGCGGTGGCGAAGAGCGCGAGGTCGGACGCCAGCCGGTTGCTTGTGGCACCGATCTGGGTGCAGGCGTGGGCCACGGCCAGCTCGTGCTTGCCTCGGGCCAGCTGCACGGCCGTCGCGTGGGTCTGCACGTCGCGAAAGCCCAGCCGCTCGGCAACCGCCTCCTTCGGCAGGTCGAGCACGGGCACCCCATACCCCGCCGCGCTGCCGAGGGGCGAGACGTTGACCGTGTGGCGCGCCTGCCGGAGGGCGTCGAGGTCGTCGGCCAGCGTCTCGGCGTAGCCCAGCGCCCATAGGGCGACGGTTGAGGGCATGGCCCGCTGCAGGTGCGTGTAGCCGGGCATGAGGACGTCCGGGTGTCGCTCGGCCAGGTCGCAGAGGGCCTCGCTAAGGGTCGTCACCTGCCGGCCGATGCTCGCGAGGGCGTCGCGCAGGTAGAGCCGCAGGGCCGCCAGGACCTGGTCGTTGCGGGAGCGGCCCGTGTGAATCTTGCGTCCCACGTCGCCGGCCTCCTCGGTAACGAACCGCTCGATGACGGTGTGGCAGTCCTCGTCCTCGGGCGTGACGGTGACCTCTCCGGCCTCGAACGCGTCGAGCAGGGCGTCCAGTGCGTGCCCCGCGTCCCGCCACTCCTCTTCCGACAGCACGTCGATCTGATGGAGGCCCCAGGCGTGGGCTCGGGTGGCGCGCACGTCGTACGGCAGCAACAACCGGTCCCACTCGTAGTCGTCGCCGACGGTGAAGCGGGTGACCCAGTCTTCGGCGGTCGTTGTGCCTTTATCCCAGATCGGGGTTGACATTTGGTGCGGGGGGGTTGGTGTTGCGGTGCGTGTGGGGAGGTGATTGGGTCTTCAGGGGGTGGGGCCGTGGGGCGACGAGGCTGACGGTACTCCGGTAGAAAAGTACGCCTGGATTAGCTCGCGGTAGACGGCGACGGCACGGCGGACCTCGTCGATTTCGATGCGCTCGTCGGCGGTGTGGGAGCGGGCACTCGGGCCCGGGCCCAGCTTGACGGCGGGCACGTCGTGGAGGAAGACCCAGTCGGAGGAGGTGGGCGAGCCGAACGCCTCCGCATCCGGAAGGGCGGTCTGGGCCGCCGTGGCGATGCGGGACGCAGTTGGGGTGGCGCAGGGGACGAGGCGGTCGCTATGCACCTCCACCTCCGCGTCTGTCGTCTCGCGGACGATTTGCACGATTTCGTCGTGCGTGTAGGCCGGCGTCGTGCGCACGTCGAGCGTACAGACGCAGTGCTCCGGCACCGTGTTGTTGGGGCCGTTGCTCTGGATGGTGGTCACCGTCAGGGTCGGCGTGCCGAGATGCGGGTCGGCCCGCCCCAGCGTCAAGTCGTCGATCTGCTGGAGGGCGGTCGTCGCCTTCGTGATGGCGTTGGTGCCCCGGTGGGCCCGTCCGGCGTGGGCGGCGGTTCCGTAGGCGTGAAGTTTCAGGATCAGAAGCCCCTTCTGCGCCACGCAGGGCCGGAGCGAGGTGGGCTCGCCGACGACCGCCGCGTCGAGCGTCGGCAGGTGAGGGCGCAGGGTCTGCAGGCCGTTCTCCGTGCTTCCGGACTCCTCATGTGCCGTGAGCGCGACGAGAACGCGTCCGTCTGTGGGGGACCAGCCGTCGTCGGCCAGTTCCAGTAGCGCCGTCGTCATGGCGGCCCCGCTGGCTTTGGCGTCCACGCTGCCGCGGCCGTAGAGCACGCCGTCCCGTTCCACCGGGTCTAAGGGATCGTATGGATGGCCGTCGGACGGCGGCACCACGTCGAGGTGGGAGTTGAGAAGGAGCGTGTCGTCCCCGTCTCCGAGGCCGAACACCACGTTGTTCTCGTGGCGCTTCACGTCGATCCCGGCGTGTCGGACGTAAGCCTCCACGAAATCTGCGATGTCCGCCTCCTCGCCGCTGAGGGAGGGAAAGCGGACGAGTTCCTTCAGAAGAGGGACGACATCCGTGGTCGATACGGTTTGCATAGCGCTTGGTAGAAAAGATATTCAGAGAAGGAATCTTGATGCGTGATACGTGAATCGTGAGCGTGAGCACCCTCACGTATCACGTTTCACCCATCATTGTGTACCACTTCCGTCGCGTGCGCCTGCTCCAGAAGATCGTCGGGCCCGCAGACGACAGCTGTGCCCACGCCCTTGGCGAGTGCGTCGAGCGCCGTTTTGATTTTGACGCGCATGCCGCCGGCGATCCAGCCCGCCTCCACCCCGGCTTCGAACGTAGAAGAAGAGCAGGTGTCCAGGACGGACGACGGATCGTCGGCGTCGCGGCGAACGCCCCCGCCCCCCGTTACGAGCTGGAGCTGTTGCGCTCCCAGCGCACACGCCAGCGCCGCGGCGACCGTGTCGGCGTTTACGTTGTAGACCTGTCCGTCCTCGTCGACGCCGAGCGGGGCGACGACCGGCATCAGATCGCGGGCCAGCAGCCCGTCGAGGAGGGCCGGGTCGACGCTCTCAATGTCGCCCACCCACCCGAAGTCCACGGTCTCGCCGTCGATGTGCCAGGGCGGGCGCCTGGTCACCTGCACCTGTCCGGCGTCCGCTCCGGAGAGGCCGACGGCCACGCAGTCGTGCGCTTTGGCCTGGGCCACGAGCTTCGTGTTGAGGGTGCCGCACAGGGTCCACTGGGCGATCTCCAGGTCCAGGTCGGTGGTCACGCGGCGGCCCTGGACGCGACGGGGCGTGTGGCCCAGTCGGTCGGCCATCTCGCTCATCTGCTTGCCGCCGCCGTGGACGAGGACGACCGGGGCGCGCGTCTGCAGCGTCTGGAGGGCGGGCCAGAGCGCGGCCATCGCCTCGTCCTCCGCCACGAGCGAGCCGCTGATTTTTACGACGACTGGCTCGACTGCTTCAGCATTCATCGGATTCGTTTACTCTGCAAGTTGCGGGCGCTTGGACCTCTGTGGTGAAGAGCATGGGAGCGTAGGGGAATGGGAGCATCACCGATAAGGTCACAGTGGACGTGACGATAAAGGCATCTTCGGTTCTGCTCCCGCGCTCTCCTTCTCCCACGCTCCATCACACGTCCCAGACGTATTCGAGCAGCGCCTTCTGCGCGTGGAGGCGGTACTCGGCCTGGTCGAGGTGGCAGGCGTGGGGGCCGTCGAGCACTGCATCGTCCACCCCCACGTTGCGCCGGACGGGCAGGCAGTGCAGGAAGGCGCCGTCGTTTGTGGCCTGCATGCGGGCGTCGGTGATAGACCAGTCCGCGTGCTGAGCCCGTGCAGCGGCCTCCCGCTCGGGGTCGCTGTAGACGAGCGGCCCGCCCCACGATTTGGCGTAGACCACGTCGGCTCCGTCTACGGCGGCGTCCAGGTCGTCGGTCGTCGCCACCGTGGTGCCGTGCCGGTCGGCGAGCGCCTGTGCCTGCGTCATCACCTGCGGGTCGAGGGCGTGCGTCTCCGGCCGGGCCACGGTCACGTCCATGCCGCACCGCGCGGCCATCTGCACCGCCGAGTTGGGCACCGCCATCGGCAGCGCCTTCGGATGCGTCGTCCAGGAGAGGACGAACTCCTTGCCGGCAAGGTCGTCGAAGTGGTCGGTGAGCGTCGCCGCGTCGGAGACGGCCTGGCACGGGTGCGCCCACGCCGACTCCAGGTTGAGGACGGGCACCGTCGCCGCGTCCGCCACCGTTCGGATGAGGTGGTCGCTCGCGTCGGCCTCGTAGTCGGTGCCGGAGGCGAAGACGCGCACGCCGAGGGCGTCGTGGTAGCGCGAGAGGACGCCGATGGCCTCGCGCACGTGCTCGGCGGCCGTTCCGTCCATCACGGCGCCGTCGTCCCATGCCAGGTCCCAGGTCCCCTCGCCCGGCGTGAGCGTGGTGCTGTCGGCCCCGAGGTGAGCGGCGGCGACCTCCATCGAGGTACGGGTGCGGAGGGACGGGTTGAAGAAGAGAAGGCCAATCGTCTTCCCGTCGGCCGCGCCGCTGTGTCGGTCGTCGTCCCGTTTGTGCTGCACCGCCGTGTCCAGCAGGTGCCTCCACGTGGCCCCGTCCAGGTCGGTGGCGTGGAGGACGTGCCGCAGGTCCGTGGTCGAGTCGGTGGAGGACGGCGGAGAGGGAGGGAGGGTCGTCTGGGGCATGGTCATCTGGTTGGGGAACGATTGGGCGTTGTCGAATTGCGTCGGGGGATCAGTTCTCAGGTCGCCTTGGCCGGGGTTGACGCGGTGTCGAGGGCGTTGTGAAGGGCCTCGGCGAACTCCCGGACGTCTGCATCGGAGGCAACGAGCGGTGGCATGAGGCGCATCACGTGCGGGTCGGACGAGCCGCCCGCCAGCACGCCGTTGT
>CAYULG010000074.1:0-11875 GCA_964445365.1 uncultured Salinivenus sp. | reverse complement strand
ACTTCTCGGCCGCCCGGTTGTGCTCGCGCAGGGTGCGGCTAAAGGTGTGCCCCCCTGTCCCGTCGGCCGCGAAGTAGAAGTACTCGTGCTGCTCAGGATGGACCACCGCCCGCAGCGACGACGGCGCGGGGTTGGTGATGGGGCCCGGCGGCAGTCCCCCGTTCCGGTAGGTGTTGTAGGGGTGGTCGATCTCCAGGTCCCGGTACAGGACCCGACTCGTCCGCTCACCCTTCGTTTGGAGGAGGACGTACTGAATGGTGGGATCGGCCTGGAGGCGCCAGCCCTCCCGCAGCCGATTGAGGTAGACGCCCGCAATCGTCGGCTTCTCCCCGTCCTGCAGGGCCTCCCACTGCACGATCGACGCAAGCGTCACGACTTCCCGCTTCGTGAGGCCCAGACTATCGGCCCCGGGGGCCAGCTCTCGCTCGTAGAAGCGGTCGAACGAGGACTTTATGCGACGGACGACCGTCTCGGGGGAGGCCTGCCAGTAGAACTCGTACGTCTCCGGGAGCATGTAGCCGACGAGCCGGGCGGGGGTCGTGTTGAGGTCGCGGGCCAG
Source organism: uncultured Salinivenus sp. (assembly GCA_964445365.1). Lineage (GTDB taxonomy): Bacteria > Bacteroidota > Rhodothermia > Rhodothermales > Salinibacteraceae > Salinibacter. The sequence continues at coordinate 11,316 of CAYULG010000074.1, read as the reverse complement.
GCTCGAGTCCTGGAGGGCCGACCGGAAGGCATCGGCGTCCATCTTGAGCTGCCGGCCCACGGCCACGGAGATGGTCTCGGGGCGCGAGCCTGGAGGAATCGTGACCCGGAGCGGATCGCGCAGTCCGCGACGCAGCTTATCGAGCAGGCGATAGTTGGACATCTGTGATGGGATGCGGTAATGCCCGGCCTTGATCTGCTCGCCCCAACCAGTGACGGTGGCCACGAGGCGAAAGGTGGACGCCGAGGCGAGCACACCCTCGGCCTGCAGCGAGTCGATCGCTGCCTCCGTCGACACGTCGGCGGGAAAGATAACGCCCCGAGCCTCCTCGTAGGGGCCAGTGTTGGGCCCGAAGACGAGCCAGCCCCCGGCTCCGATGGCCACGCCCAGAAGGAGACCGACGAGCGCCAGACTGACGACGAGAAGACGAGAACGCATACAGTGCAAGGGTTCGGTGCAGAACGTGAGGCGGGGCTGTACGAACGCCCACGCCGTTCGATTCGGGCGCGTACCGCCCCTAATTTTAGAGTCGTCACAAACGGGCGGCAGGCGCCCCCGGATCCGTACGCTCCCCCTCTACGGACCGGGATGAAACTCGTCCACCGATGACTGGGCACCTCAGAGCTGAAGGCTCGACGCGACGTCGAGGGCTGGGGAGCTCGTGTCGCCCGCCTCAAGGTGGTGCGCCCCGGCCTGTGCAATCATGGCCGCGTTGTCCATGCAGTACGACAAGTCGGGGACGTAGATCTCGAAGTCGTCTTCCGCCCCGACAGTCTCGACGCGCCGGCGCAGCTCCCGGTTGGCCGCCACGCCCCCCACCACCGCCACGTGCCCGGCCCCCGTCTCCCGGGCGGCGCGGCGCACCGCACCCACCAGCACGTCGACGATGGCGGTCTGCACCGAGGCGCAAAGGTCGTCGCGGTGCTCGTCGAGGAGGCGGTCCCGCTCGGCGTCCGACCGGTCGCGCAGGTAGTAGAGGACCGATGTCTTAAGCCCGCTGAACGAGAAATCGAAATCGTCGAGCCGGGTGCGGGGGAAGTCGTGGAACGACGGATCGCCGCCTTCGGCGTGGCGGTCGATGGCCGGCCCGCCCGGATACCCCAAACCGAAGAGCTGCGCGATCTTGTCGAACGCCTCGCCGGCGGCATCGTCGCGGGTGCGCCCGAGAACGCGATGCTGGAAATTGGCGTCTACGTGCACGAGTTCGGTGTGCCCGCCTGAGACGATGAGGCAAAGATATGGGCGCGGAGGCGCCGGAGATGCCAAATCGACCGAGTAGAGGTGCCCCTCCAAATGATTTACCCCAATCAGGGGCAGGTCGAGCCCCCGGGCCAGCGCCTTGGCAAAGCTGAGGCCCACCAGCAGGGACCCGGGCAGGCCCGGCCCGTGGGTAACGGCAATGGCGTCGAGGGCGTCGGTCGTCGTATCCGCCTCGTCGAGGGCCGCCTGGACGACTGGCACGACGAGGCGCTGATGGTCGCGCGAGGCCAGCTCAGGCACCACCCCGCCGTATTCCTCGTGCAGGTCGTGCTGCGAGGAGATGACGTTCGAACGCACCGTCTCGCCGTCGAGAACAGCAGCGGCCGTGTCGTCGCATGAGCTTTCGATCCCGAGCACGCGCATGCGGAAGAAACTGAAGGACTGAATGAATCAGAAGCAGGCTTCGCGTCGATCAACCCCCCACCGACGGACTCGTTCGCACGGGTGGACCCGGACCTGGATCCAACTCGCAAATCAAGTGCGAACAAATCGAAGCGTTCGGGGTATTGTGAAATGACGGCCTATTGTATTCAGCAAAACCCTTCGCACCCTCTTTCGAACCGACCTCACCGGCGTCCATGCGAACCGCTCTCCCGATTTTCTGCCTCGTCCTCACGCTGAGCCTGGCGGTCCCGGCCGAGGCGCAGTTCCGCGAAACAGCTCAGCAAGACCGCTCGGTTCAGACGGAACTGTACGACTCCGGCTCTGCCGCCACCAATGCGCTCCAGTCGCTCTTTGGGGCCGAGCACTTCCGCATGCGTCACAGCTACCAGGCGTCGTTCTCTTCCTTCGGGGGCAACACGGCGTCGATGGGCATGTACACCAACTCCATGATGTGGCAGTTTAACTCGGAGTGGGCTGCCCGCATGGACGTGGCCGTGTCTCACCCCTTCACCCAGGGCGGCGCACTCGGCGAACAGCAGCAGGCGCAGGTCTTCATCCGGAACGCGGAGGTCGCCTACAAGCCGTCCGAGAATCTCCAGGTGCGAATGCAGTTTCAACAGAGTCCCCATGGGCGATACATGCGCCCCCGGGGAGCCTTCGGTGGATTCCACCAGCGGGGCGCGACGCCCACTCGTGACCTCTTCTGGAAAAATTAGCGCCGCGCTGCACGCCGAGGATTGGTTCGCGGAGATTGAGCGCGGCATGCCTCGGGGCGTGTCGCGCTTTTGTGTTTCTCCGGCTGGGCTCACCGGTGTCTATGGCTTCCTGGCAAGCACGCGTCAAGAACGGCCTCCTGAACGCTGGGCTCCTCGTGGTGGGGCTGGGCGTGATGATCCTCCTCTACGGCCTCGTTACGCGCACGCTGTTGCCCTCGCCGAGTCCGCAACGATCGGAGGGGGCCACGGAGCTGGTCGGCTCCATCATCCAGGTCGAGGTACGCAACGGCGCGGGGATTGACCACCTCGCCGCCGAGACCACGCACTACCTCCGCGAACGGGGATTCGACGTGGTGGACGTGGGCAACTACTCGTCTTTCCAGCAGGAGCAGTCGATCGTCATCGACCGGGTTGGCGATCCCGAGGCGGCCCGCAAGGTAGCCGAGGCGCTCGGCCTGCCCACCGACCGGGTGCGACAGGATATCCGTAGCCAATATTACCTCGATGCCTCTGTCGTCATTGGCCACGACTACAAACAGCTTCGTCCCTTTCAGAATCAAAAGTAGTTGGATTCGTCGGCTCCAGCCAAACGAATTCGCCGATATTCTTTCCCTAATGCATCCATTCCCTTAACCAATGTCCTGAGTGTATGGCTTCCCCCAACCAGCCTTCATCCCCTGCAGATACCGAACCCTCTCCCCGCCGCACTCCGCAAAACACCGGGCCCGTCCTGGCCGCTCGCGCCGTGAACGCGATGGCCGACAAGAAGGCCCAGGACGTGACGATTATCGACCTGCGGGAGATAAGCAACATGGCGGACTTTTTCGTCATCGGTAGCGGCGACTCCGACCGTCAAGTCCGGGCCATCGCCAACGGTGTCATAGATCGGATCGAAGAGGAGTGCGAAGAGCGCCCCTGGAAAAAGGAAGGAATGGACCACGGCCGATGGGTGCTTCTGGACTACGTAGACCTGGTCGTACACGTCTTTCTCCCCGACCGGCGCGATCATTACCGAATCGAGCGCCTCTGGGGAGAGGCCGATCGGGAAACGATGCCCGAGGAAGGGAACGTCTCCGACGTGGAGCTCCTCCAGGAGCTTCTCAACGAGCGCCCGGACAAAGACTAAATGGCCCGAGCGCGAACGGAGATCTCCGTCTTGAACCCCGATTCCTAGCCCGGCTTGGTTGTCCGAGACGCCTACACGAGGACGGTCAAGGCAGGACCGTCGATGAGCAAAACGGTCACGTGCGTCATCCCCGGTCGTCGCCAACCTCGTCCCCCAGGAGGCCGGTCAGTGCTCGTCGCGTTCGCTTTATAAGAGCGAGGGCGCCGGAAATGGGCTTGGGAGAGAAGCGCGCGTCGATTAGGGCCCCGATCTCGCGCTTACCCTGTTCTCGCGGATCGTGGGACTCCCTTCGGAATTTGAGCGCGCGCCTGTGCCCTCAGCGTCCTGAACTGTTATCGGCAAACGAGAGTGGTTTACTCGATGCTGACCTCAGCACCCACGCGGTCTGCGAGCGCCTCAAACTGCTCCTCTGTGACTGCGACGAAGACACGATCCACGCCCGTACGCTCATGGTCTTCGGACTTGATCCGATTTGTCGAGTCACCGGGCGAGTCTGACCCACGGTTTCCGTTCGTGAGAATGAACGTCTCAATCGGGTCGGGTCCGTCTACGGCCTCTATGATGGCCTCACGGGAGGTTTTCAACGCTCCGGCAAAGGTGGAGGCCATACCGGTGTAGTACCCCCCATAGGCCCGGAGAGACTTGTCTGTGCTGCTGTCGAACCTGTCGACGGTGTGGGGTCGAGCGGACTTACCGCGCATACGATAACGGTGGGCTTGATTAAAAAGGCTGATGAGACTTCTTGTATGGATATGGAGTCGGAGATGATCGTGTCTGTTAGTAAAAATACTGAATGGTTTCGCGTGGCGGATCGCCCGTTTCCTGCTCATTTCGAGCCAAGTTCAGCGGGGCACCACGTCATTATGAGAAGCATCTCAAACGTCGTGAGGCTCTCTCGTCGATCCGGATCGACACCCAGATCCGGATCGACGCCCACTTTGGAACGAGAAGGAGCGGCAGAGCAGTGACGACCATGAACAGAGCGTTCTTCTCTTTCGGCGCTTCAACCGCTGAGTCGTCGTCGGCCTCACGGTAGCGACCGGCGTGATGAACGATGAGTCAGCAGGCAGCCCACTGCGCCAGTCTATGACGGCAATCCACGAGGAGAGACCCGCTTTTTGCACGAGACCTCCGGAGAAGACGAACAAAGATTCCACAGCACGGACACGGTCACAGCCCCGCAGGAGAACCTTGGCGCCCCCCCTACGCCCCGACTTCCTTCACGACGACCTGTGAAACACCTCGGCGGCGACTGCGGGAGGTGCTCGGAAAGGCAGGGAACGACTGCGGCGGGGCGACGTGCTCCCCCTTCCCTTCATCAACTGACCCCTATTTCACACCAAAACGCGTACCGTGACACGGGCCTTCATTTTTATCGGCGCTCTGTTCGCAAGCCTTGCCGTCGCCGCCGGGGCGTTCGGCGCACATGGCCTTGAGGGGCGCGTGACGCCGGACCGGCTGCAGACGTTTCGGACGGCGGTCTCGTATCAAATGTACCACGCTATAGGCCTGCTGGTGGTGGGCTGGGCGGCAGCGCAGGGATGGGGAGCCGTCGTTCACGGGGCCGGCTACTGCTTCGTCACGGGCATTCTCGTCTTCTCCGGCAGCCTGTACGTGCTCGTCCTCACCGACACCTCGTGGCTCGGGGCCATCACCCCAATCGGGGGCGTGGCCTTTATTGTGGGTTGGATCCTTCTTGCGTGGGGCGCACTCGGCGGCGGGTGAGCACCGTCGACAACGGTCACGCACCATTCGTCACGAATTACATTCCGACACGCGGGGCCGTCTTCACTTGCTGGACGGCCTGCTCCCTCCAATGGGCATCTCCCGCGGAGCGGTTGCGAGGAAGGAGGCGGCCCGGCGTTCGGACCAGTACGCCCCCGTGTCGTTGAAGGTGACGAAGCCCACGTGCCCTCCGCTTCCAGGCACTTCGAGCGTGAACTGGGAATGGCCCTCGGCACTGTCTGTTGGATAACAGGGATCGGCCAGGAAGGGATCGTTGTCGGCATTGACGAGGAGGGTTGGAACGGCCAACTCGTCTAGTAGCGGCTTGCTACTGGCTTCGCGGTAGTACGTGTCGGCGTCGCGGAAGCCATTGAGCGGGGCCGTGTAGGCGTCGTCGAAGTCGCGCAGTGTGCGGACGTGCGAAAGGGCATCGGTACGCACCCCATCGGCGTGGCGGTCGGCCTTGCGGCGGATTTTTTCTCGCAGGGAGCGGAGGAAGTACTGTGTGTAATGCCAGTTCGTGGCTCGCCCGATCTGGTGGGCCGAGGCCTTCAGGTCCACGGGAGTGGAGAACGCCACCGCGCCCCGAATGCGCTCATCGACCGCCTCCCCCCGCTCCCCGAGGTACTTGAGCGTCATGTTCCCACCGAGACTGAAGCCGATGAGGGCCCCCTCCGCGTAGCCCCGGTCGAAGACGTGCTCTACGACCCGGGCGAGGTCCTCCGTCTTGCCGCTGTGGTAGGTGGCGACGCGGCGGTTCAGCTCACCGCTGCACCCGCGCAGATTCCACGCGCACACGTCCCATCCGCGACGGACCAACGTCTGGGCCATCCCTCGCATGTACCGGCGATCGGCACTGCCCTCCAGTCCGTGCGTGAGGACGGCCACGCGTTCCCCTTGATCGATCGTGCGGGCGTCGGCCCAGTCGAGATCGAGGAAATCCCCGTCCGGCGTCTCGATGCGCTCGCGCCGGTCGTACGCAAAGTCGACCCGGCGGACGAGCGAGGCGTAGAGCGTCTGGACGTGGCCACCGGAAAGGAGGGGCGGCGGGGAATACGTCGACGAGACGACAGGCACGGAAGGCGAGTCGCTGTGATTGAAAGAAGGAGAACCGGCAGCTTGGCGATCAGTTGAGCTTCGTCTAGCTAGGTTCTGAATTACGGGCCGTCAGAGCCTCTTTCAGAACGCATAGCCAACCCATCTGAAATAGAAGAGGCCCCTCCGTGCTCGCTTCTCGCCGCATGGACACATACGTTCGATGGATGTCCAGGCGCGTCAGTTGCGGAGGACGATGGCCCCAAACATACGGCCGGTGGTGCCCCCGGAGGCGCGGTGCGAGAAGAAATCATCCGTCTCCCGGACGGTGCCGCGCCCGGACGCCTCGATGGCGTCGGTCGGCACGCCCACCTCCTCCAGCTGACGCCGGAGGGCGGCCTTGAGGTCCACGTGCGGACGCGACCAATCCTCGCGCCGGTGCACCACGGAGTCGCCAAAGCGAGCCGCCACCTCGGGCCCGACCTCGAATTCCTCCAGCGAGATGCAGGGGCTCAGGTGGGCTTGCACCGCTGAGCGCTCGGCCCCGTAATCCGTCATGGTGTCCACCGTCTTGGCGGCGATACGGGCCGCCGCGCCGCGCCAGCCCGCGTGGCAGGCGGCCGCTACCCGATTGACGGGGTCGGCAAGAAGGACCGCCGCGCAGTCGGCCGTGGCGATGGCGAGGAGCAGGCCCGGCGTGGTGGTTACGAGGCCGTCGCAGAACGGCTCGTGCCGGGGCGCATCGATGACGCGGACCGTGGAGCCGTGCACCTGCCCGGCCGTCGCAAGCCAGGCGGGATCCGTGTCGAGCGCCGCACAGAACCGGCGCCGGTTCTCCTCCACACAGCTCGGATCGTCGCCCACGTGACGGCCCAGGTTGAGGGTATCGTACGGCGGGCCGCTGACGCCCCCGTGCCGCGTGCTGACGCCGGCCGCGACGGAGGGCACGTCGGCGAAGGTGCGGGGACGGAGGACCGGGGAGCGGGTTTGCATGGGGGAACGCAGCACAGGACGGGGGACTGGCGGGGGGAAAACGATTGATGACCTCAACCGACAGGACGAACGTCCGGACCCGTCGGGCGTTCACCTTTCCAGTTGTTCTTATAGACCGTCTACCGGCGTCCGTATGTTTGCTCGTGTCTTCAACGTTCTGCTCGGAGCTGTTCTCCTTCTCGCATTCGGAGTGGGTTCCGCCGCCGCTCAGTGGGAAAACATTGAGATGGTAGAGGGATCTTACGGCAAAGACGTGACCCTAACTCAGCGCCCCCACGGGGTAGCTGAGGGGCTTTCTGCGCGGGCGCTATCCATCGCCCGCTCAGACACGACCCAATGGGCGATTAGCATTATCGGCGCTTCCCCCGAGGACACCATCTCGATCTCGTACGGGGACGAGCCACTTCCTATCCGGGACATTCAAGCTCCCAGCGACGGGGTCGGTCCAACGAAGGTGTTCGTCTCGAAGGAAACCTTTCTCACAATGGCCGAGACCCAGTCGGTGACGCTTCGGGTCGGGGACGTGACGACGGCCTTCCCCGAACAACTTCGCCAAGAAATGCGGGAAATTTTCAGGCGCGCGGACTAGCGGTCTTCGGGGCGCCCAAATCGGAGACACCGACAAGATCGGGCGGCTCATCCCCCTACTCGGAGGAGGACGCTGTCTGGGACACGTCTGGTGCTCCGTCTCCAAAGGCCGAGGACAGCGCGGCTTCCGTTCTAACCGTCGGCTGAAGTCTGAACGCAAAGTGCTGACATACCACGCTGACCTCGATGCAGGCTCTTGCGATTCGCCGCCGCTGTTCCTCGGTCGTGTTTTCGACCGGCACGATTACCTCGTCAACGTCGTACGTCGACACGAGGCGAGGGAGGCTGTCGGGGCCGCCCAGCACCTCCACGCCCTGGACCTGCAGTCCGTGTCGGTCCTGATCGGCGTCGAGCAGGCCCACGACGTTGCGCTCTGGACGCTGGCGCAGGTGCCGGAGCACGAGAAGCCCTTCGTCACTACTTCCATACACGAGCACACGACGGCCCTCCTCTCGCTGCGCGGCGAAGTACTGCCGCAAGGCCCGGAATCCAAACCGCGTTGCCCCTACAATTCCGGTCGCAATCATCCAGTCGAGAATGAGGACGGAGACCGAGATGGCGCCGATTCCGAAGACGCCCACCATCCCCGCGAGCGAGAGCACAGATGCCAGGGTCGAGGCCTTCACGAGCCGAACGATCTCCGGGGTGCCGGCGTGCCGCCAGATCCCGTGATACAATCCATAGGCATAAAAGACCAGAACCTTGACGACGACGATTCCCGGAAGGGCCTGAACCATCATACGGAGAGGACCGGCTGGCGGCTCCCCCCCAAAACGGAGGTGAAAGGCCACGATGAACGCAGCGACGACCACGATCAGGTCCGCCACAACGCCGCCAACCGACTTCCAGTAGACGCCTCCAGCGACGGCCCGCATCACGGCCCCGACGCGCTCCGTCGTGCTGTGCGTCTGAGCGGCCTGGGCGGGGCCGTAGGATTGGCCTCCTACGAGGTAGAACCCAAACAAGACACCGGCCACCACCCCCAGAAGCAGAAGCGCCAGAAACAGTTGTGCGGTCGTCCAGAGAAGTGAAAGGGCCGCCAGCGCGAAGAGCGCACTGACGCCGCTGAGTCCGAGCACAGCTCCTTTCTCGGACAGTCCTAGGCGCACGAGTCGATGGTGGGTGTGATCGTTCCCTCCCTCGGTAACACGACGCCCCCCGAGAATGCGCGTGACGGTGACGAAGGTCGTATCGAAGATGGGCACGGCAAGCACGACGACGGGGACGAGCGTGCTGACGATGGGCTCGCCGGTGCTCTGCACCCCGATGGCCACCACGGCCAGCATGTAACCCAAGAACATGCTTCCACAATCCCCCATGAAGATGCGGGCGGGGTTGGCATTGTAGACCAAAAACCCAAGACTGGCCCCGGCCAGCGTCGCCGCCACCCCGGCCAGCCCAACCTGTCCGATGGTTCCGGCGATTGCTGCAAGGGCCGTTGCGGCTACGATGGCAATGCTGGCTGCAAGGCCGTCGAGTCCGTCAATCAGGTTGACGGCATTTGTAACGCCAATCACCCACAGAAACGTGAGGGGAATAGACGCCCAGAACGGACCGCCGCTCCAGAAGGCGTGTCCGGCATATAGTAAGAGGGATGTCGCTGCGACCTGTCCCACAAGCTTCGCCTCCGGACGCACCTCCCAAAGATCATCGGCCAGCCCAACGGCAAAGATGAGCGCCGCACCGCTCCACACCGGCCACGTGTATACCCCGAGTGCATTGCCCCCAGCTATCCCCACTACTACCGCTCCGAAGAGAGCAATTCCTCCCAACAGGGCAACCGGACGGTCGTGCCATCGATCACCACTCGGATGGGCAATCCATTTGCGCCGGCGCGCCAACCGAAGCACTAGGGGAGTTAGGGCAAGGGACACGCCCAGCGCCAGACCGGCTCCCATCCAGGGCAAATACCCCTCAGGCAATAGGTCTGGAGCGAGCAATGAGTTGGCCCCAACAGCATCCAGAAGAGCGCCAGTGAATGCAAGAAATGAAGTGGCCATATGGCCTCGAGGTGTCGAGCAAGAGAATGTCAAAAGGAAGAGGTGGATCCCCGACTCATTCGGCTCTTTGGGGGAAAATATCTGCTTCTCTTTCCCGGATGGGCAAAGATTTCCGCAATTCGAGGCCGCTCTCTCCGACGTTGTCAGACCACCACGCTACGGAGAACGGATCCCGATTTCGTGTCTGTTCGGTGGCTCGTCGATGTGTATCGATTCATAGATCCTGCGCACCGGATTTGGCGTCATCTCCGTTTTCCAACCCACCACTCACAGCAATGGAGAACGGCAACTGCGAGTAGAATATAAGGACACTGGAGATCCGAATCAAAATATAAATTTATGACATTAACCGGCTACTTTTTTAATCATGCTGGGCTCGAAAAACCCCGTCGTTCCTTGTCGAGGTGCGTCGAGAGAAAATGGGGATCTCGAACAAGCATTTGCGCGGGTCACATCTCATTTCCTTATGTTTTTATTCGCTCGCTTCTCGAATGGACGAACGCTTTCGATGACCCGCAGAGGTTCGATCCAGCGCTCCAATTCGCAGAAAGCAGGTTTTTCGTCCGCATCCTATCTTCCACAAAAACGATGCCATGCCCGAAACCCGGATAGTCGCCCTACTCCATCGGCTAGATACACAGCGTCTTGAAGAAAGGGGGTGGGTGTCACCCCCCTATCAATTGCCACGCCGCGCAGATGGTCCGGCTTCGGCTTTTTTAGGTTGGACGAAAATCAGTCTACCCCGACGAAGGAGGTTCCCCTTGCCATTCCGCAACAAGTTTCTATCTTACGCCCGGCCCCTTCGACTACTCGTTTACCGGTTTTCCCTCGTACATGTCTTTTCCCGTCGCTCTCCTTCGTGGCGTGATCGGCGTCGTCGTTTTCCTGGGCATTGCGACGCTCTTTTCGACGAACCGCAAGGCCATCAACTGGCGCCTCGTGGCTACAGGCATCGGGCTTCAGCTCGTGTTTGCCCTGCTCGTGCTCAAGACCGGCCCCGGTGAGATGGTCTTCGACACCCTCGCAACCTTCTTCGACACGCTGCTCTCGTTTACGTACGAAGGTTCGGAGTTTATCTTCGGCGATCTCGGCAATCCGGACGAGGGCAACAACTTTGCCTTCCAGGTATTGCCTACCATCATCTTCTTCGCCTCGCTGATGGGCGTGCTCTACCATCTGAAGCTGGTGCAACCCCTCGTGAACGGCATGGGGTGGGTGATGCAGAAGACCCTCCGGATCTCGGGGGCCGAGTCGCTCGCGGCCTCGGCCAACGTGTTCATCGGCCAGACCGAGGCCCCGCTCGCCGTCAAGCCGTACGTGGAGGACATGACGCGCAGCGAGATCATGACGCTCATGACCGGAGGCATGGCCACCATCGCGGGCGGGGTGCTCGCGGCCTACATCGGCTTTCTGGGCGGCGACTCGCCCGAGTCGCGGCAGCTCTTTGCCAAGCACCTTCTTTCGGCCTCGGTGATGAGTGCCCCGGCCG
>CAYULG010000073.1:0-11877 GCA_964445365.1 uncultured Salinivenus sp. | reverse complement strand
TCAGCACTGGGAGCAGGGCGACGAGGCCAAGGTAGGCCGCCGCCCGAAACTGCTCAGTCACGATGAGGAAAAGGTCCGTGACGAAGAAAATCGAATAGAAGATGCGTTGGCCCTTCGAATTGACATCCACGTCCGGCCACAGGCCGAACAGGAGCGTGAGCACGAGGAGGACCAGCGGGTAGCCCACTTGCTCAACGACCGAAAACTGCCGGTACGCCGCGTCAATGGCGAATACGTACCCGAGCGCAACGACGTACCCGATCCCAAACACTGCCGCACCGACCAAATGCCCTTTATAGCCTGCCATGAGTTCACGTCGATTTTTTTAGTGACGAAGGAATGGGGCAGGGACGAGAAGTAGTTGTGGGCGACAGACGCGCAACCGAAATCACGATTCACGGGTCACTCCTCACGTTTCAGAAAGTACCGCGTTGCCAAGTGATATCCCCTCGGCCCGAGTCCACTGATTTGCCCTACGCATTCCGGCGCAATGCGCGAGGTTCGCCGAAAGTCCTCGCGGGCGTGGACGTTGGAGAGGTGTACTTCGACGACCGGGGGATCGATGGCGGCCACTGCGTCCCGCAGGGCGACCGACGTGTGCGTGTACCCGCCCGGATTGAAGACGACGCCGTCCAGGGCCTGCTCGTGGGCAGCGTGGAGATCGTCGATGAGGGCGCCCTCCCCGTTCCTTTGCCGAAACGAGAAGGCGACGTCCGGGAACGTGTCCGCCAGGTCGGTCTCGATACGGTCGAGCGTCGCAGAGCCGTAGGTGTCGGGCTCGCGTGTGCCTAAAAGATTGAGATTGGGCCCGTTCAGTACGAGGATGCTTGCGGCCATGGCTCGGGAGAAAAAGTCAACAGGCAGTGTGCATCTGATCAATCGCAGGTCGGGAGGAAGGTTCGCGGGGCCTGCTTGGCGTCCTCAGCCCAAGAGCGTTCCGGAGGGGTTACAGACCAGCCGTTCTCTAACGATCCCGTTTTTAACGCCCATTCGCACGAACGGCGGGTTGGGTGGGGACATACACGCGATGCTTACGTGCCATTCTCCACAAGTTTTTCCTCCGCTTCCATGACCCTCACCACGACTGCGAAAGATACACTCACCAACCTCGGATTGGACCGTGACGACGCCCTGCTGGCCGCCAAATCGATCGGCCAGCGGATCATCGAGGACAGCCAATCTTCCGACACGCCGCTGATGGGCATGGTCTACGACGGGTGGGGCCTGTACGACGACGGCATGCCCGCGTGCCGATTTGAGGGACCCAACGGAGACGGTGAGATCGTCTTTTCGGGACAGTTCCGTGCGGAGGGCGACACGCCGTTCGTAGAGCGACAGCAGACGATTTCTCCCGATGCCCTAAAAACCCTCGTCACGGAGAAGATCCCGGCGGGTTCATAGTCCTCGCTGCGGGGCGTTTCACTCTCGTTTCTCGGCAACCGGCAGCCTGTCTCGACACTTCGTCTCTCACCAGTCGCCGGACCGGGGCCACTACTGCTTCCTGACCGTCGTTTGCGTCACCACTGCTCGTAGTGGTCTACGAGGGCGTTGAGGTTATCGTGCTCTCCCTCGATGATCCCGATGACAAACAAGCCCGTCTCGTTTTCGAGTTGCGCGAGCGCATCCGTATCGGGGGGGCGTCGGCCCTTTGTCTTGATAAACTCGTCCTGAAGGGCCTTCTCGGCGGCCTGGGCGGGCTCGTCGGCCGAGGCGACGTTCGTAAAGCTTTCGAACCCGTCTTTTTCGAAGCCGATGATGGTGTAGGTGGGCATGTATTCGGGATCCAGATCTTTCGAGGGAGAACCAGTGAACGACCGCCCTGCTCAATGCATGTGCGCCGCCGCCGTTTCTCCGAGGCGGGATGGGAGGAGGCACTTGGGGGCGGTCCCAAGCGGCTTCACGAAAAAGGAAACGAACGGGGGCCACCGACCGACAAAAAACAGTTTCGGCATAGAAAAAAGCCCGGACCCCCACCAAGAGACCGGGCTTTGGGAGAAGTGCGCCCAAATGAGAAATGCACCCACGTAGACACACGACCCGTCGAAATCTAACCCCGGTCTCAAATATGTTACATTCTCGGACGCAACGTGCGCTGATGGGGGGCGAAAGGGAGCACCTCCGCTGCACAATCACGCTCCCATCCACTCGTAGACGAGGATGCCGCCGGCCACCGCGACGTTGAGCGACTCGGCAGCCGGGCGCCGGGCCGCTCCCGGGAGAGCGACGGGCGTGTCGAGGCGATCGAGCACGGCGGGGCTAAGGCCGTGAGCTTCGCTGCCAAGTACGAGCACAGAGGGCCGGTCCGGGGTCCAGGCGCTGGCCTGTACGCCCTGCAGGTCGGCGCCGTAGAGGGCCCACCCTGCCCGGCGCAGTTGGTCGAGGAGCGGGCCGGGGGCGTCGAGACGAGCCAGGGTCAGGGCCCAGTGGCCGCCGGCCGCGGCCCGCATCACTTTGGGACCGTAGAGGCCGGCCGTGCCGGGCCCGGCCACCACCGCCTCGACACCAAACCACGCCGCGGTTCGCAGAAGGGTGCCTGCGTTCCCAGGGTCCTGCACACCGTCCAGGAGCAGAAGGGTTGTGTCAGGGCCCAGGCGCTCGAGGAGCGCATCGGGGGCAATCAGGCGGCGCTCTACGACCGCCACGAGGCCCTGCGGCGTCCTCACGTCCGTCAGGGCGTCGATTGTGTCGGCGTCGGTCACGTACACCGGCACCGATAGGCGGTCGAGGAGACGCTGGATCTCCGGGTCGTCGAGGGCCTCTTTGCTCACGACACAGTCAAGGAGGGGCGCGTTCCCGTCGAGAGCGGCGTCGAGGGCGCGGCGGCCTTCAATGATCGTCTGGTCGTGTTGCCGACGGGAGCGGCGCCGGGTGAGAGACGCGATGGCCTTTCGGCGCCGGTTGGAAAGGGGATCCGGCATTGGGGGGAAGTCGGAATTCGGGAATGCGGCGTGGGGAGGGTCCAGGCGGCGGCATTCGGGGGTCGGCGAGACGCGACCGATTTCGAAAATAAAGCGAGAAGGAAGCGCCTCTGGATCGCTGAGGGCAACTGCACTCTCCTCCAATCGTTCGTACATCTCTAGGTAAAATCGTCGCCACGTTCGACTTTTTGACGGCGCATCCGGATCTTATGCTTCTCCCTACTCACGTTTGTCCCCAATCCCTCTCTTCCCATGCCGTTTAATCTCGACGTGTACGACCGTGCGGTCTACCGTGAACCGGCGCCGCTCGACCGAGATGATCCGTTCCAGTCGATGATGGAGCGCTTCGACGTTGCGGCCGAAATCCTGGAGCTCAACCCGGGCTTTTACGAGTATCTGTGCCGCCCTACGCGCATGCACATCACGTCCATTCCGGTCGAGATGGAGACGGGCCGCGTAAAGGTGTACGAAGGGTATCGTGTGATCCACAACAACGTCCTCGGGCCCAGTAAGGGGGGCATTCGGTACGCCCCGGACGTGACGCTCAACGAGGTGAAGGCCCTGGCGGCCTGGATGACGTGGAAGTGTGCGCTAGTGAACGTGCCGTTCGGGGGGGCGAAGGGCGGTATTATCTGCGATCCCTCCGACATGAGCCCCGACGAACTGGAACGGCTCACGCGCCGCTACACCGCTGATCTGTTCGACGTGTTTGGGCCAGACAAGGACATTCCTGCGCCCGACATGAACACGAACGAGCAGATCATGGCGTGGGTGCTCGACACCTATTCGATGCATGCCCGCCGGACGGAGAATGCCGTGGTGACGGGCAAGCCGGTCGGGCTGGGCGGCTCGATGGGCCGCCAGGAGGCCACCGGACGGGGCGTGATGACCGTGACCTTGGCGGCGATGGAGCGCCTCGGCCTCGTGCCGGGCGACTGTACGGTGGCCGTACAGGGCTTCGGCAACGTGGGGGCGGTCGCCGCCGAACTGCTGGCGGAGCAAGGCTGCACGGTCGTGGCGGTCAGCGACATCACCGGGGGCTACTACAACGGGAAGGGCCTCGACATTAAAGAACTGCAGACGTATGCTGACGAGAACGGCGGAACGCTCGAAGGCTACGGGTCCGCCGACGATATCACGAACGAGGAGTTGCTCACGCTCGACGTAGATGTGCTCGTGCCGGCGGCGAAGGAGGATCAGATTGACGCGGAGGTCGCCGAGGAGACCGGGGCGCAAATTATCGCTGAGGGGGCCAACGGGCCCACCCTCCCCGAAGCCGACAAGGTTCTTCAGGAACGGGGCGTCCTAGTTGTCCCGGATATTCTGGCGAACGCGGGCGGCGTGACGGTATCCTACTTCGAGTGGGTGCAGGATCGGCAGGGCTACTTCTGGACGGAAGAGCGCGTCAACCGGCGCCTCGACCGCATGATGAAGGATGCCTTCGAAAAGGTGTATGAAACGGCTGAACGACATGACGTCTCGCTCCGAATCGGGGCGTACGTCATGGGCGTCCGCAAGGTTGCTGAGGCCCTCCGGTTGCGGGGGATCTATGCATAAGAGCGGATGGATGAACGTGTGGATGCGTGGACGATCACACCTCGATGGAGAGAATGGGGGGACACGGGCTCTTGGCCTCCTGTTTCTTCTGGTTGGGGGGATGGTCGTTCTGCTTGGGTCGTGTGCCAACCCCGCTGCGCCGAGGGGAGGACCGCGCGACCAGACGCCGCCCTCGGTTGCGGAGACGCGACCGGTGCGGGACACGGTGAATGTGCCGACGGACACCCGGGCGGTGACCATTCAGTTTTCGGAGTACGTCGAGCGGAGCAGCCTCCCAGGGGCTCTGTCGGTGACGCCCCGGTTCGACGGGCGGATCCGGTTTAGCTGGAGCGGGCAGGCCGTGGAGCTCGAACTGCCGTCGTCGCTGCGGGACAGCACGACCTATCTCTTTACGCTGGGGACCAATCTTCGCGACGCCCGCGGGGTCTCGCTCGACCAGCCCATTACCATTGCGTTCTCGACGGGCCCACGCATCAACCGCGGGCAGATTCAGGGACGCGTCGTCGGTCCACAGCAGGCAGAGCCTCGCTCCGAGGTGGACGTCTACGCCTACGCCCTGCCGGACTCGGCGACTGCTCCGCCGACCCCGCTGCCCGACCGTCCGGCCTATCGCACGCAGACGGGGGATGATGGGACCTTCACCTTCGACTACATGCGGGAGCAACGCTACCACGTTGTGGCCCTGAAGGACAACAATCGCAATCGCACACCGGATCCGCCCGAGCCGTTTGCGGTGCCGCCCCGTCTCGCCCTCCAGGCCGACAGCGGCCAGTCCGAGGTGCCCGTGCCCTGGCTTCTGACAACGGCCGACACCCTCGCCCCCCGTCTCCAGCGAGCACAGTCCTTGAGCCGGCAGCGCCTGCGTCTCAGCTTCGACGAGCCCGTCCGACTGGCCGACCGGCGCCCCGACGCCTGGGCCCTTCGCGACTCCGTCGCCGACGCGCCAGTGGCGGTTCGGTCCGTGTACGGGGCGGCCAATCGGGCCGATGCAATCATTCTGCGCACGGCCCCCATGGAGGCCCGGCGGCACGTGCTGCCCGTCTCGTCCGATCTCGTCACCGACACGCTCGGCCAGGGCCTCGTGCCCGACACTGCCCGCTTCCGGGCCGTCTCGCGGACGGACACGACCCGCACGCGATTCCGCAGCTTCGTGCCGGGGGACCTGTCGGCAGACACGGCCGGGACGTATCCCCTTCTCCCCGGCCAGCAGCCGGGCGTGCGCTTCAGTCAAGCGCCGGACAGCGCCACGCTGCGCCGGGCGCTCTCCCTGCAAGACACAACGGGACGTGACCGCCCCTATACCGTCACCACCGAGGAGGGGCGCACCTACCGGCTCCAGCCGGAGGATTCTCTCCAGTCCGGGGCGATCGTGGACGTAGCGGTGAACGGACGCGTCCTCGTAGGCCCCGACACCACTTACACACGGCGCTTCCGGCGCGTCACCAGCCGGGTGCTGGGGGCGTTGGAAGGACGAGCCGTTCTTGCCGGCACCACGCGCGTCACGAAGACAGACCCGAGAGAACCGTCGGGTCGGCGGGGCCTTCCCGATTCGGTTGATTCGCTTCGAGAGGAGGGGCCTCCCGATACGCTCGGCGCAGTGCCGCCGGACACGGGGCGCATCGATTCGAGCCCCGCGGCCCGGCGTGACCCCGGGACCCGCGAAGGACCGATTGTCGTGGAGCTGATTCCCACCGAAAGCACCATTCCCCTTGAGCGCCGCACCCTATCGACGCCGCCCGACAGTACGTTCGTGTTCCGTGAGCTTCCAGAAGGGACGTTTCGGTTCCGGGCCTTCCTCGACCGGAACGAGAATGGGCGGTGGGACGGAGGGCGCATCCGTTCCTATGTGCCGGCCGAGCCTGTGACCTGGAGCGGCGAAACGGTCGACTCCCGGCCTCGATGGACCAACGTGCTTCCCGCTTCGCTGCGCATTCCTGTCATGCGACCCATCCCGTCCCCTCCGGCGCCCGACACCACGGCCCCCGACACCACGGCCCCCGACACCACGGGCAACTGAGAACCCTGCTCGTTCTGCGTACTGCTCACAAAAATCCATTTTCCCATGCCAAACGTGCCGACCGACCAACCAGCGCCGCCTGCCCTTACGGCCGATGCGATGCGGGAGGCCGATCGACATACGATCGAGGAGTACGGCATCCCGAGCTTCACGCTCATGGAGTCGGCGGGGCGGGGGTGTGCTGACATCATAGAATCGTCGTACGGCCCGCTGGAGGGAGCGGCCGTCATGGTGCTCTGCGGCAAGGGCAACAACGGGGGCGACGGGCTCGTGGTGGCCCGCCGCCTGCTCGGGGCCGGGGCCCGCGTCCACGTGGTGCTTACGAGTGAGGCCGATGCCCTTCGGAACGATCCGGCCCGCAACCTCGACCTCTTGGAGCAGCGTCGAGACGAGGGTGCGGACGACCGGCTCACGATTGCCACGCTCGACACCCTCGACGACCTCACGGAGATCGCCAACCGGCTCGCTCCACGCCTGTACGTGGACGCCCTCCTCGGGACCGGCCTCACGAGTGCCCTTCGCGAGCCCATCCGCAGCCTCGTCGAGTGGGTCAACGAGCGGTCGGCCCCCACCGTCGCGATCGACGTGCCCACCGGGCTCCACAGCGACACCGGCGCGGTGCTGGGCACTGCTGTGCAGGCCGACCGCACGATCACGATGGCTGCGCCGAAGGTGGGCCTCCTCGTGGGGGACGGACCCGCGCACACCGGGCCGGTTGAGGGAGTGGACATTGGCATTCCCGCCTTCGTGCTCGACCGTGTGGCCCGGGAGCCGGGTTGCGTGCGCCGGACGACGGATGCGGCCGTGCGAGACTGGTGGCCGACCCGTCCGCCCGGCGCGTACAAGTACAGCGTAGGCACGGCAATGGTCGTCGGGGGAAGTACGCGGTTTTCCGGGGCTCCCGTCCTGGCCTCGAAAGCGGCGACTCGCAGTGGGGCCGGCTACGTGACGTGCGCCTGTCCCGAGTCGGCACAGGCCGCGATCGCCGGCAAGCTGACAACTGTCCCTACCCTCCCGCTGTCGACGACCGACGAGGGACTCGCGCCGGAGGCCGCCGACCGCGTCACCAGCGAACGAAGCGATGCCCTGCTCGTGGGCCCGGGCCTGGGCCGTGCCCCGGGCACCCGGCGCTTCGTCCATCGCCTCGTCCAGGCCACGGACGCCCCGCTGGTCATTGACGCCGATGGCCTCAACGCCCTCGCCGACCTCGACGCGGACTGGACCGAACCCGCCGACGGGTCGTGGATTCTCACGCCGCACGCCGGGGAGTTCCAACGGCTCACGGGCGAGGGCGACCTCGACAACCGGGTCCGAATCACTCAGGAGTATGCGCGACGGTGGAACGTCGTACTCCTGTTGAAGGGACAGCCGAGCATCGTGGCCGGCCCGGATGGGCGTTCCTACCTGGGGAGCACGGGGACCGCCGCCCTTGCTACGGCGGGCACCGGTGACGTGCTGGCCGGGCAGTGCGCGGGCTTGCTCGCGCAGGGGATGTCGCCCATCCACGCTGCCGCGGCGGCCCTTCACCTGGGCGGGGCCGCCGCGCAGCAGTACGCCTCTACCCGCGATCCCCGCACGATGACGGCCGCCGACCTAGTAGACGAACTGCCGCGAGCCGCGCGTGATCGGATCGGGGCCGGGTTGGGGTAGACGCCTCATGAACAGCCATCGCTCTCTGTCGGCCCGTCGGACGTCCCGACCGGCTGTCCCTCCACGCTGCAAACGACGGTCCCAATGCGCTTTCTTCCCTCCCTTTCGACACGCCACTATCGATGGCTGGCCCTCCTCTGGACGATTGGTATTGTTGCGGCCTGCTCCATCCCCGCGCCGTCGCTTACCCCCATCGAGCCGGCCCTCAACGCCGACAAGGCCATTCACTTCGGTCTCTTCGCGGGCTTCGGTGTCCTGTGGATGCGGGCCCTCTGTCCCCCTAGTGGTGAGGCGTCGGGGCCGCTTCGGTGGTCGGCATTCTATGTTCTGGGAGGGGGGCTCCTCTTCGCAGTAGGGACCGAGGTGTATCAGCACGTCCTGCCCCTGCAGCGCTTGGGCGACCCGTACGACGCCCTCGCAAACGGAGGGGGGCTTCTCGTTGCCGTGGTTGGTTACCATCTTTTCGTTCGGTGGGGACCGGAACCGAACCGGGCTCTGCGAGACCCCTGATTGCCCCTTTTCCCTCCTGGTTTCACTCCGGCGAAACACCCGTTTGGAGACGAAGTAAGCGAAGGTCCCGAAATAATCGATTCCTGCCGCCAGCGGCATCGCACTCCGAAAACAACGGCACTTGACCCATGGCTTTGCGCAAAGAAGAAGGGGCAGACCTCCGGAAGTGGTATCGGCTTTTTGTTCAGGTCGGTCTGACCCTCTCGCTGCTCCTCCTCGTCGTGGCGTTCCAGCTTGACTATCGCCCGGGCGAGACCTTTGAGGTGAATCTGCAGGAGCAAGAGACCGTCGAGATGGAGGAGATCCAGCAAACGGAGCAAGAGACCAAACCCCCGCCCCCGCCCAAGCCCCCGGTGCCGGTCGAGGTCCCGAATAATGAAACGATCGACAATGAGGATGTTGACTTCAGCGCTTCTCTCGACTTAGAGGAACGCCTGAATACCGACCAGGGGCCGCCTGAACCCGAAGAGGAGGAAGAGGATGAGATCTTCGTGGTCGTCGAGAATCAGCCAGATTGTGGAGGTGTGCAGGCGCTTCAGGAGGAGGTAGAGTATCCGAGCTTTGCGAAGAAGGCGGGCATTGAAGGTCGTGTCTTCGTGCAGTTCGTCGTCAACGAGGAAGGAAACGTGACCAATCCGAAAGTGACGCGTGGTGTGCACAAGTTGCTCAACAAGGAAGCCAAGCGGGCCGTGAAGACGCTCAACTGTGAGCCGGGCCAGCAGCGCGGCAACCCTGTGAAGGTGCAAATGTCTCTGCCGGTGACGTTCAAGCTTCAGTAGATCCTCCGTCCGATCCGTTTTCTTCGAGCGCACCGTCTCCGACTGCAGTCGGGAGGCGGTGCGCTTTTCTTTTGGGCTCTTGCGGCCGGGCAGAATGAGCGTTTAGGCCGTTCGATGTGTGGTCTCCCCATCGGGGCGACCTACAATGATATCTGAGGCCACGTCCAAGAACAGGCCGTGGTCGAGCACGCCCGGCTGGGCATCGAGACGGTGACGTAGGCCTTCCGGATCGCCGATTCCCTCCGGAAAGTGCGCGTCTACAATCCAGAATCCTTGATCGGTGACGACGGGGCCGTCTTTGGCGTCGGCCATGCGTAGTTCCGGCCGGGCGCCTCGGGTTTCCAGTGCGTGGGAGACCGGTGTCTCGGCCATCGGGAGCACTTCGACGGGAAGGGGGTGTTCGGTGCCGAGCTGAGCGACGTCCTTCGACGGATCGACGATCACGACAAAGCGCTCGGCCTGGGTCGCTACCACTTTCTCTCGGGTGTGGGCGCCACCACGCCCCTTGATAAGCCGCAGGACATCGTCGACCTCGTCGGCCCCGTCGATGGCAAGGTCCAACTTCGGGCCCTCGTCGAAGGTTGTAAGCGGAATGCCGTGGCGCCGGGCCAGCCGTTCAGCCGCGAAAGAGGTGGGTACGCCCCGCACATCGAGTCCGTCGGTCCGTATCCTGTGGCCGATGGCCCTCAGGGCATGCGCAGTGGTCGAGCCCGTGCCGAGGCCCAGTCGCATGCCGTCGTTTACAAGGGCGGCGGCCGCCTCGCCGGCGGCCTGTTTGGCGGCGTCGCGATCCATGGGTGGGAAAGGGGGAGTGGGAGAGAGGGAGAGCGGGAGGGTGGGAGAAAATAGCTCCCGAAGGTTCAAGAATCGATCACACTGGAATGACGACTTTGCACGACCGGTTTCGGCACAGTGGAATCCCCCCTTTCTCCCACTCGCCCATGCGTTCTCTGCCCCATCGTGCGTTCTAAGCACACGAGTTTCCCCCCTTCGATCAGTGCTACGCCGGACCGTTGCTTGTCTCGTCGAGCGGGAGGGCAAAGCGGAGGCGGTAGTCCTGGTAGCGCGGGCTGTAGCCGGCGCGGACCACCGTGAAGTCCTCGTCGAGCCCCATCACCGTCATGCCGGGATGCTTGTTCGGGAATGTGTCGTAGACGAAGCGCTCGTAGCCGCGCGCCTCGACGGCGTCGAGCATAGCGTACAGGAGCGCACGGGCGACGCCTCTGCGCCGATAGGCCTCCTTGACGCCCCCCTTCGCGCTGTAGAACGTGGTGTCGTCAAGCCGGTAGCCGAGCTTGAAGCCAACGGCGGTCCCCTCACTCCAGCCCGCGAGCATGAGGATGTCGTCCCGGTCGAACGTGTTGATGATGTGCTCGTCCTCAAAGATCGCAACGTTGAGGCGGCGGATCAGGTCGAGCCGCTCCATCCCAATCTCGGCAATATCGAGGGGAATGTCCGCCACGGCCTCCGCGTCGCGGAATGCCGACTGGTCGTGCCTCAGATCCATGACAAAGCGAACGAATTTTGGAGGGGATGTGGTTGGGTGATGAGACGAAGACGCTCCCTTTCGGCTCCTCATGTCCCTATCCTGAGAATTTGGTTGTCGAGACTCCGGGATGGACGGCCGGACGTATGGAGGGCTGGATGCATTCGTTCATACGTCTATCTGGCTGTATCGCCAGATCTCAACGGAGCACGCCCGGGCCGCTGTCATTGCCGGCGAGGCGGACTCAAAACGGGAGCCCATCGGCATCAGAGGGGTCTTGATTTGGGCGACCCGACGGCGTTTCCGCTGGGTTCGGCTCGTCGTCCGCATGCTGCGTGTCCTCGGGGAGCTGTTCCGGCTCGTCGGGGGCCTCCACGGCCTTGGGGGCGTCCTCCTCCACGAGCTGCACCGGCTCCAGGACCTCCTCCGAAATGTCCTCCACAAAGCGGCTGGGGTCGGTCATGTATTCGCCGTAGGAGCGCCGGTACTGCGTCATCGGATAGGAGATAAACAGGTTCTGCTCCGCCCGCGTGCAGGCAACGTAGAAGAGGCGCAGCTCTTCGTCGACCCCTCCGTCCTCCCGCAGCGCGTGCCGCGAGGGGATGGTGCCGTCGAGCGCCCGGATGAGGAAGACGGTATGGAATTCGAGGCCCTTTGCGGAGTGAATTGTTGAGAGCACGAGAGGCGGCTCGTCGTCCTCGGCGGCCTCCTGCTCCAGGGCTGTCAGTTCGATGGGATCGAGCGCGAGGGATTCCAGAAAGCGCTGGCGGCTGTTGTAGTTGGCCGCGAGGCCCGCAAGGTGGTCCAGGTCCGGTTCCCGCTTCGGGTAGTCCTCGTCGTACTCCTTCTCGAAGATCGGTTGGTAGTAGTCGAGCACCGTCTCCACCTGCTCGGTCACCGGCACGTCGGGGTCGCGGATGGAGCGGAGGACGCCCAGCAGCTCCTTCAGGCGCGACACGT
>CAYULG010000072.1:0-12072 GCA_964445365.1 uncultured Salinivenus sp. | reverse complement strand
CGCTCACTCACTGGATTGGTTCGTACCCGATAACCCGTCGTTTGGGAGTATGCAAGTGTGGGAGTCTGGGCGCCTCTTCCACAATAGTTTGCTCGTTCGATATGGTTGAGTCTTTCCGTATCGACGAACCAACCTACGAAGACCTTGACACGACGTACGATCAAATTTCCGGAAGCTTGGTCAAGATGATGACCAAGGCTAATCAATGGTGCGGACCCGCAGACCAGGGTAGAGAGGAGCACATTGAGTATTTCACTGGCACCTCCTTCCTGAAATAAACTTCGTCCTCCTCCCGCCCTCCCATCCCCCCAGACGCCCATACGCAAAGATGATCCTAATCATCGACAACTACGATTCATTCACGTACAACCTCGTCCATCTCGTGGGGCACCATACCGACGACTTGGAGGTGGTGCGGAACGACGACCTCTCGCTGCAAGAGGTCGAGGCGATGGATCCGGACGGCATTCTGATCTCCCCCGGCCCCGGCCGACCGGCCGAGGCGGGCATTACGGAACCCGTGATCCATGAACTCGGGGATGCGACCCCCATTCTCGGCGTGTGCCTGGGGCACCAGGCCATCGGGGAGGTGTTCGGCGGCGAGATCGTACAGGCCGACGAGCTCATGCACGGCAAGACCAGCCCGGTCCAGCACACCGGTAAAGGCATTTTCGAGGGCATCGATCCAACGTTCGACGCCACCCGCTACCACTCCCTGGTTGTAGCCCCCAACACCTTTCCTCACGATGCCCTCGAGGTAACGGCGGAGGCCGAAAATGGAACCATCATGGGCCTCCAGCACCGCACCTATCCGCTCTACGGCATCCAATTTCACCCGGAGAGCGTAATGACGAAGGCCGGGCCGAAGATCATCGAAAACTGGCTTCGACGCGTCTGGGACGACAGCCGCCTCTCCCCGGCGACCTGACCCCCGTTGGGGACAACGAGGTACGGATAGCCCGAAGCGCAATCCCCAACGCCTAACGCCCAACGCTCAACACCTAACGCTCAACCAAAACCAAGCTGTGAAGGAGTTTCTACAAATCATTGCCGACGGCGACCCGCTCTCGCGGTCCGAGGCCCAGGCCGCCATGCAGCAAATGATGAGCGGAGAGGCCCTGCCCGAACACATGGCCGCCCTCCTGCTTGGCCTCCGATCGCGCGGGGAGAAACTGGACGAGCTCGTCGGCTTTACCAAGACGATGCGCGAGTTTGCGGTTGACGTAGCGCTCGACGACCCCCACGCCGTGGACCTCTGCGGCACCGGCGGGGACGGCGCCGACACGTTCAACATCTCGACCACTGCCTCCCTGGTCGCTGCGGGCGCGGGCGTGACCGTCGCCAAACACGGCAATCGCTCCGTGTCCTCACAGTCCGGCTCGGCCGACGTCCTGGAGGAGTTGGGGGTCGAGATCGAACTCAAGAAAAAGGGCGTCGAATACTGCCTGAACGAGGTGGGCATCGCCTTCCTCTTCGCGCCGTTCTTCCACCCAGCCATGAAGCACGTGATGCCGGTGCGAAAGTCGCTGGGCGTGCGCACCTTCTTCAACATCCTCGGGCCCCTCTGCAACCCGGCCGGGGTCACGCGCCAGATTGTGGGCGCCTTCAACACGGAAACGGCCCAGACGATGGTGCGCATCCTGGCTCAGTTGGACGCCGACCACGTGATCACCCTCCACTCCGACGACGGGATGGACGAGGTCAGCGTCTCCGCCGCCACAACTCTGTTCGAGTACGACGCCTCCGAGGACAACCCCGTCGCCCGTAGCCGCGAAGTCGGGCCCGAGAAGCACGGCATCGACCGAGCAGGCGTCTCGACCCTCCGCGGCGGGACGGCCCAAGAGAACGCCAAGATCTTGCACGGCATTCTGGCCGGGGAGGACCACAGTCCGCGTCGTGACATCGCGGTCCTCAACGCCGCCTATGCCCTGCACGCCAGCGACAAGTTCGACGACATGGAGGACTGCGTGGCCGCCGCCGAGGAGAGCATCGACTCCGGCGCCGCCCTCGATAAACTCGAAACCCTGGCCGACGTCTCCCAGAACGCACCAACTGAGTAAGTTTGGAGGGATGGACGTATAGAAGGGTAAACGCTGCAACCCAGTCCTTCCTCACTGTCCACCTCCTCCCCTTCATCCATCCACACATCCACACTTGAACGGCCGTGAGCAACGTACTGGACGAAATCATCGAGGATACCCGCGAGCTGGTCGAGCAGCGGAAGCAGGAAACCCCTATCGCGGAGCTGAAGGACCGCCCCTTCTACAGCGATCGCGACTCTCTCTCCCTCGTTGAAGCGCTGAAGGAGAAGGGCATGTCGTTCCTGGCGGAGGTGAAGAAAGCCTCACCGTCGAAGGGCGAGATCCGCGAGCATTTCGACCCGGCACAGATCGCCCAGACGTATGCCGCCAACGACGCATCGGCCATCAGCGTCCTCACCGAGCCGATTCACTTTCAGGGCTCCATCGAACACCTGGCGTGGATCCGGGCGCACGTCCAAGACACCCCGTTGCTCCGCAAAGATTTCATCATCGATCCCTACCAGCTGGTTGAGGCGCGGGCCGTGGGCGCCGACGCGGTACTCCTCATCGCCACGGCGCTCGACGTGGGGCAGCTCTCGGAGCTCCATCACGCCGCGACCGAGCTGGGACTGAACTGCCTCGTGGAGGTCTACAGTCAGGACGACCTGGAGAAGATCGACTGGGATCAGGTCAACATTCTCGGCGTCAACAACCGGGACCTCACCACGTTCGAGGTCGACATCGAAAACTCACTCCGGATCTTCGAGAACGTGCCCCGCAATGTGGGCCGGGTGGCAGAGAGCGGCCTCGAGGATCCGGAGACCCTCGTCCGTCTCCGGAAAGCCGGGATCAACGGCGTGCTGATCGGTGAGCACTTTATGCGGGCCGACACGCCGGGCGAGGCGCTTTCGGATCTGCGAGACCGAGCGAAGAAAATTGCTTACGAACGAGCCTAATAGTTGGGAACGCAGGGCAGACGGAAGGACTGAATGCCTGGCTGTCTCTTCAGCTCCGCCCATTCCTCCCCTCATTGTCGTAAACCGACCCCATCATGGACATCGAACTGAAAGTCTGTGGCATCACTGAACTGGAAGATGCACGGTACCTGGCCGGGGCCGGGGCCAACTATCTCGGCTTCATTCAGCACGAGGACAGCCCCCGCTACGCGCCTCCCTCCCTCGCCAGCGACATCATCGAGTGGGTGCACGGGCCGTCCCCCGTCGGCGTGTTCGTCAACGACGGCGCCGCGGAGATCAATGAGGCCGTCGAAAAAGCTGGGTTCGAGTTCGCCCAGCTCCACGGCCAGGAACCGCCCCACGTCGTCGATCAGGTGGACTGTCCCGTGATCAAGGCCATCCACGTGCGCAACGACGCCTCCCCCGAACAGCTCGGCACGCTCTTCGAGCGCTACGAGGACGAGGCCGACTACTTTCTGCTGGACACCCACAATTCCAGCGTCTGGGGCGGATCCGGCGAGTCGTTCAACTGGCGCCTCGCCCGCGACTTCTCCGACGAGTACCCGCTGTTTTTGGCCGGTGGCATTGACGCCGACAACGTGCGTCGGGCCATCGAAACGATGCGCCCCTTCGCCGTCGACCTCTCCAGCAGTCTCGAAGACGCCCCGGGCGAAAAGAGCTTCGCAAAGATTGACGCGTTCATGGAGGCCTTCCGCTCTGTGCAAAGCGACCTGGCGGAAGAATCAGCCTCGTAACCCCGGAATGCAATTTCCGTGATACGTGAATCCTGAGCCGTGATAGAGCAAGAATTCAGCCCTCCGAATGTGAATCACGTATCACGCTTTCCTCTTCACACTAACCCGGCACGTTCCACAACCGCCTTCTCCTTCATGGCTGAGCCAACCCCCAGCACCACAGCGTACTCTGCCCCCGACGACACCGGTCACTTCGGCCAATACGGTGGGGCCTACGTGCCCGAAATTCTGACGCCCGTTCTTGAGGAGTTGCGGGCCGCCTACAAGACCTACAAGGACGATCCCGACTTTAAGGAGGAGTTCCGGCACCATCTTCGGGAGTACGTTGGGCGTCCCACCCCCCTCTCCTACTGTGATCGCCTGACCGAGCACATCGGCGGCGCGCGGATCTACGCCAAGCGGGAGGACCTCTGCCATACGGGCGCCCACAAGATCAACAACACCATCGGCCAGATCATGCTGGCCAACCGCATGGGCAAGGATCGGATCATCGCCGAGACCGGGGCCGGGCAGCACGGCGTCGCCACCGCCACGGTGTGCGCCAAGTTCGGGGTCGACTGTATCATCTACATGGGGGCGGAGGACATCGAGCGGCAGCGGTTGAACGTAGAGCGGATGCGTTTGATGGGGGCTGAGGTGCGTGAGGTCACCACCGGCAGCCAAACGCTCAAGGAAGCCACGAGCGAAGCCATCCGCGACTGGGTCTCCAACCCCGACGACACCCTCTACATCATCGGTTCCGTCGTGGGCCCGCACCCCTACCCCATGATGGTGCGCGACTTCCACCGCGTCATCGGTACGGAGACGCGCAAGCAACTGCTGGAGGTTGAAGGCCGCGAAACCCCCGACGCCATCGCGGCCTGCGTGGGCGGCGGCTCCAACGCCATGGGCATTTTCCACCCGTTCTTGAACGACGAGCACGTGCAGTTGCACGGAGCCGAGGCGGCCGGCGAGGGCCTCAACGGCGACCACGCCGCGACCCTGGCGAAGGGCTCGCCCGGCGTGCTTCACGGCGCGATGAGTTACCTCCTTCAGGATCGGGAAGGACAAATCGACCTCGCTCATTCGCTTTCCGCCGGCCTCGACTATCCGGGCGTGGGTCCCGAACACGCCCATCTCCGCGACACAGGCCGGGTTACCTACCACCCCGTCACCGACGACGAGGCGCTCGAAGGGGTACAGCTTCTCTCCGAAACTGAAGGCATCATTCCCGCCCTCGAAACGGCCCACGCGATGACCATCCTGCCGAACCTGGCCCGTTCCCTGGCCGAGGAGCGGGGGGAGGATGCCGTCCTGGTTTTTAACTGCTCCGGTCGCGGCGACAAAGACATGGACACCATCGCCAAGCACGTGTGACTGCACAGGGGCGTGTGGGCCGTGCGAATCTTCGTCACCGCCTCACACTCTCTTCCGCGCTCACTTTCCCACCCCCCAGTACCCAAACATGCCCCGACTCGACGATACCTTCGAGGCCCTGCGCGCCCGCGAAGAGAAGGCCATGGGCCTTTTTCTCACCGATGGCTTCCCCACCCCTGACGCCACGGTTCCCCTTCTCCACGCCCTCGACCGCGGGGGCGTCGACTTCATCGAACTCGGCATGCCCTTTAGCGACCCCTTGGCCGAGGGACGCCCCATCCAAAAGGCCAGTGCGCGCGCCCTCGACCACGGCGTCACCATGGAAGACACCTTTCGTCGGGCAGAAGCGTTTCGGGCGGACAGTGACACGCCCCTCTTGCTCATGGGCTACGTAAATCCGGTGCTCAAGTACGGCGTCGACGACTTTTGCCGGGACGCGGCGGCGGCCGGTGTCGACGGCCTCATCCTCCCCGATCTGCCCCCCGAGGAGAGCGATGCGTTGACCGAGGCGGCGGCCGAGCATGCCCTTGACCTGGTTTTTCTGATCGCCCCCAACTCGTCCGACGACCGGATTCGCGCGGTCGACGAACGCGCCACGGCCTTCGTCTACGCCGTGAGCGTCACCGGCCTCACCGGCAGTGACCTCGACGCCGCGCCTACCGTGGACGAGTACCTCCAGCGAGCGCGCGGGTTGGTCCAGCAGAATCCCCTGCTCGTGGGCTTCGGCATCAAGACGCACGAGGACGCGATGGAGTTAAGCCGTCGAACGGATGGCTTCATCGTCGGCTCTGCCCTCATCAACCGCATAGAGGAGCTCTGGGACGAGGAGCAGCCGCCCATGGACGAGCGACTCGACGCCGTCGCGGCCTTTGCCCGACGCCTTAAACATGGAGACCCCGCCCCAGCGGCGTAGAGTCGGTCGGCGGCGGGAACCGGTCTCACGACATGTCTCCGGGCTGCGTCTCACAATGCCCCTTAGCTACGGGGGACTGGTTCCGTCCCCTTCAAGGACGGGCGAGTCTCTCCCGCTCGACCACGGGTTTAACACACAACCGTCCCGCCATTGCCCGGGGGTAGGGAGCACACCGGGCGGTCCTCTGTTGATCCCTACCAATCGCCTCACTTCCTGGACTTGCTCTCGGTCCCATATGAACGCTTGGTTTCCGTCGACCGTCCGTTCCCTTTTGGCGGTCGGGCTCACTGTCGTGCTTCTCGGTCCGCTCGTCGGCTGTGAAGGCGATTACCGGCCCCGGGCCATCGGCAAAGAAGGAGAAGTCACGGTCGTCATGGATAGCGCCCGCTGGGCAGGGCCCGCCGGGGAGGCCTTCCGCAAAACTGTGACGCCGTGGGTAGAAACCCTTCCGCAACCCGAGCGTCACTTTGAGGTTCGGCACCTGGAACTCAGCGACGAGCGGGCCTACGAGAGCATCCAGGACCTCAAGAACGTCGTCATCGCGGCTCCCCTCAGCGACTCGACCAACGAAGCCAATTTCCTGCGACGCCGTCTGTCAGACAAGGCACAGAAGGCCATTCGGAACGGGCAGTCGGCCCTCGTGGATAAGCCGGACCTCTGGCGGCGCAGCCAGCGGGTCTTTTACGTGACCGCCGCTACGCCCGAGGCCCTGAGTGAGGTGCTCAAAAATCAGGGAGCGCAAATAAAGCGCTCCCTCAACGATATCACCCTTCAGCGGATGAATCGAGAGATGTACGACGACGCCCGCCAGTTTGCCGTGGAAGATACCCTCATGGACCGCCACGGCTTTGCCGTGAACGTACAGCACGACTTTCAGGTCGCCGTTGACACCACGACCGAAACCGAAGGCTTTGTTTGGCTGCGCCGCCTCCTCGCCCAGACGCGCCGCGAGTTTTTTGTCTACTACAAGGAGAACGCGAGCCCGAGTGAACTGACGCCGGAGTGGATTTACGCCACTCACGACTCGCTGACCCGCGAACACCTCCGGGGCAACGTCTCCGGCTTCGTTCGCATCGATTATCGGCGCTCCCTCGAGACCCGTGAGACCAATCCCCTGGAGCGATACGGATACAAGACACGAGGGCTCTGGCACTTCGTGGAGCCGCGGGACGAGTCGGACGGGTTTATTCCGGGCGCCGGGGGCGGTCCTTTTGTGGCCTACGCATTCTACGACCGTCCCTCCGACCGCCTCTATCTGCTTCACGGGTCGGTCTTCGCTCCGGACTTCGACAAGCTCCAGTTTATTCGCCAGATGGAGGTCATGGCCAACACCTTTCGGACGAAAGCCGACGAGGCGAACGCCGATTCGACTGCCGTTGCCGCCGCCGAGTAGCCCGGGCGAATGCCTCTATTTATGCTCCCATCGTGGAAACAGGCCCTTCTTCCCGCCCTTCTTTGTCTTCTGGTGGGTAGTTCCCTGCTGTTTGGCGCGTGCTCAGTTGCCTCGCAGGACCCGCCCCTGAGCGACAGCACCTTTTCTCGCATCCTCGTGGATATTCACCTCCTCTCCGCGCGCAAAGCTCGCCCTGCGTCCCTTCCCGCCGGGCTGTACGATTCGCTCCTGACCCACCAAGGCGTCCAGCGCGAGGACTTCCGGGCCACCCTTCAGTACTACACGCGCCACCCCGATGCCTTCTCGTCCCTCTACAACAACGTGATCGACACTCTCAAGGCGATCACGAGCCGCCGCCGATATGGCCCCTCCTCGTCGCCCGGGCTTCCCGACTCTCTTCAGGAACGGATGTCGAAAGAGGCACGGGAGCAACGTCGATAACCGAGAGGGGGAAACGCCGGCCTGCCTAGTTCAGCATTTTTTCCCCCTTTTCAGTGAGGGAAAATCGGCCATCGAGGGGATCATCCATCGTCAGATACTTTTCGGTCGTAAGCCAATTCACCAGAGCGTCGATCCGATGTCGGGGTGCCGGGGCATCCGCAAACCAGTCGCCCCGCTGGGTGCCCGCCGCCACCCGTTCCAGAATGGTGCGGAGAATCGGCTCGTCGTCGGGCGTAATCACGGCGGGCTCGTGGCGGTTCAGGCACACGTCGCAGGCCCCACACGTCTCCGGGCTCGCCTCGCCGAAGTACGTCAGGAGGAACCGCCGCCGGCACGTCACGCCCCGGGCGTAGCGGAGCATGTACCGGAGGCGCGTTTCGGCGCGCTGGCGAGCATGCTGCACAGCCCCGTCGTCCACCGGGAGCTTCCCGGAGCGCGGGAACGACAGCTCCACCTGGAGAGCCGCGCCCGGCGGCTGCCAGTCGAGCAGGCCGTGCTCGTCGAGGTACCGCAGGCCGCGGTTGAGCCGCTCGCGGGAGAGATCCATCCGAGCCGTCGCCGATCGCAGGTCCAGTCGCCACCACTCAGAGAACGCGTCGGCGTGGACGATGCGCAGAAGCGTGCGGACGAATCGTGCAAGGGCTCGGTTGTCCACTTCATCGGCGTACCGGCGAATCGCGTCGGTCCCTGCACGAAACTGGATAAGGCCATAGTTCTTGCGCTCGGGCAGCCGCTGCCACGCCTCTTGCCGGTCGAGAAGGTCGACCGCCGTGCGCACCTTTGCCCGCGAGAAGCCGGTGATCTTCATCACCGCGTTCCGATCCACGACGAGCGGCCCCTCAGGCTCGGACCCGATCGGCACCTGCCCCACGTTGCAGACGGCGTCGTACACGGCCCGCACTTCCGGGGCCGTGGGGTGGGCCGATTCGATCAATGCCTCCTGCGTGTCGGCGTCGGGCTCCCGAAAGAGCAGCACGGCATGGGCCTGCTCCCCGTCGCGCCCCGCCCGCCCGGCCTCCTGGTAATACGCCTCCAAAGACGACGGCACGTCGACGTGGACCACAAACCGCACGTCCGGCTTGTCGATTCCCATGCCAAAGGCATTCGTCGCCACCATGACGCGGACCTCGTCGTCCACCCAGGCCTGCTGACGGGCCTCCCGGTCCCCAGCGTCCATGCCACCGTGGTACCCGGCCGCCGCCACACCGAGGCTGCGGAGCCGCTTCGTCCAGCGCTCCACGCCCCGCCGCGTGGCCGCGTAGACGATGCCGGTCCCCTCGACCCCCTCCACCACGTCCCGCAGCTTTGCCCACTTCTTCTCGGTGCGGAAGACCGACCAGACGATGTTGGGTCGGTCGAAGCCCCGCACAACCTCTTTTGCCTCCGGCACATCCAGGAGCCGGACAACGTCTCGCCGAACAGCGGGTGTGGCGGTGGCCGTCACCGCAATCGTGGGCGGCTCCTCTGCCAGCGAGCGCGCCTCGGGGATCTCCAGGTAGTCCGGCCGGAAGTTGTGTCCCCATTCGCTCACGCAGTGCGCCTCGTCTACCGCCAGGAGCGAGACGTTCAGCCGCTCGGCACGGGCCCGGAAGACGTCCGTCGTCAATCGCTCGGGGGCCAAGTAGAGCAGGTCGTACCGCCCGTGCTCCACGTCCGTCCAGCGCTGTTCGACCTCGTGCGTCGGAATCGTGCTATTGATGAAGGTTGCGTCGATGTCCACCGCCCGAAGCCCCTCCACCTGATCCTGCATGAGGGCAATCAGGGGCGAAACCACGAGCACAACGCCGTCAGTCAGCAACGCGGGCACCTGGTAACAGAGCGACTTCCCCCCGCCCGTCGGCAGCACACCCAGCACGTCGTTTCCGGCAAGGACCGCTTCGATGACCGCCTTCTGACCCGGCCGAAACTCCTCGTACCCCCACTGCTCCCGCATGACCCGACGGGCGTCCGAAATGGTCGGGGCGTCGATCTGGCTCATAGGAGAAAGCAGATGCGGGCGTGGGCGAAGACCAAACGGCGAGAAGGTGCATCGGAGCCGTCAGAAAGTATTTTATCTCACAGAATCCTATTCGCTCCCCCGGCAAATTTGGATTCGTTGGTTCTTATCTTTTGTAGGTCTCGTTGCGGTGCGCCCAACCTCCCGCGCCCCCCGAGCCCACAGTGGACCGCTGACGTGTGTCACGACTCGGCTGCCTATGGCTACTGCCCCACGCGTTTCCATCATCATCGTCTCCTGGAACGCCCGGTCGCTGGTGCAGGCGTGCCTGCCGTCCGTTCTCGCGACGGACTATCCGAATCTCGAGATTATTTTTGCCGATAACGCCTCCACGGACGGCTCGGCGGCCTGGATCGCCCGCGAGTATCCGTCGGTCAAGATCGTCCGGCACCCCGACAACTGGCTCTTTGCCCGTGGCAACAACGCCGCCGTGCCTCATGCAACGGGGAAGTACATTCTCTTCCTCAACAACGACGTGGAGGTCCCGCCAGGCTGGCTCCGCCCTTTGGTCGAGACCATGATGACTCATTCCGACGTGGGTGCCGTCCAACCAAAGCTCCTCCAGTACGACGACAGAGGGCGCTTTGAATACGCAGGGGGATCAGGCGGGTTCATGGATCGGGCCGGATACCCATTTACCCGCGGGCGCCTCTTCGACACCATGGAACCCGATCGCGGTCAGTATGATGACGCCTGCGACGTGTTCTGGGCCACGGGGGCCGCACTCCTCCTCCGCCGCTCAGCCCTCAACGACGTCGGCCTGCTCGACGAGCACTTTGAGATGCACATGGAAGAGATCGACCTCTGCTGGCGGCTGCAGCGGCACGGTTATCGGGTGCGTGTCCAGCCCGAAAGCACGGTCTACCACATCGGCGGCGCGTCTCTTCCCCAGAGCTCGCCCCAAAAGACCTACTATAATTTCCGCAACGGCCTCCTGTTGCTCTACAAAAACCTGCCGCCGTCCGCGTGGCGACGGACGCTGCTGGTGCGCATGCCCTGCGACGCCGCCGCGTTGGGCCGCATGCTCAGCACCGGACATTGGAAAGAAGCAAAAGCTGTCGTCCGCGCGTACCGGGATGCCTTCCGAATGCGGCGCCACTACACCGACCAGCGACCCGACGAGGCCGATCCCACGGTACTGCCCCCCTACCGCGGCCTCGCCCCCGTAGATTACTTTCTTCGGGGCCGACGGGCGTTTTCCGACCTCCCCGCCAGCCGCTTTCTCGGCCCGAACCGAACGACCCCTCGCCCCCTCCCTCGCTAGCCGGGAGCACTGTTCTCGGACACCGGGCGGTTCTGCCGCCACACGACGACGGCCACGGCCGCCAACACGACGACCATCCCCAAAAGGGACGCGGGCGGAGGCACCTCCCCGAACAGAAAAAACGCGAGAATCGATGCACCCACCGGTTCCAGCAGCGCCAGCATGCCCACGATGGCCGCGGAGACGTATTGCAGGGCATAGTTGAACGACCCATGCCCCAACACCTGCGGCCCCAGGGCCAGCCCCGCGCTCAACCCGTAGAATTCCCAGGAGTAGCCCAGCAGCGGGACCCCCTTCCCCCACGCCGCAACGAGGGCCGTCCCCGCCGCGACCGAATAGAGCGGGGTCACGTACGCCAACCAGGACACCTTCTGCCGCACCATGCGACCAATGAGCAGGTAGAGGCTCACGAGCACGGCGGCCCCGAGGGCCAGCGCATTCCCCCACATCGCTCCCTGCCCCAGCATAACCGTTCCCGCATCGGCCCACCCAATGACCGCCGCGCCGAACACGGCCACGAAGATGGCACCGACCGTCCCCACCGACAGCCGCTCGCCGAGGATCAGGTACCCGAGGCCTGCCAGAATGATCGGGCTCGAGGTCACGAAGACCGACGCACTGGCTACGGTCGTATGGTAAAGCGACTCAATCCACGCAATGAAATGAAGCCCGAGACACACGCCCGACACCAGAATCAGCAGCACATCCCACCCCGAAAATCGGCGCATCTCTCCGTCGATCCGCCGGGCGCAGGCCGCCGGCACAAGCACTCCGGCCGCCGTCACGGTGCGCCAAACCGCGATTGCGATCCCCGGCACGTCCCCCGCCCACCGGACGAGGATCGGCGCCAGCGTGAAGCTAAGCACGCCGAGCGTGAGGAGTACGTAGACGCGAGGGGGCCAGTCGGAAGTCATTGCATTCGGCCCGAGGGGCAACCGCTATCGAATCCGTCCCTGATTCATCCGCTCCACACGCTT
>CAYULG010000071.1:0-12125 GCA_964445365.1 uncultured Salinivenus sp. | reverse complement strand
GAGCAGGTGAAGGCAATGATGGAGGCGCTTCGACCGGACTGACGGGGGGGCACTGTTATCGGTTGCGGCGGGGATCGTGCCGGCATGCTGTCGTTCAGAGGGGGGGGGGAGAACTCCATGGGCCGATGCGTCATGACTTGATGAGTCATGAGTTGTGGATCTGGCGGAGGATTTGTGGCGGACGGCAGTGATTTGGAATGGTCTTGGCTGTAGGGATTGACGTTGCGGTACATGATTTCTATACATGCCGTTGATCGTCGCTTAACACAAATCCCTCGATTATGCAGCCTCTTAGCCTCGAACTCTTTACCGGAGCGGTTGACGACGTTGAACGCACGCAGTACCAGATCCTCAGCGGACTCAAGCGGGCCCGAACGGCTTTTGACAAGCAACGGGTCTATCCCCACCTCGGTCGC
Source organism: uncultured Salinivenus sp. (assembly GCA_964445365.1). Taxonomy (GTDB): domain Bacteria; phylum Bacteroidota; class Rhodothermia; order Rhodothermales; family Salinibacteraceae; genus Salinibacter. Next base: position 11,709 of record CAYULG010000071.1, on the reverse strand, counting down.
CTAGCGGAGTTGCACGGCGGGCTCATGACTGTGCTGAAGCGGACCGAGGACTTTCGCACCCCAGAGACCGGCCAGATTGCGGGGGTCGACTGGGACGAGAAAACGTTGTCCTACGAGTGGCCGGAGCTGGAGGACACGGAGATGGCCGTCGTGGAGGACCTGATCCGGTGGGCGCTTCCCCACATCCGGGAGGCAATCGAGGAGGGCCGAAGCGTCTATGAGCACGTGGAGGACAACATGGAGCTGGAGACGGTCGGCATTGTGCCGTCGTACCTGCAGGAGGGGTATCTGATGGTGCCCGAGCGGGAGGCCGATCAATTGCACGTCCTTCGATACCAGCTCTCCATCATTCAGGAGGAGGGGCAAAAGCACCGGGCCCTGCGCACCGTCCACTGCAAGACCGTGGAGGAGGAAGGAGTAGACGTGCACCCGTCAAACGTAAAGCTCGACCTGCTGGAGGAGCGCCGCGACCTGCCGACGCCGGCCACCTACTTCTCAAGGACGGCGGTTGACGTTCCCTACAAAGAAACGCTGCTGCCGGTGGTAAAACGGCGTCTCATTCGGCATCTGGCTCGGGAGATGGGGGAGGAGTGACCGGAGAAGAGATACAGAGGGCAAAATGATGGGTCAGAATTGGACCGCCACGCCCAGCGTTCGCACCGACACGACGGGCCGGTACTGGACCGTCCTGTCTGCCCTCCCCGATTCCGAGGAGGGGGGACCGGCTACGGACCGACCGACGAGCTCTCCGACCGCCGCCCCCACCAGCACGTCCGTCAGCCAGTGATCCCCACTGCGCACCCGTTCGAGGCCCACCGAGGCGGCCCCGGCGTACAACGGCGCGGACACGTACCACCGCCCGGCCGACTCGGACAGCACCGACGCGAGGGCGAACACCCGGGCCGCGTGGCCGGAGGGCATAGACAGGGCCTCGTGATTGCTCTTGAACGCCCCGACATCGTACGCGAAGGGGGCCGGATCGGCCCCGACGTAGGGACGATCGCGGTTGAGGGCGCTCTTCAAGAGTCCGTTGATGCCCTCGGTGAAAAGGACCGCCTCCAGCGTCTGGACGGAGGTGCGGGTCACGGCCCGATTTTGAAGCAGGACGCCGCCTGCGGCGAGCCCGCCCACGATTCCGAGAGCAAGCCGGTTTGCGTTCCGGCGGTCGTACCACTCGCCGGGGACGGCCAGCGGGTCGGTGACCGAGCGGGCCGCGTCCGACGGGTCACCCGCTGAGCGCGGGCTCAAGCCCTCAAAGGCGGGCACGTCGAGCGTGGCGGCCGTGCCGACCAGGAGAGCCGTGGCGCCGAGTACCCGCCAACGCCCTTCAGGCGACAGCGTGAAGGGGCCGCGGGCAAGGTCCACCGCGTCGTGCCAGTACTCGCCAGGTGGGGGCACCCAGGGACCCTGCTGGGACGCCGAGTCCGGACGGGGGGACGCCGCCGCCGACTGCGCGTACAGCACCGGCCTGGGGACGAGAAGAAATGTGCACGCCACCAGGAACGAAACGGAGAGCGCAGAATGGAGAACGCCCGGACGAGACATCGAAGGGCAGGGACGTATTGAAACGGGTACCACGACGACAAATTGGGCGGCCGGTCGACGTGCTTCTGGCCGGGCTGTGTGTTGCTTTTTGACTGCCTGAGAGGGCATCTCGGCAATATGTAGAACGGACCCGTAGGACGTTTCGCCTCGGTGTTAAGGGTCGCCGTCCGCGTCGCGCTGCTCCGGAGTGCGAGTCGCTGAACCGCCGTGCCAGGACGATCTTCAGGTTGTCGTGGCTGATTCCTCCCGACGGGGCGATGTCGGGGAAAGGAAAACAGGTGGCAGTCAATAAACAACGCCGATTCCGGGCGGTGGGCCCAGAATCGGCGTCTGAACTGCGTGCGCTCGGGAGGATTCGAACCCCCGGCCTTCGGTACCGGAAACCGATGCTCTGTCCGACTGAGCTACGAGCGCGTGTCCGAATTGGAATTCGATTCACCGGATGACGCGGCAGATTGTTCCTGCGAAAACTCCGCAAAGGGGCAAACTGCACACCGCCAGAGGCTTTCAAGCGGTCGCTTTCTAACGTGACGTAACTACGGCATGGACCCGCCTGCTGAGCGTCCTTCGGATTCTGATTCTGCCTCACCGATCCGCCCCACGCTGGACGATGGGTGGGCGCGGCGCGCGGGCGTTCCGCTGGACGGTCCCCTGGAGCGGGCCTCCTTCTCGGACACGACGATGGGCGTCCTCACCGGCCTGCTGGCCCTCGGCGCGGCGTTTCTGCTCTTCCAGCTTGTGGTGAGCCCGGTTCTGCTGATCGTTCAGATCGGTTTGTCGGAGGGAGGAGTGCAGATGATGGAGACGATGAGCGATCCCGGCGAGCTGCTCGCTACCTACACCCGCGAGCTCATTATCAGCAATAGCGGGGGGCAGCTTCTCGGCCTGGCAGTACCCGCCTTCATGATGGCGCGGCTCCACTCGACGAACGTCACGGGCTATCTTCGCTTCCGAGGTGTGGACGGGCGGCTGCTCCTCCTGGCGATTGTTGGCGTCGTGGGGCTGCAGCCGGTGGTCCAGTGGTTGGCTCAAGTCAACCAGGGGCTCCCGCTGCCGGAAACGGTGCGCGTGTTCGAGCAGACGCAGATGGAGCTCATCCAGACCGTACTGGAGAGCGGGCTCGGCGTCTCGTTCAACCTCGTTGCCCTCGCGCTCGTCCCCGGCTTCTGCGAGGAGATTCTGTTTCGGGGATATGCCCAGCGCCAGTTCGAGCGGGCCTCGGGGCCTGTGGTCGGCATTCTTCTGTCCGGCGTCCTCTTTGGCCTCTATCACCTGCGGCCCTCCCAGCTTCTCCCACTCGCCGTCCTGGGCCTCTATTTGGCTTACTTGACGTGGCGAACTGGAAGCCTCTGGCCTGCCATTCTCGTTCATTTGCTCCACAATGGACTGGCGGTGCTCGCGGCCCGGTACGTTCGCGCCCATAGGGACTACGAATTCGAGTCGCTGGAGCAGGCGCCAATGCCGTGGTACGCCGTCCTGGGCGGGTTCGCCATTTTCGGTGGTGTCTTGTATGTTTTACATCCGCTAGCGCGCCGCGTCCGGGACTCCTGAGGCGGGTGCGTCCCGTTGTTTCCCGCAGAATGAATGTCTAGACCGATGAGCAAGCACGAGGAGTGGGTGAGCATCTTCCGCACCGGCACCGATTACGAGGCGGATCTCGTGCGCGATCGGCTCGACGACAGCGGCATTCCGGCCGTTGTCCTCACGCAGCGCGACCACGCCTTCAACCTCAACGTCGGCGACCTCGCGTCCGTCCACGTCATGGTGCCCCCTGAACAGGCCGACGACGCCGTAACCCTGCTGGAGCAGACCCTGGACGACGAGGAACTGACCGAGGCCGCGCTGGGGGCGGATCCGGACGCGCCCCCTGCTAACACGCCCGACGAAGATTCCAAGCTCGACTCGGGACACGAGCACATGGACTTCTCGCCGCCGGACGAGGAGGGCGAAGACGCGGAGGAATAGTCGTGGAATTCGCTGAGGGGGGAAGCCTGTGCTCGACGCCAATCGGTCTACAAACCCGGGCCTGTGAGCAACAATCTCCGACGCATCCTAACGGCGCTCGTTGCGGCGCCTGTCGTGCTCGGCCTGGCGTATCTTGGTGGCTGGCCGTTTGTGGCCCTGGTGGCCGCCATCGGACTGGTGGGACAGGCGGAGCTCTACGGGATGGCTCGTGCGAGCGGCGCGGCGCCCAGTCGAACGGGGGGGCTTGTACTTGGGGCGTCCGTCGTCGTCATCCTCGCCCGCCCGTCCTTGTGGCCCATCGCGGCCTCGTGGCTGGTGACCGTTGCGGTTCTGGCCCCGTTCATCCTGCCGCAGGACGACTTTCTGACGAGCCTGTCCGTTACCCTCGCTGGGGCGGTGTACCCGACCGGCCTGCTCGGGAGTCTCGTCCTCCTCCGCACTGCTCGCTCGGCGACCGTCGACGCAGAGATGGCGTTCTGGCTGGTCGTCCTGACATTTCTGCTCGTATGGGCGACTGATGTCTTCGCGTACTACGTGGGCAGAGGGCTGGGCGAGCGGCCCCTGGCGCCCGCCATTTCTCCGAACAAGACGTGGGAGGGCACCCTCGGCGGATTCGGGGCGGCGGTCGTCGTGGCTGTGCTTCTGAAGCTCACGGTGCTGAACCTGCTCGCCTGGCCGCACATGGGGGCGATCGCCCTCATTGGTGGCGGTGTCAGTCAGATTGGTGACCTGATGGAGAGCCAACTGAAGCGCTCGACGGGCGCAGAGGACGCGAGCACGATCCTCCCGGGCCACGGTGGCGTGCTCGACCGCTTCGATGCGATGCTCGTGGCCGCGCCGCTCATCTATTTATACCTTTACGGGGTCGTCGGAATCGTGTAGGGCGTCGCATCCCTCGCAGGCGGTGACGGTCGTCCGTCCGCTTCGTGGTGCGTGAAACGGGATTCGCGAATCAGTCTTTTCCCACGGATCACTCATCACGCATGATGCCACCGGCGTCGACCTGCCGGTCAGGAATGGGGCGTTGCCGAGAAGATTTGGGCGTCGTGCCCGAACAAGTTTGAGAGGAACGTGCTGTCCGATCAGGGAGTTTAGTTTAATTAAGTCACGCAGAGACAAGTCACGGTTATACCATGGGTCTCTTTCGAGCCGGTCGGGGGCCTCGAGGCTTCAAGTATAAGCCCCGATTCTACGACCCGGACGAGGACGAAGATCGAGAGCTGAAGCGTCGCATGCGAGCGCAGGGGGGGAGTCGCAACCGCCGGGGTTCGCTCAGTCTCGTCCTGCTGCTGGGCCTTTTGCTCCTGACCCTTCTCCTCTACACGTCGCTCTAGCCAAGTCTGGAATGCGGATTGTGGAATGTGAAGCTGAGCGCTCGTGCTGGGTGACATAAGCGCGCTCGTCGTTGACAAAAGCCCACAATATCTGAATGGCCTTTTCAACGTCTGGACGCTGGTTCGGGGGATGGCGTTGACGGGACAGGCCGTTCTGAGGATAGGGCAATGCGTCGGAGTGCACGCATTCCGCAATAGACATTTGGTCCGCAGCACCAGGCGGGCACGGGTGCCGTTTTCGGTATCCATTTTCTCAGGTCCATCGGCATAAACAGCGAAGTACTGTGGGTGACGACACCACGACGTCCGACGACGGCATCATTCACGTGATGTCGGACCGCCTCGCCAACCAGATTGCTGCGGGCGAGGTGGTGCAGCGCCCCGCTTCGGTGGAGAAGGAGCTCGTCGAAAACGCCATTGACGCCGGAGCCTCATCAATTGAGGTCATTTTGAAGGACGCGGGCAGCACCCTCGTGCAGGTGATCGATGACGGGTGTGGAATGAGCGCGCAGGACGCGGTCCGCTGCTTTGAGCGGCACGCCACCAGCAAGGTCCAGTCGGTTGATGATCTGGAGCGGATCCGCACACTCGGCTTTCGGGGGGAGGCGCTCGCGTCGATCGGTGCCGTTTCGCAGGTGGAGCTTAAGACGAGGCGGGTGGAGGAGGAGGTCGGCACGCTCGTGAGGGTTGAGGGCAGCGAGATCGTCGAGCAACGGCCCTGTGCCGTGCCGGGCGGGACCTCCGTGGCCGTGCGCAATCTCTTCTACAATGTGCCTGCCCGCCGCAATTTTCTAAAGACGCCCGCCACGGAACTGAAGCACCTGACGACGACGGCCCAGTTTCTGGCGCTGGCCAACCCGCGCGTCGCCTTTCGGGTGGAGCATGACGGGCACGAGCACTACGACCTGGCTGCCGCACAGGGAGAGGGCCCGCACGCTGCGCTTAAAGAACGCGTCCTCGGCCTCTTCGGGGACGAGCACGCCGACGAGCTGGTGGCCGTGGAGGATTCGTCGAGCGACCTTACGGTAACGGGCTTTGTTGGTGAGCCGTCGTTTCACCGCAAGACGAGGGGCGAGCAGTTTCTCTTCGTCAACGAGCGCTACGTGAAGGATCGCTACCTGAGCCACGCCGTGAAGAAGGCCTACGGTGACGTGCTGCCGGACGGGGCGTTCCCGTTCTTCGCGTTGTTCTTGACCATGGATCCGCGGCGGGTGGACGTGAACGTGCATCCGCAGAAGGCGGAGGTGAAGTTCGACGACCAGAGCGGCATCTACGGCTTTTTGCGGAGTGCGGTGCGGCGGGCGCTGGGCCGGGTGCATGCCACGCCGCAGATGGATGGGGAGACGAATGTGGACGAGTCCGATCGAGCGCGGTCCGAGACGGGGTCGGCAGGGGGAGGGGAGAGCCGGTCGCGCCCCACGCCCACGTCGTTCCAGCCGCGCCGGCCTTCGGACGAAGACGGGTCCTCTGGGGGCGAATCATCGTCTCGGCCTGCGCCCTCGCCACGTCCCTCGGGGCGCAATCGGCAGCAGTCGGACGGCGGCGACCCGTCGGTCCCGCCCGGCGAGCAGTCCGATGCGCTGTACCGCCCCCCGGAGGAGGCCCCTACGACCAAGGGCGACGCGGAGCGGACCGACGACGAGGCGGATCCGGACGTCGATCGCCGGCCTGTATGGAGTCTCCACGAGACCTACATCGTCACGCCCACCGACACAGGCATGATGCTCGTCGATCAGCGGGCGGCGCACATCCGGGTGCTCTATGAGCGAAACAAGGAACGCCTCCAGCAGGAGCAGGGCAACTCCCAGCAGCTCCTCTTCCCGCACACCGTGGAGCTGTCGCCCGCCGACGCGGACCTGCTCGATGATCTGTTGCCGGACCTTCGCGCCCTTGGCTTTGAGGTCGAGAAGATGAGCGGGCGGACCGTGGCGGTGCGCGGCGTGCCCGCCGACGTGCCGGACGGGGACGAGGGCGGCATCCTGGAAGAGATCCTGGAGCAATACAAGTCCGAACAGGACACGGTGGAGGACGAGCGCCGCGACCACCTGGCCCGCACGATGGCCCAGAAAAGTGCGGTCCGCCGAGGGCAGCCGCTCTCGGAGGCGGAGCGCCGGTCGCTGCTGCGGGACCTTTTCGAGTGTGAGATGCCGTACGCCGACCCCACCGGGACGCCAACCATTGCCAAGTGGTCGATGGAGGAGATTGCGGAGCGGTTCGGTCGGTAGTGGCTCGCCAACATCGGGAGACGAGCGACGACTTCTGACGTCGGTGATCTGGGACGAGGGCGTGATTCGTGAATTGCGATCCGTGACTCGTGATGTGTGAGCAAGGCGGTCGACCCCGGCTCACGGATCACGTTTCACTCACCCGACCTCGTGACCTCACTCGTTTCTTTCCGGACGACCTCCTTCGAACTGATGAGACGAAGGCCGTTCATCGAGTCCGCCGCTCAGTACATTGATCGGCATGATCTGCTTCCGGACGGGGCGCGTGTGCTGGTCGGTGTAAGTGGCGGGGCCGATTCGATGGTGTGCCTGGCGACGTTGCGGGCGCTGGGGTACGACGTGTATGCCCTCCACGTCAACTATGAATTGCGGGAGGGCGCAGGCGCGGATGAGGCCCTCGTTCGGAACTGGTGTGGCGAGCAGTCGCCGCCGGTCCCGCTGACGGTGGAGTCCCTCGACGCCGAGGCTCGGGCGGACGCCCACAACGAATCGCTACAGGAAGCGGCTCGCATCCTCCGCTACGAGGCCCTGGCGGGGCACGCGACGGAGATCGACGCGGACGCCGTGGCGACCGGACACCACCGCGACGATCAGGTCGAGACCTTGCTTCTGAACCTCCTTCGCGGCAGTGGGCCGAAGGGCCTGGCCGGCATGCCCCCGTCGCGTCCGTTGAAAACCGCTTCCGACGTCTCCCTCGTCCGCCCCTTACTGGCCGTCTCGCGGGCCGAGATCGAGGCCTACGCGGAGGAGGCGGGCATTCCGTGGCGCGAGGACCCTTCAAACCGGGATCGCACCTACGACCGGGCCGTGGTGCGCACGGAACTCCTTCCGCTGGTGGAGGAGCATTTCGACGGTGCGTCGGCCAATGTGGCCCGGGCCGCTCGCCTGATGCGCGAGTACGTAGAGCACTCGCTGACGCCGGCCCTGGAGGAGCGGCTGGAACGGGGCTACGTCGCGTGCGAGGCGGGCGGGGCGCTTCGGCTCGATCCGTTGCGGGACGAGCCCTCCGTCTGGCGCCGCCGCCTGATCCTGGCCGCGCTGGCGCGAGCCCTGCCCGACGCCCCACAGACCGCCGCGTTTGCGCAGGAGGTCGAAGGGCTGATTGACGCGCAGGTGGGGCGGCGGGTGGAGGCGGGCGACGGAATCATCTGGCGGGAGCGAGAGGGGCTCCGGTTCGTCCCGGCGGGGGCCGAGCCGGAACGGGTGTGGCCGCCCGTTCCCGTGCCGTGGGGAGAGGACGTGCCCCTTCCCAGAGGCACCCTCCGGATCGATCCGGTCGACAACGTTCCGGAATCCCTCGATACCGGGACGGCAAACGTAGAGTACGTGGACGCCGACCGGCTTGTCGATCCGCTGGCCGTGCGCAACTGGGACGAGGGCGATCGCCTCCAGCCCCTTGGTCTCGACGGCACGAAACTCGTGAGCGACCTGCTCACCGACGCCGACGTGCCCCCGCACCGACGGCCCGACATCTGCGTCCTGACCAGCGACGAGAATTTAGCCTGGGTCGTTGGTCATCGGCTCGACCATAGGGTCCGCGTGCGGCCCGCGACCGAACGAGTGGCCCGTCTGACCTGGGATCCAGGTGAAAAAACGTCGGACGATTGCATTTCGCCCTAGGTCCCGCGTAGCTTTTCCTTCGTATCCTCGACACTTACATCTACCTATTGCCGGTTCGTCGCTCATGTCCACCACGCGCGACCTCACCGAGGCTCCTCTTCAGCTCGACCATGCCACCGTCACCTACCGCGGTGACCGCTTTCGCCGCTACCTTCATGCCGACACCATCCAGTCCCGCGTTGGGGAGATGGGCGAGCAAATCGTGCAGGACTACGCCGACACGACGCCCATTCTCGTGAGCGTGCTCAACGGCGCCTTTATGTTCACCGCCGATCTGATGCGCGCTATCGACACGGACTGCGAGATCGACTTCATCAAGCTCTCCTCGTACGGGGCGGCGAAGGTGTCGAGTGGCGAGGTGCACGAGCTCAAGAGCGTAGACGCCGACCTGGAGGGCCGCGACGTGCTCATTGTGGAGGACATCGTCGATACGGGCCTCTCGATGGACTTCATGAAGGATCGGCTCCGGGAGTACGACCCGGCCTCGCTCCGGGTGGCGACCCTCCTCCACAAGCCCACCGCGACCGAGCCCGACCTCAAACTCGACTACGTCGGTTTCCAAATCCCGGATCTTTTCGTCATCGGCTATGGGCTGGACTACGGCCAGCTCGCCCGGAATCTGTCCGACATCTACATCCTGGACGAGGAATGAGGCGATCGCACGGTGTAGCGTTGACGGGGCGGCCGGAAGCGCAGTTGCTTTTCCCGATTCGTTCCGCCGGGAAGGGGGGAATGGGGGAGAGGGAGAGACGGCGCTGCCCGTCTGCACTGAGTAGGATTGGGGAACCTAAACTGTGGTGTCATACCGTTCCCCCCTTCGAAATCCCTGTGCGCGAAGCAAGGATACGCACCCGGACGATCGATTTTGTCTCCTCATAACACCCTAACGTTCAACGTTTTGCGTTGGAACGTTTCGAAAGAGCGTCGCCCATTAAGGGTGAGCACCTTCTCCAGTATCCCGACATTGTCGAAGGGATTCTTTGTCATAGACCGGGTGTAAGTATATTTTTAAGAAATGATACGACTCTTTTGTGTCTGACCCATCTCCCCAGATTTTCGTCGCCTACACCGGCGGTACGATTGGGATGAAGGCGACCGAGGATGGTCACGTGCCCGTCTCCGGTTACCTCCAGGATCTTATGGCGGAGTTGCCGCCGTTCCAGGCCGACGAGGTGCCGGCCTACGACATCTACGAGTTCGACCCACTTCTCGACAGCTCCAATCTCACGCCCGAGGAGTGGCTGCGCATCGCCAAAGTCATTCGCGACCGGTACGAGACGTACGACGGGTTTCTCGTGGTCCACGGCACGGACACGATGGCGTTCACGGCGTCGGCGCTCTCGTTCATGCTGCATCCGCTCGACAAGCCCGTCATCCTTACGGGTTCGCAGCTCCCCCTCGCCGAGACGCGCACCGACGCGCAAAGCAACCTGCTCACGTCCCTTCTTCTGTTGGGCGCCTACCCCGAGCGCCTCGCGGGCGTGCACCTCTTCTTCAACGACCGCCTGTACCGGGGCAATCGCACCACGAAGGTCAATGCCGATTCGTTCTCGGCCTTTGACTCCCCGAATTTCCCCCCTGTGGGCCGGGCCGGCATCAACCTGGATGTGGACTGGAGCCTCCTGCCCGCTGGTCAGACCCCGGCACGGACGCCTACCGTGACGGCCCTCGGCGGGGCAACGGTTTCTGCCTTCCGGCTCTTTCCCGGTCTGGAGGCCGATTACCTCGACAACGTGTTGGCGCCGCCGGTCCAGGGCATCGTGCTCGAATGCTTTGGCTCTGGCAACGCCCCTGCCCAGAACGACGCCTTTCTGCGGGCCCTCCGGAGGGCCACCGAGCGCGGCGTCGTCATCGTGGCCGTGACGCAGCCGCTGCGGGGCACGGCCGACCTCGATCTCTACGCCACGGGCCAGGCCCTCGCCGAGGCGGGGGTCGTAAGCGGCTACGACATGACGACGGAGGCCGCCCTCGCGAAGCTTTACTTTCTCTTCGAACAGGGGCACGCGCCGGAGAAGGTGCGCTCGCTGGTGCAGCAAAACCTCCGGGGGGAACTGACGCCGCCGGAAGAGGTGTCGTCCTCGCTGGGCCGGGCCCGCCGCCGGCTCGCCGGGTATCGGTAGGGGCGACCGTTTGCCCGGGCCGTACTCGGGGGGGTAGGCTCAGTGGCACCGGTCTGAGCCTGGTGCCCGAACGAATGAGAGAAAGGGAGCGTGGGGGAGAGGGGCGGCGGATGGGCAGGATTCAGAGGAAAGAGGTACTTTCCCTGGAGAAAAAGCCGCTGGCCTCGGTTGTGATTTCCTATCAGCCGATATGCGTTTGCGCCCACGCTCCCGCTCCCCCTCTCGCCCGTGCTTTCTGGGCGTCGTTATCAATCGGAGGCAAAAGAGCTTCCCTGCTCTAAATGAACGCTCCAGGATGCAATTCGCCTGGTTGCTCGGGCGGCTAAACTCCGTCGCCAATCGTTCGTTACAGCACCCTATTTCAAGGCCGATTCAACCCTGACTCGGTCTCGTGCCTACCGTTTAGTACCAGTCACCAATCCGCCCACACTGTCATGAAATTTTTCGTCGACACGGCCGACCTGGACGACATTCAAGAAGCAAACGACATGGGGATCCTTGACGGTGTCACCACGAACCCGTCCCTCGTCAAGGAACAGGGCAACGTCGACTTTCACGAGCACGTCTTCAAGATTTGTGAGATTGTGGACGGGGATGTCTCTGCCGAGGTGACGGCCACCGACTTTGACGGCATGATGGAGGAGGCCCACACCCTCACCCAGGTCCACGAGAACGTCGTCGTCAAAATTCCGCTGATCAAGGCGGGCATCAAAGCCCTGCGTGCCCTGGACGAAGAGGGCATTGAGACGAACTGCACCCTCTGCTTCTCTCCGTCGCAGGCCCTGCTTGCGGCGAAGGCCGGGGCGGACTACATCAGCCCCTTCCTCGGCCGCGTCGACGACATTTCCTCCGACGGCATGACGCTGGTCGAGGAGATCCGCCAGATCTACGACAACTACG
>CAYULG010000070.1:9291-12289 GCA_964445365.1 uncultured Salinivenus sp. | reverse complement strand
ACCGTGATCGTGTCCTGAACGCCACCCACAATTTGAATCAAGGGCTTGACGTTGACGACGAGCCCGTCAACGACTCGCTGGTTACCTAACTCTTGACCACTAATCAGCTGACTGCCACCCTTTGACAGGTTCCATACGGCACCAGCACCGTTGGACGCCGAGCTGAGGCTGAGCGTGTAGGATGCGTCCTCAACCTTCGTGGGATCTAGCACCTCTACCCGTGGCTTCGCATTAGTCGTATCACCGCCGTTTAGCTGAACGGGGGGCTTCTGACCCACCTCGGCAAGATTCTGAGTACCGGGCTTGGGTTCCGACGGACGCACATTAACCCGAACGGGCTGACTCTCAAGAACACGCGATGGCACGCCCGTTCCGGTCTGATTCAGATAGCCGAACGATGTAATTGCGAAACTATAGTCATTCCCGTTCGCGAGCGGCGCAGCTTTAAGCGCATCCTGATTGATCACCAGGTGCCGCTGAATTCCGGTGTCGTTCAAAAGCTGCACTGCCTTCTCTACAACGCTGCCTGTTTCCTCATCAAATACGTTGTCCCTCAGCTCTCGAATCCCGTCGTTTGCGTCGAAGGTTTCTATGCGTTCGCCAGCATCAAGCGACGAAGTTTGACTCGGGAGCTGATATACGCGATATCCCTGAAATTCGTACCCGGGCGGCGCGCTATACTCGTTCTCTGTTCGGAGAACGTTACTTCTGCTACTTCCCCACTCAAGCGTCACTTTCTCATCAAGGCCCGTCGCCGTCACCTGGGGCGTCGGCGGTGGTGAGGGAAGATCAAAGTTCGAATCGAATGCAAACTGTGCGGCGTCATCGAAAAACCGCATCCGTGCAATGCTGGAGAGATACCCCGTTCCCACCGCCTTCACCTGGGCCACGGTGACGCTTATCGTATCACCAACCTCCATGTTTTCAACCGGGCCGGTCGTGTTCACGATGCGCCGGTCACTCGCAGGTAGTAGCTGACCATCAATCCATCCACTCCCCGATACCGGGTCTCCTGTCAGGAGAAAGTCCGCCTCGTTTCCCTGAGGATCACGAAACGGAGTCGTTGCAGGATACCCGGGCTGCGGGCGTACCCCCCGCATCAGATTAAACCAGTGGGTAGTCCCATCATAGGTGAACAGAGCTGGATCTGTAAATTCAGCACCGGCGGCGAAGTAGTTGATACTGCTCGAGAGCAGCGTATCACCTGAGACTCCTGACGCGAGCGGTTCACTCGTCGTCGGATCTACAACAGGTCCCTTCAGCATGTCAAAGCCGACAGCAGGGGGCGGCAGCCCAATTGACTCGTAAGCCACATCCCGTGGGCTCGAATTGTAAGAAAACACGAGGTTTCTGTTTGGATCACTACCCGCATAGTCGTTCCCGTTCGACCCCACGTCCGGATCCACCCACCACGAGGTGAAGAACGAATCGATTACGGCGTCATCCGGGGTGGGATTGGGGTGAGCGTCCGGCTTGCCCCTGTAGATGATTTCCGTATTGATGAAGTTGATGTTGCCCAAAGCGTCCCCTGGAGGACGAGCGTATCCCCAAAGCGTATACTGCGCCTCAATGCCAATTGCGGGCGATCCGTACAGGAATTCGGGGGCGTCGGCTCCATCTTCGAGACCGGAGAGGCCGATGTCGTTTGCAACGAGCCAAATCGTCTGATCCGCTCCAGGTATGCCTGGGATGTCCCCGTCAAGGTTCGGGTTACCATTCTCGTCCCTGCAGGAGGCGCCTCCTGCAACGGCCTCGGCGACCGCGGTGGTCGTCTGGAAGCCCGGCTGCCCGTTGCACTCTTCGTAGGGTGCTCCTCGATCGGTCGGCCAGTTGTTCCAATCGTACTCGTACTGATCGCGCGCCTGAGCAGCCCCTGCTGCACTCACGTTCGAGGGATTGGAGAGGCCCGCTCGGTACGACGCACTTCGGCGCTGCACCGACTCTGTTGTCCAGTTCCGGTCCACGCGCCAGACGTGAAACTCGTCTTCTTGGGTCGGATCCTCGGGCGTCCCGTCCGGCTTCAGCCCACCTGGAGACATAGAATGAAAGTACGTTCCCCCACCGGCTCGGAGCACCGGCTGTGTGCCGTCTTTCACCTTTCCCGCGTACATCAACCCCTGATCAAAGGTCGCGCTTCCGCTTGTGGCACGGGGAAAGGATCCATTCGTCCCGCCAGTAAAGGGATCAGTAAATGCAAATTGACCATTCCGGTCAATCACGATCGTGGAGTTGTTCACCTCCAAGTACGACGTGCTAGGCTGGTTGGGTGCTTTGGACTGAGCCTTTTCATCTAACTGACGGGCAACTCTCTTCAACTTCTCTTTGGACGGGTTCTCCCCAAGCCTCTGCCGAAGCTCTTTTTTCGTTGGCTGCTGCGCGTGGACGTCAGCCACCATACAGAGACCAAGGAACGTGAAGAGAAGAGTCAGCCAGCGTGTTGAGCTGTTCATATTAGTACTTACAATCATCATTTTATCCTGGTTCTAGACCAACTATTCTGAATAAGAGCTATGGGGATGCCCTTCCGCGCAGCCGGGTGTAACCCGACGGGTCACAGACCCAGCTGCGCAACTTCGGACACGTGCTCTTCACTGACCGGGCACCTAGTACGTCACCTGGAGGCCAATCCGAACTTCTCGTGGCCTGCCGAAGAGATCCTGGCCGGCGTCTTCTCGGTAATGGCGCGCGTTATCCAAATTAATCGCCTGGTAGTAGTCAACGTACCTTTGACCATTCGCCTCTACGAGATCTCCGCTGAGGCTGGGATTGCTCAGGAAGCCATCCGAATCGGACGCCCCTGTTCGCCGGTACACGTTCACGACATTCTTCCTGTTGAGAAGGTTTTCGACCGAGACGTAGGCTTTGGCCGTCGCGCCTCCAAAGCTGAACCCTTTCGACAGACGCAGGTCCGTCTGGTACGTGAAGGGAGTCGTCGAGGCGTTGAGCGACGTGACCGGAATGCGATTGCGAGGGTCGTCGCTCGTCAGAAGCGGCCCAT
>CAYULG010000070.1:0-9281 GCA_964445365.1 uncultured Salinivenus sp. | reverse complement strand
TCCGCAGATCGTTGTCCAAATCCGCCGTCGCTCAGCGTGTACGGGTGCCCACTGCTGAAGCGAAAGAGGAGGTTCGCCGTCCAGTTCTGGGCCCAGAGGGACCGGTCAGAACCCGTCGAGTAATCCAGGACCACCGAGCCCGTGTGTCGCTGCTGAAATTCCAGCGGCTGAACCTGCGACGGCGTTTCGGCCCCTGCCTCAATCGCAGCAACCTGGCCACTGGGGCTCGAGTTCGTACCCTTGGCGTCACTGAGGGAATAATTGAGTACTCCTCTTACCCCGCCGATTCGCTTCGTCTGAAGACTAATCTCAAGCCCTCGCGTGATCGAGAAGGCCCCGTTCGTGAAGAGGTTGTACTGATCGGCAGCGAACTCAGCATCGGCTCTGGGCTCCACTTTCGTGATCGTGACCTGATCGTCCGTCCGCCGGTAGTAGGCCGTCATGTCGAACGCAGCGAAGTCAGAGAACTGGTAGCCAAACCCGATCTCGTACTGCGTCGTCTTTATCGGATCCATGTCCCAGGCAAACGGCGACGAGATGAAGTTTCCTCCGCTAAAGATCCGTGCCATATCACCTCGTCCGGCGTACACGGTACTCAGGTCCGGCATCTGAGAGAACTTTCCATACTGCAGGTGAAACACCGTCCGGTCTCCAATGGGAAAGGAAATCCCGAGACGAGGAAGAATATTGATTTCGGCGGAGGTCTCCTGCAGTCCGTTCTCGCCTCCCACCAGCACCTGGTTCGGCGGGCTTCCCTCCGATCCCGTATACGGAGGATCCTGCAGGTCCTGCGGCTTCCAGGAATCGATGTCGTAGTAGTTCATCCTCAATCCCCCGTTCACGATAATGTCTTCGTACTCAATCTTGTCGTTCACGAAGACCGCGGCTTCGACCGGCTGCTTGGGCCCGTCCGGCCCACTATCAACTTCGTTACCGAATTCGTCGTATCCGTAGTAGTTGACTCCCTGTCCACGGATCTGGCTGGCGAGAGCATCTGTCTCGGCTGTAATCGAATCCAGTTGAGCCGAGTATGCAGAGTCTTGGACTGCGGGATCACTGAACCCGGACAAGGATGATGCAAGGTTCGATCCAACCCCGATCGCACCCGAGTAATTCCGGATTGTCCATTGCTTGTACTCTCCTCCAACCTTCACCGTGTGGGCGCCCTGCTGGGAAACGAGCTGGCCCGACACATTCCAGTAGGCCTGATCCCGCTTCGTGTACCCGGTGGTCACCTGCCCCGGACGATCAAACCTGAACTGGTTGAAATTATACGCCTCCGACGGGGTGGAGAATCGACCGGTCCACTGGCTCGTGTATCGCTCTTGCGCAAGCGACGTACTGTCCGTACCAACACCCAGAGCGTTGGCGACCGCAGAGCGGTCATAATTGTCCAGCAGGTACGGCAGCTTGTTTCCGTCTCCCGGTTTCCCTAAGAGCGGGTCATAGATCTCAAAGTCGTACTGGAAATACCCGGCCGTTGCCTCAATGTACGTATTCTCGGTGAGGAAGTACGTGGGCTGTACGCTCACGAGCCGGCGCGTGTCTTCCCGCTTCCCAACTCGCCTCTGATTGAAGAGGTGTGTGATTGGAAGATTATTCACCCGCCGCTCCCGATTTACCTGGGCAAAGGCTACGCGCAACTGCAAGGGGCTGAAGTCGAGCTTCAACGTCCCATTTATGCGCAACTCCTCTTGTGGCCTCCCAAGCCCGGGCGCCACGCCTTTTCCCCATGAGAGTGATCGAGACGCCGTGTCAGCATCGGATGTGGTTATGTCGTCAACGGGTGCATTACACCCCTCTGCACTGATATCACTGCAGAGTCCTCCCGACTCGCTCTCATTCAGAGAAGCCGCTTCCCAGAAACGCGGATCGTAGTCATCTGTCTCCCGATAGTTCGCCGCGACAAAGAAGCGGTGCTGATCGAAGTACAACGGTCCCCCAACAGTGACGACAGCGTCCTTGTACCCATACGAGTACGTATTATTAAATGAGCCCCCAGCGAAGTCCCCTTCGTACCGGGCCGACGCACTCAGCGTCTCTCCTCCAGTACGCAGTTGCTGCTGGACAATGCCTCCGTTGGCCCCTCCTTGACTCGCCCCATATCCCCCCATGAAAACTTGCGTCTCCTGAAGGGCTTCGGGAATGACCGGCACGACGTTATCTGTCCCGAGAGCACTTCGCGAACTAACCCCTTCAAGCAGGTAGTCCGTTTCACTTGATCGACCGCCCCGCACGTGAATCTCTCCATCCTGCAACGTCACGCCTGGCTGAATGGAATAGTACGTTTCAGGGCTGCGGGTCGGCAGATTCTGCATCTCTTCCCGACCAAGACGCCGAACAGCGTTTGTTGCCGTCTGATTAACGAGTTCCTCTTCGGCCCGGACGACAACTTCCTCCCCCTCAAATTCTTCCTCCTGAAGCTCAAAGTCTACGCGCCTCGTGATGCCCGAAACCACTTCCACCTCCGTGCGGCGGATGTTCCGGTAGCCCACGAACGTGACTTGCACTGTGTATGACCCCGGCTGCACCTGAAAGATGGTGTATTCACCGTCCGCATTCGTCGCGGCACCTTTCGGCGTTCCTTCCAGCCGAACGTTCGCCCCGGGCAGAGGCTCCCCCGTTTCGGCGTCCGTCACCGTACCAGAAATTTTTCCCGTCTGGGCCAGCGCCATCCCCGGCGCCAGCAAAAAAGCAATTAGGAAGCCACTCAGGAGTCGCGTTGCAAAGTATCTCATCGTGAGACGATCCTTCATTAACAGTTAGCTAATAGTCAAGTAGCGGCCAGCCTTCAGTTACATACCACTATAAACACCAGGGACTACTCTGGCAAATACCATCCCTCCTTCCATCCGATATATTTTCAAATCGAACAAACGGTCGCAGTGCAATTCTTACTGACGACCGAGGGAACCCAAAAGAAGTAGCCCTAACAAATACTCGTCATCCGCACAAGGAATGGGCTTTCTCACCGGATCAAAAACAGACCGAGGCCAACATGGGCCCTCAGAGTCCAATCCGTAGCGCGATCCGCCAGACCACCACTCTCTTCAGTACACCAACGTCAGAAGAGAACTCTTCCAGGTGGGGGTGCCACGATGCCAAAACACGTGGCCGACGAATCGTCGGCGAACGGCGTGCCATTTATCCGGAATACTCACTACTGATCGGGACTTGATCAGCGGATCCAACCACACGCCTAAGTAGGGGACTGTATCACTTACGCCATACACGAGTGCGCTTTTGAAAGAAGTTCAGAGCGAAGAGCTCTGTGGTTATTCTGTAAACCGAGGCTAACGGAGGTCGCGTAGACTCGCAAACCAGTCGCTACTTTCTCTCAAGTATTCACATCTCCTTGATAATAATCAATCCGTCTTCGGCCACCTCTTAAATCCGAAATCTTTTTTGTGAGGCACTCTTTTTCTTGAATAGTTTGTGCGGAGCGCACTCGGATAGCGCCCAGTGCCCCAGTGGGAAGCCGATTGCTAGAGGAACTGTCACTCTCGTCCGGATAGCTTTTCACGTTGTGCGGGCCCTGCGCGCAAGGCATGCTGTGAGAGGGAAGGATATTCCCCTCCCATGCCGTTTGTCTTGAGACCGTGCGGACGGAACTTCTTGTTTTCGGTTCCGGCGAGTCTCGCCCCTGCTTCCCTGTCGACCCGAATCATGTAGCAACCCGCTCCCACGTTCATTGCTTCACCGAGGCCTCTTCCTCCCGGCGGCATCTCCTGCGAGCGTAGCTCGTCGCATCAACGCGGCACGGCTTCGCCTCCCGATCCCCTCCGGAACGCGCCTCGCTCTCTCACTCGCACCACCTGGAGCGAAACCGATGTGAATAGGGCCGACCCGCTGTGGGACGGAGGCGACGGGTCGATCCCGACGGACCCCGTACGTTCGCGCACTGCGGGGGAGGAGTTGAACAGTCACATGGTGATTGTGGCGCCCGCGACTGCGGCAATAGACCGGAACCAAGGGAGACATCTGTCGAAGCGGTTCCAAAATGTGACCATTCTGTGCAAAGGCCGCGTCCCGTTGACATCCACCCGGGCGATGGCTACCGTGGAGCAGTCATGAATAGGCTTGCTTCCACACCCGCTGCCCTCTCTGCGCTCGACGCTCGCGTCGAGGACCCCGGAGGACTGTCCGCGTTTGCCCTTCTCTATCTGGGCTATGCGTATCTGTATTTTGATCTCCCCATGGCCGGCGGCCCGTAGAGCGAGTCCCTCAGCGTTTTCTCTTGTTCTGTCCCCGCCGGTCCGACTGCACTCGGGCCCGGCGGGTTTTTGCGTGTGGGACCGGGTGCCCTCTTCCCGGCGGATCCTCCGACCGCATTCCCAACTACCCCGGCAAACACCCCCATGTCCACTCCGACCACGCTGAAGGAAGCCCGTAGCCACATTGACGAGATTGACCGCCGCATCGTCGAGTTGCTCGCCGAGCGATACGCGGTCGTCGACACCCTGTGTGAGACGAAGGCCGAGAATGGCGACACGGTGAAGGACGAGAGCCGGGAGCAGAAGCTCCTGGACCACGTCGCGGCCATCGCCGAGAAGCACGACCTGTCCCCTGACCTTGCCCGGCGGCTCTACGAGGAAATCCTGGCCCACTCCGTCGAGCGGCAGCGGCAGCGACGCAGTTCGGACGAAGAGGAGGTGCCCGCCCGGTCGGCACCCGCCCCGTGCAATGCGTCCTGACGCGGAGACTGGGGTGCCAGTCCGGGGAAGTGTCGATCGCACGGCCCGGACCGGAAGCATCTACTTCTCCGGAAGCTGGAAGAGGTCCTCGACAGACGCGTCCAGCTCGCGTGCGAGTTTCAGTGCCAACTCCGTGGACGGCACGAAGCCGCCGCTCTCGATCCGAGAAATCGTTTTGCGCGACACGTCCGCCCGGTCGGCCAGTTCGGCCTGCGTGACCTCGTGCATCGCCCGGTACACCTTGAGTCGGTTGTGGAGGCGCTCCCGATTACTCATAGGCCACCTCCGGAGCCCCATCGTTCGATATCGTCCGGCCCCCACCGGACTCAAAGTACAGGAAGGCCCCAAGGCTGGTTACGACCCCGGAAAGAAGCAGCAGGTGACCAGCGGCGGCGGTCGTGAGATGGGTCGCCCCGAGAAGAACCAGGCCGCTGGTGCCGAGCAGGGCCCAGAACCCGACAACAACCGACGCCCGCTGATTCTGTCGAATCCGCTCGTCATTCAACCGCCGCCACTCCCGATCCGACAGACCGTGACACAGGTGAACAGTACGAGCGAGGTAATACACGAACGCGCCCCATCCGATAAGCGAAGCCCCCGTCACGATGACGTCGAGGGAGGACGCCCCCAGTGACGGCCAGAATTCTTGGATGGTGCGGCCTCCCCACCAGACGGCGAAGCCGACGAGGAACCAGAGCACGCTGTCGTACCGCCGTCGGTCCAACTGTTCGTACTTCGTCATGGAGAGATGGTATGTTTTGGGTCATAAGTGTCTCAATTTGTACCAGACGTGTACCCCTGAGTGCGTGTTCCGGACGTGTCGGTGGAGGGATTGCTGACATCTCGTCCGGTGCGTCGGCCCGGCACAAACGGGAGGGCCTGCTCGACGGGGCCCTCTAGGGGCCGTCCTCGCCTCCGGCGGTCGGGGGCGGCAGCGCCTGCAGGGCCGCCCAGAGCTGGTCGGCGGCCTCGGGCCAGGTGGGAAAGGCCCGGCTGCGCTCGCGGCCCGCGTCGCCCATCTTTTTTCGCGCCTCGGGATCGGCGAGCAAGGAGCGGAGGGCCTCGGCGAGGGTCTCGGGCTGATCGGGGGGGACGAGGCGGCCCGCGGGGGCCTCTCCAAAGTTACCGGCTACGCCCCCCACGTCGGTCGCGACCACGGGCAGGCCCCGCGCCATCGCCTCGCGGGTGGCCATGCTGCACGTCTCGAACCGGGACGGCAGCACGAACACGTCGGCATGGTCGTACTGCGCCTGCATTTCGGCCGGGGGGGTGGGGCCGATCTGCTCCCCCCGATGCCCGATGCCTGATTCCCGAATCCGGTCCCGGAGTCCCTCTGCAAACCCGGGATCGAGCGTGTCGTCCCCCACCAGCGTCCAGGTCCACGCCGTGTCGCGGAGCTCGCCGAGGGCATTTACCAGGACCAGTAGTCCCTTGCCCGGCTGCAGACTGGCCACGGTGAGCAGGTGCGGGGGCGCTCGGCCCGACCGATCCGGCACGGGGGCGCGGTACGCCTCGTCGAGCCCTGGGGGGACCACTGCGATTCGAGATTCTGGAACGCCCTCGTCCATCAGGGCGCGCTGTGCGTAGCGGCTCGTGGTGAGGACGCCGTTGAAGAGGGGCAGCACGCCGCGCTCCGTCGTGGCGGCGGGCGTGTCCCGCTCGTTCGGGTCGATGCAGTGCAGGTAGTGGGCGAGCAGGACGAGCGTCGCCGACGGGTGGGCAGCCCGCAGCGCGCGGAGCGGCGCCTCGTGCTGCGTCAGGAGGCTGTCGACGACGAGGGCGGTGCCCTCCGGACGGTCGAGCGCCGGGGGCGGCTCCGCCTCGGGTCGCCACGGCACCATTTCGACAGAGGTCCGGCTCTCCAGCCCTGAAGCGATCCGCCGGTTGTAAACGTTGCCGCCCGTCGGTCGGTCGTGAACGTCGGGAACCAGCATCGTGACGTGCAGGCCCATCGGTCAGTCCCCCGCCCCGTCCCGCAGCGTGGAGAGCGCGTCCCGGTGGGCCTCGACCGCCCGGTCGCCAAAGAGCACGAACCGGACGAGCTCAACCGAGTCGAGGGTCGGGGCCCGGTCGAGGACGGCTTTCAGGGCGATGCGGGCCGCGGGCTCCATCGGAAAGCCGAAGGCGCCGGTCGAGATGGCGGGGAAGGCCAGGGCGGTCACGTCGGTCTCCTCGGCCCGGTCCAGGGCGTTCTCGTAGCCGGCCCGCAGCAGCTCGTCGGACGGCTCGTCGCGGCCGTAGACGGGGCCAAGGACGTGAATGACGTGGTCGTTGGGCAGGTCGTGCCCCCCGGTGATGACCGCCTCGCCGGGCTGGATGGGGGCCAGCGGGCGCGTCTCCTCCGCGAGCCCCGGCCCCGCCGCGCTGTGGATGGCCCCGGCCACACCGCCCCCCGTTCGCAGTCGGGCATTGGCCGCGTTGACCACGGCCTCCACGTCGTCCTGTTTCACAATGTTGCCCGTCACCAGTTCGATGGTCACGCCCGCTTCGGTGTGCGTCATGGCGCCAGTCGATCGTCGTTAGTGAACAGTAGCAGCGAGTACCGAATCCGCGTTGTGAGTGATGGGTTCTGCGGGTTGCGGATTGCGGGGTTCAATCGTTTTGCCGGGACAACCCTCTCGAAATCGCGGATTGTAGCGGGGTTTGGCCGGTCTCGACGTTCATTTGCGCGCCCCCTCCCCCCAAGACCCACCGACTCACAACGTGCGTCAAACAGAGGCTTCGCGGAAGGTCCTATAGTCTTCCTCCTTTGCCGTGTTCATTTTGGGCGCGATCACAACCGAAGCCAGTGGTGGTTCGCGGTTGGGGGATCCGTACGCCCCGCACCATACGCCTCCGTTTGCACACGGTCTGCTCGTTTCGCTTCGCCGAAGCGTCGTCACGAGGGGCCTGACCGGATCCAATTGCCCGTCGAGGGCGGAGGTCGGCCCTCTACAGGACGAGCCGGAATGATGTCGAATCGGCTTTGGCCTCGTGTGCTCCGTCGTGGGCATTCGTGCTCGCTGTCACTGTGGGGCCCTGGCTGACAGACCACCATCGAGACCTCCCCACGGCGGTCGTGGCATTTTCCCCGCCACCGTACGTCCTCTGGCGTTTTTGATTGTAGTGACGCAGGGGATCTGGGGGAAGATTCTTGTCCTCGTTGGTCTCCTGATCAGCGCTGTGCTGCCATCCCCATTGGTGACGAACACCGATACAGCCCATCTGTTGATCACCATCGGCGTACTTCGTTCTTCGGTGCACGATGGAGAGGAGCTCGGTCCCGCCCTCGCAGCTGTTCTCCCGATGGTCTTCTTCGTGCGTTCGGCAGCGGGGTCATTGCCCCTCGGACGAGATCGCAATTCCCGTTCTCTCCCGTTTTCTCCGACGAACCGCTCTTCCCCCTTATGACTGTCGACGCCATCATGAGTCGCGACGTCGTGACCGTTACCCCGGACACGACGCTCATGGAAATTCGAGGCCTTCTCCAGGAACAGGGCTTTCGTCATCTGCTCGTCATCGAACCGGACGATACCCTCTGTGGCGTCATCTCGGACCGGGACGTGCTGGAGGCCGTCAGTCCCTTCCTCGACACCTACAACGAGAAGCACCGCGACGTGAAGACCCTGAGCAAGCCCGCCTCGGCGATTATGGAGTCCGAGCCCATCACGGTAACGCCCGATACCTCGATCGAGGAGGCATCCTGGACGTTGCTCGACAACCGGGTGACCTCGCTGCCGGTGATCGAGGAGGATGAGCTCGTGGGCATCGTTACCGGGAAGGACATGCTGGAGCACTTCCTCTAAGAAGAGGACCGATCGACGCCCCATCGCCTCGACAATGCGTCTCGTTCCCGAACGAGACCGAAAGCAGTCGCTGGCGTCGAAGGAGGGGGAGACCGTTGGATGTCTTCCTCCCGCGCCCGTTTCCACCGGAGCAATTTCTGCGACCGATGTGATTCCCGATCGTCACGGTTTGCCGAGCCCGCCGGCCGTGGAGATGAAACAGCGGATGACCGAATTCAGCGGTATCGAGCGCCGTCAACCGACACGTGAAGAAGCGCTCGTCGTGTCTTTTCTCGCGCTCGACATCGCGTTTTCCACAGCGCCGGCAGGATCGTTCACGGACGTTCTCGCGGATCGTAGACGAACTGAACGAACGCGTGCGTCGCTTCCGTTGCCTTCGGAGGAGCAGCCGGACGCCTCTGGGGTCACGTCCGGCCCGACTGCTCTGTCCCGTCAAGACCGGAGGCAGAAGCCGACTGGGTGAGGAGGAGCATCCCTTCCGTTTTCCAGCGCTTTCCCTCCCACTCGGCCGTTCGTGACAGGATCGCGCTCCCTCTGCTCATTCTTCTCGTCATCGTTGCCAAACGTCTTTGATAAAGCGCGAGCGGGGCCCCTATTTTGTAAAAGAGACTGTCCCGTCTTTCCCCTTCGCTCCAATCCCTCCCTCGTGCCGTGCAGACCAAGTACATCTTCGTCACCGGCGGCGTCACCTCCTCCCTCGGCAAAGGCATCTTCAGCGCCTCCCTGGGGCGCCTGCTCTCCGATCGCGGGCTCGACGTGACGATTCAGAAGTTCGACCCCTACATCAACGTCGACCCGGGCA
>CAYULG010000069.1:0-12365 GCA_964445365.1 uncultured Salinivenus sp. | reverse complement strand
AGTAGGGCCGCGACTGCGGCCGGGTGAAGACGTACGTTTCGAAGCCCATGTAGAGCGTCCAAAGCGTAGCGAGGACGAGATACGTAACCATATTGATAGAATTGATTGGTTTATAAGCTTAATAATGGATACCATCTACTTGCCCCTACGACCAAAGTTTTCCCGCGAGTGTGAGCTTCTTGTTGTGTTGCTGTTGTGTTTCCTTCACGCGAACATCGTGAGAACCAGAGTTGAACGTTTTATGCGCAAAAGCAAATTATAAGTCCTGGAAGCGCTTTTCTTTTCTTCAAATGTTAACAGGTATTCTGGGTACTTCTAAATCCAAAGAAACGAAATTTATTATTGTCATTTTCTAATGTTTTAGGGAGTAAATCGACTCCGATTTGCCGTCCCCGATTGGATTTTCCCGCCGGGGTATCCCCGACGCCAAGGGGCGGCCTCCCCCTACACGCCCGTCCGGTCGTTGACGCTACGGAACTGTCCAATTTTTCGGGAGGTTGTGACTATACTCTCGTCCTCTCGACAACGGACCTGGACCCCGATGGACACGCTGGAGCAGAACGATGTCGTCAGCCTCGACCCGGAGCGCCCCTTTTGGGAGCGGTTCTACATGGTTGCGCCGCTGGTGGTGATTGGCACCCGCAACGAGGAGGAGGGCGATTACAACCTGGCCCCGAAGCACATGGCCGCGCCGATGGGCTGGGCCGACTACTTCGGCTTCGTGTGCACCCCGAAGCACAAAACATACCGCAACGCTGTGCGACACGGGGTCTACACAGTGAGTTATCCCCGGCCGTCTCAGGTCGTGCTGGCCAGCCTGGCCGCGTCCCCTCGTGTAGGGCCGCCCGAGGGACCGAAGGAGAAGCCCAGCCTCGATCAGCTTCCCATGCTGGCGGCCGACGAGGTGGATGGTGTCTTTCTGGAGGATGCGTACCTGTTTCTGGAGTGTGAGCTCGACCGCCGCGTGGACGACCTCGGGGAGAACAGTTTGCTCATCGGCAAGGTGAAGGCCGTCCACGTGCAGAAGGACGCGCTCCGCATTTCGGAGCAGGAGGACGACAACGTCATTCGCGACAACCCGCTCCTTGCCTACCTGCCGCCGGATCGCTACGCCGCCATCGACGACACCAACGCGTTTCCGTTTCCGGCCGGGTTTCAAAAGTGAGCGGACCGTTCGGTACAGGGAGGGTGGCATTAGAGACGGGGCGTCCCGATTCGACGGTGCGTATTGCGTAGTGCGTATTGCGTATCAAGTCGAGGGGCGGAGCCAAGAAATACGAAATACGCAATACGCCCGGTAGAACCATCATTGATCGCGGATCAGCGGCGATCACATGGCAGACATCATTCCGCATGCCTATGGAGGTACAGTCTGAACTGGCCCATTCGATTCACGACTACCTGGAGACGCACCGGGACCAGATGCTGGCCCTGTTGGAGGTGTTGGTGCGCGCGGAGTCGCCGACCGACGTGCCCGAGGCGCAGGCGGAGGTGCAGGACGCGCTCTCTCGCCTCTTCCACACGCTGGACTTTACGGTGCAGTACCTGCCCGACGGGGACACGTGCGGGGGGCACCTCTTTGCCCAGCCGACGGATCGGCCCGCGGGCCAACCGGTGCAGCTCCTCGTGGGGCACTGCGACACGGTCTGGCCCCTCGGCACCCTGCAGGAGATGCCGTTCGAGGTGGAGGACAACGTCGTGCGCGGGCCGGGGGTCTTCGATATGAAGGGCGGCCTCGTGCAAATGCTCTTTGCCCTTGCGGCCCTGCGCGACGCGCCCGTCGAGCCCGAGGTGGCCCCCATCGTCTTCATCAACTCCGACGAGGAGCAGGGCAGTCCCACCTCGCAGCGCCACATCCGCCGGCTCGCCCGCTGTGCAGACCGCGCCTTCGTGCTGGAGCCGGCCCTCGGGCTTGATGGCAAGATCAAGACGGCACGGAAGGGCGGCGGGCGCTTTACCATCCAGATTGAAGGGGAGAGTGCGCACGCGGGCCTCGACCCCGAGAGCGGATCCAGTGCCATCCTGGAGCTCTCGCACGTGGTGCAGCGCCTCCACGAACTGAACGATCCGGAGGCGGGCATTTCGGTGAACGTGGGCACGATCGACGGGGGCACGCGCCCGAACGTCGTCGCCGGGGCGGGGTCTGCCGAGGTGGACGTGCGGGTGGCGACCCACGAGCAGGCCCGAGACCTCGAACGCAACATCCGCGAACTGGCGGCTACGACCGCTGGGACATCGCTCGTCATTGAGGGGAGCTTCCGGCGCCTTCCCATGGAACCGACGCCCGCGTCGCGCCGGCTTTGGGCGCGGGCGCGTGAAGTCGGCGCCCTCTTGGGACTAGAGCTGGAGGACGCGCGCTCCGGTGGGGTCTCCGACGGCAACATCACGAGCCAGTATGCGCCGACCCTTGATGGTCTCGGCACGGTGGGGGACGGCGCCCACGCCCGCCACGAATTCTGCTACCTCGATCAGATGGTGGAGCGGGGGGCCCTGCTGGCCCTCCTGCTGGCCCAGCCGCCCCTTCCGGAGATCCCCCACGACGGGGTCGACACCGAACAAAGTAGAGTCTCTCCGCTTCCCAACGGCACGTAACGTCGGTCGCGAATGCCCCACGGGCCGAACGTGCGCACTCCCGTGTCCTCACACGCAGTTCCAACAGATCCCGGCATCCTCAACGCCACAACGCCTCTGACTCCCAACACGTCCGCTCGGCCCACAATGCAAACGTCTCCCATCTTCGACCGCTGCACCTTCAGTTCCCTGACTCGTATCACCAATCTCGACAGTGAGCCGTTCGGCGTCGAGGCGCTCGACGCGTCCGAGTGGGCCACGGGTGACTATGTCGTGGGCGTCGTCACGGACCCCTCGGGTCACGGGACGATTGAGCTCCCGAGTGGCCGCGACATGGAGGTGGCCGAGGGCGACGCCGTTGTTGGGGCCTTCGGCACGCGGCAGGCGACCCTCGAAATGACGGGCTCCTGGCGCGATATTGGCGACGACCGCGTCATGCACGCCCTCACCCGCGCCGGCCTCTTCGGGCACGTCGAGTCGCGCTCGACCCTGGTGCAGCGGCCCCTTGAGCTTCGCTACAGGGGCCACGTCCGCCGCGGGGGGGAGAAGATGACGATGAAACGCGCGGTCTCCGCGATTGAGGAGCGCCCCTTCACGATTCCGACGGTGCTGTTCGTGGGGACGTCCATGTCGGCGGGCAAAACGACCGCCGCGCGCATCGTGACGCGCCGCCTGAAGCGGATGGGGCTGGATGTGCTGGGGGCCAAGCTGAGCGGCGCCGGCCGCTACCGCGACGTGCTCTCGATCCAGGATGCGGGGGCGGACTGGGGCCTCGACTTCATGAACGTGGGCCTGCCCTCCACCGTCGTGCCTCAGGACGAGTACCGGTCCGCCGTGCGGCAGCTGCTGTCCCGAATGGCCCGGCCCCCGGCGGACGTGGCGGTCGTCGAGATTGGGGCCTCCCCGCTCGAACCCTACAACGGCTCCATCGCCGTCGAAGAGTTGCAGGACGCCGTGGACATGACCGTTCTCTGCGCGTCGGACCCGTACGCCGTGCTGGGGGTGGAGGAGGCGTTCGCCATGCTGTCGCCCGACCTCGTGACGGGCATCGCCACCAACACCGCCGCGGGCATCGCGCTCCTCGAGCAACTCACGGACCTTCCCGCCTTCAACATCCGCGACAACGAGACGCACGAGCGCCTCGACACCCTGCTCCGCGACCGGCTCGGGCTCTCCGATACATGACAAAGGGCCGCAATTCGCTGTCGCTAAGAGGTGTACGGGGCCTCTATCGATCGGGAAGGCGTTTTACCCACGTCGATAACGCCTGACCGTGGGGGCATTCTGCGTCACTTGCGAATCTCATCCGGCACGGTGCAGTCCTGCCGGCGCGTGTCGGTAAGCTGCAGAATTTTCCAGCCATCGTCCTGCCGCACCAGCTGCACGGCGTTGACGCCGCAGTGCGAGACGTCGTCGCCGACGTAGAAGGCGTACGGCACCCAGGCATTCGCGAGCGGGCCATCAACCTGAATCTCTACGTCCCAGATCCGCTCGTCCCACACCGCCTCGCGGGGTTGCCCCACGGCCTCGACGAAGTCGTCGATCGAGGTCGCCTCCACGGCCGTCGAGTCCGATGGGCCGAGCGCCGTGTGCAGGCGGGCGTTCTCGTGAAAGACGGCCCGCACCGCTGAAGGATCGCCCGCTCGCATGCCGTCGAAGAGCGCGTCGATCGTCGCCCGCACGGCTGCCGCGTCCCGGCTCGGCGGCTCCGGCGGATTGGGCTGCGCGCGGACCGGGGAGACCAGAAGCCCCGTCGCCACAGCAACAAGCAGAAATCGACCCGTTACGAAGTTGAGAACCAGAGACCGCATGACGTCACCTTGAGCGAGTGATTGCGACGACGGTGCGCGGGACACCGGCTTTGGACCAATTCAATTCACACGTGTAGCATGCCGGCCCAACGCTCAACCCTCAACGCCTAAACCCTCAACGCCCAAACCCTCAACGCCCAAACCCTCAACACGCAACCCCCCAACCCCGCAAGAGTCATCGAGTGAGGGTTTACTGTACCCGTTCCATCGAAAGTTCTCCCAGAAGCCGGGTCGTCGGATCGAGGGTTACGGATGATGGGGCCTGGGGGCACGCCAGTCGCGTCTGCGTCTCGCGGTCGCGCATCTTCACCGTCATGGTGCCGTTCCGGTCGGTATCAACCGCCACGTCGACCGGCACCCGAAACGGCGCCTCGTTCTGCGTCTGGCGAAGGGTCACCACGCACTCGTTGGCCGAGGCATCGTAGCGCCACGTGCCCTCAATGACCGGATGGCCGGCCCGGCGCGTCCACTGGTCGAAAAAGGCCTTCAGGTCCCGGCCGGACACGTCCTCCATCACCCGCCGAAAGTCGCGAGTGCTTGCATTTTGGTTCCGATATCGATCGTAGTACGCCCGCAGCCCCGTCCAGAACGTCTCCAGTCCCACTTTGTGGCGCAGCATGTGCAGCACCCAGGCACCCTTCTGGTAGGGATTCGTGTTGAGGAGTTCGTTGGGATCGCTGAAGGTGGTGTCCACGAGCGGGGTGTCCGGCATCTTGTCGTGGAACTGGGCGACCTGCCGGCGGGCGCCCGCCATGTATTTCGTAAAAGCTGCCTTGCCCCGGGCATGCTCCAGATACAGGCCCGTCAGGTACGTCGCGAAGCCTTCACTGAGCCAGAGGTGCGGCCAGTCCGCCTCCGTTACCGTGTTGCCGTACCACTGGTGTGCAATCTCGTGGGCCAGCAGCGGCGTGTCGTCGTCGCCGTCGGCCACCGCCTGCTCGCTGTAAAAGATGGCGGCGGCATTCTCCATCCCGCCGTAGCGCGTGGCCGACTGCACGTTGGCCAGCTTCTCGTAGGGATACGGGCCCAGATTTTCCTCGAAGAAGCGGAGGATGGGCGGTGCCTGCCCCAGGTCTTTGAAGCCCGCGTCGCGGTCCTCCGGGTAGACCCAGCTCTGCACGGGCACGCCGTCGACAGTCGCCACGGTATCGATGGCAAAGTCGGCGACGCCAATGATCATCACCTTCGGCGGCAGGGGCACGTCGCTGCGCCAGTGCGTGGTGCGCGTGTCGCCGGTTATCGAATCGCTCACCAGCGCGCCGTTGCTCACCACCTCGTACTTGGCGGGGGCCGTCACGCGAAACGCGACGGGAGCCTTGTCGGAGAGGTGGTCCACCACCGGAAGCCAGTGACGGGCCCGGTTCGGCCAGTTGTCGCCGAAGAAGGTTCTGTCGCCGTGCCGATTGGTGCCGATGATGAGACCGTCGGTTGGGATGCCGGCGTACTGGATCTGAACGGTGTGCGTCGCGCCGTCGGCGAGGCCCGCGTCGGGTGTGATGCGCAGGAGGTCGCCGGTGTGGGTGTGAGGAACGGCGGCGCCGTCCTCGGTCACCGATTCGACCCGCATGCCGGGATCGCCCGTTGCGACCGGCGGGCCCACAAGGTCGAGCCGCACGGCGGTAACCGTGTCGCTCGTCACGCGAAGGCGCACCGTGGCCGTTCCTTCGATGCGGTCGGTGGTGTCGGCGAGGGTGAGGTCAAAATCGTAGTCCTGCACGTCGATCCCCGGTTGCGGCTTCGCGGCGGGGCCGGGTGCGGGCTGAGCGCAGGCGGCATTCACAACAAACAGGACACTTCCCCCAAGAAAAAGGAGGAGCGTCCGCCAATAGGAATGCGAGGCAAACGTCATGAGGAGACGGTCGGGCGGTAAGTCGAGAATACGGAGCGAGCAGGGAGGAGGAAGAGACGCCCCCCGATCCCCCAGATGGGCCGCACGGCGCGGCGGGCCTCTCAGCGATTTATGCTTCACTGTCCGTCTCGACGGTGATCTCGCGCGTCGTGTCGTTCATCGGGCCCGGGACCACGTTTCCGTTCTCGTCCAGGAGTTGCAGGGTCACCTCGTAGGTTCCCGACGAGAGGCCCGTCACAAACGCCGGTGTCCACTCCGTCAGCGTGATCGAAGCCACCTCGCTGCCCTCCGATTGAATGGTGTACTTCGCCTTGTAGCCGTCGCTGCTGAGGTCCACGTTGTGAAGGTAGAAGTCGAGCATGATCTTCTCGGCGCCGGCGCCGCTGTAGGTGCCCTTCGGCCGGCTGTAGACGATGGCCGGGTCGTCCTCGTTCAACATGAAGTCCCCACTCTCCTCGCCCACGTAGAAATTGAGGACGTCGTAGCTCGTGTCGCTCTTCACGCTTTCGTGGTAGGATCGGCTCGGGAAGGCGAAAAGTGTATGAGCACCGGGGTCCAGTTCGCCCACGTCGAAGGGGGCGCCTGCCTCGTAGTTGGCCATGTAGGGGCCGTTGTCGAGGATGAGGTGGAAGTGCTGGCCGTTCCCGGAGTTGGCGATTGCCTCGGCCCGATCCGTCTCGGTTTGCACTCCTGTCTCGAAGTTTTCGGCGTCAACAGTCACTTCCACGTTTGGATCATCGAGGAGGGCGCCGGAGGACGGGGACGTGATGAGGGCGTTGGCCCCGTCAATCGCGGGGGAGCGTTCGCCCTTCTGAATTTGCACGTTCTCTCCGTTTCCCCCTCCGCCGCCCCCGCAGCCGGCGAGGAGCAGTCCGGCGAAGAGAATGATCGTGGTAGGAAGGAGGCGCGCGAATGAAGGTCGGAGCATGGTTGGCAGGAGCGATTTGTTGAAGGTGGGTGAGAGCGGGGCTGCGACGTAGGGCACACGCCAGAGTGACCGTCGCTTACGGGCAAGGTAGGCAGTGCGGCCGGCCCTGTCAACGACACGCTCTTCCGGTGGAGGTCATGACGCTCTGGCGGGGAGTGATCGTTCTACACCAGCAGTGCGAGGCGGCGGGAGGGGCGTGTGACGGCCACGTAGAGGAGGGCGCGCCGCTCGTCGGGGGCCCGGCAGGCCTGCAGGTCGCGGCGGTCCACGAACACGGTGTCGAACGTGGAGCCCTGTGCCCGGTGCACGGTCGTCGCGTAGGCGTAGTCCACTCGGGCGAACTGCTCGCGGAGGTCGAAGAAGCGATCCCATTTCGACCCGTCCTCCTCGGCCGTCTCACGGCGGCGGTCCAGGGCATTCTCGTAGCGCTCAAATTCATCTTCGTGCAGGACGTACGCGGTCCGCGTGAGGCCCCGACCGGGCGTGCGAACCTTCAATTTCCAGACCGTCCACTCGCTTTGATTGTCGGCCTCGAGGGTATCGACAGTCGCCGTCTTGACGCGGACCTCTTCGCTGTTGGTAAGGCGGGGCACGCCCTCATGGAGCCACGTCTCGGTGGCCACGAGCCACTCGCCCTCTACGAACCGGTCGGCGTCGTCCCCGTAGCGGGCAGCGCGGATCTCGCGGTTGTAGCGGCGGACCCGTTTGTTGCGGTAAGCAAGGACGCGGGCGTGGGTCGCGTCTTCCGCGAAGGCCTCCGTGTCGAACGCGCGGAGCACGCTGTCCAGAAATTCGTCGCGGTCATGTGTGATGGCCACGCCCTTATCGTCTTCAAATTTGCTGCCAAAGCGGCCGTCGACGCTCTTTCGGATTTTGGTGGCGAGCTCCAGGATCGGATTGTCGGCGGCCTGACGGTGGATCGTCTCCAGGGTAGGCCCGGGCACGTCGAGCGCCGGGGAAGGATCCTCGTTGACGGGGGGGAGCTGGGCGGGATCACCTACGAAGAGCCACTGGACGAAGATGGGCGATGCCTCGATGTGGGTCCACTCCTCGCGCCCAATCATGGAGGCCTCGTCCACGATCACGATCCCTTCGGTAAAGTCGCGTCCCTCGTCGGGCACGAGCTCGTACTCGCCGTCCTGGGTCGGCTCCAGGCGCAGGCCGAGGAACGAGTGGAGCGTCTGCATCTGCACGGGCACCTCGCCCAGCTCCTCGCTCAGCACCTGGACGGCCTTGTGGGTGGGGGCGCAGACGGTAACCGTGCAGTCCTCCTCTACCAACTGCTCCACGAGGCGGCTAACGAGGTACGTCTTGCCGGTGCCGGCGTACCCTCGCAGGCCCGTATACTGCTCCCCCTGTGCGAGCCGGTCGTAGACCTTGTCGTAGGCGGCTTCTTGGTCGTCGGTAAAGGGGGCGTCGGTGAAGGTCGCCATCGGCAGCGAATTGTGCCCGCGCGGGGCGGACCGGTGAATGATTCAGCATCCTAGCGTGCAATGGAATTGGAGCGACGGCCGCCCGGGACGTCCGTGGCTCGATGCCTCTGGCCGTTCCTACGTGGATGCCACGGTGGCCTCCTCCGGGGTCTGCCGCTCCGTGAGGTGCTCCAGATGGCTCCGAAACCAGCGCATGACGATCAGATGAGCGAGCGCCTGCGTACCGTTATAGATGTACCAGGGCAGTCGCGGGGAAAAGTCGTGCAGCGCCGCCAGAATGGTGTCCCCGCCCAGCACTTGCCGAAATTCGAGGCGACCGGATCGTTCCCCATCCCCGGCCAGTTCCCCGCCGACCACGTGGAAAAGCTGGCGACCGTCCGGACTGCGGTCCGCCGCGAACCGGAGCGTCAGTAGGGTAAGCCCCGTGGGGTTTAATTCGAAGTGGGCCACCCGTCCGTGCTCCACACGCACTCGCAACACGGGCCAGCCGAGGCGCGGGAGCCAGCGCAGGTACTCGTTGGCCACGTTGCGGGCGGTGAACTCGGGCGGGCACGGCATCCGTTGCACAGAGCGGACGACGCTCTGGTCCTGGATGACCGCGTCCTCCTGGGGACGAAGGTCGTCGCGCGGGTTGGGGAGGGGACGACCCTGATCGTCGACGGCCGCCGACAGGGCGTCTTCGAACGACTGCGCGTCCCGCTCCAGCCAGGCTTGCATCTCGTTCGGTTCCACGCGCGTCTGGTACCGCAGGCTGTCGACGATGGGGCTGACGAGGGCCCACGGCTCCCCGCCGAAGAGGCGCACCCAGAGTTTCGACAGGCGGGGCGACTCGACGGGGATCGTCACGGTCCGGCGGTGGAGCCCCAAGACGTCGGCCGTCCGTAGCAGCATCTCGTGGTACGTCATTGGTTCGGGGCCGCCTACGTCGTAGGTGGCGTTGTGGGTGGCTGGGTCGCCCAGACAGTGTCGAAGGGCGCGCACCATGTCGCGGCGGGCGATGGGCTGGGTCTCGGCGCGCGTCCAAGAAGGGAGGGCCATCATCGGCAGGCGCCGTACGAGGTTGAGCAGCACCCGCAGCCACGTGCCCCCGGCCCCCACGATGAGGCCGGCGCGGAGAACCGTGAGGGGGACGCTCGTCGACCCGAGGGCGCGCTCCACCTCCAGCCGGCGGCGGAGGGGAAACGGCAGGTCGGTGGTCCCCTCGGGTACCAGCGCGCCGAGGTAGAGAATCTGCTTGACATCCTGGGCCTCGGCGGCCCGCGCGAAGTTGTCGGCCTGCAGGAGGTCGAGGTCTGCCACCCGGCCCTGCGTGAGCCGGGCGGAGGGGAGCATGGAGTGAACGAGGTAGATCGCGTAGTCGGCCCCCTCCAGTCCCGCCTCCACGGCGTAGGGATCGAAGAGGTCGCAGTGCCGCCACGTCTCCCCCGACGTCGAGGGATAAGTGCGGGCCCGTACGGGAGACCGTGTAAGCCCGACCAGGTCGTAATCGGGGCGGAGGGCGTCTCGCACCGCCGTGCCCACGAAGCCCGTAGCGCCGGCGATGGCCACGGTTGCCCGATCATCGGTCGTCCGGCGGTCCGAGGCCTCGGCCATCGAGCGGGGAGATCGTGAAGGAGTGATAGTACGAATAGGGCCCCCATACGGACGCCGGGTTGAGAAGTCGCCGGTTTCGTGAGGGCAGTCCCCGTTTGCGCAGGTTGTTTCAACTTAGAAACGTTTCGAGGGCGTCCGGCGGGGGATGAGAGCGAGACGGAGCGGGCAGAGACGAGTAGAGGCGCTCCGAAAAAGAAACGCCCGTCCCGAAGACAGGCGAGGCCGTGACGGCGAGATCTGCCGGGATCGAAACCAACGGAGGCGGAGAGGGGGGGATTCGAACCCCCGAAACGGCTATGAACCGTTTACTCCCTTAGCAGGGGAGCGCCTTCGACCGCTCGGCCACCTCTCCATCTGTTCCCTTATCGTATGCCCCTGCGTGGCCAATGTTGCAGCTTGCTCCCTCCGGAGGGACAAATGCTCGTACCGCCCAGCCATTCCGGGCAGCGATGGAAGTGAAGACCCCTTATCCATCGATCCCCCCGACTACTCGGACTCTTCGAGCGCTTCGGCACCGGTGGTGATGTCGAGGATCTCCATCGTAATGGCGCTCTGGCGGGCCCGGTTGTATTCGAGCGTGAGATCGTCGATCAACTCCTCGGCGTTTTCCGTCGCATTGTCCATTGCCACCATGCGGGCGCCCTGCTCGGCCGCATTCGATTCAAGAAGTGCACGCCACAGTTCGTAGTGGAGGAAGCGAGGAACGAGCTCGTCGAGCAGGCCCCGGGCGTTGGGTTCGAAGATGTAATCGATCGCCTGTCCGTTCTCCGGCAAATCAAAGAGATTCGCTTCTTCCTCCATCACCGGCGTCTCGAACTGCTCTTCCGGAATTGGGAGGAGCGGCTCCACGATCTGATTCTGGACGATCGTGTTCTTGAACTCGTTGTAGACGAGCTTCACCTCACTCCAGATGCCGCGCTCAAAGCCTTCCACGGCATCCTGAATAATCTGTTGGGCAACGCCGAAGTGGAGGTTTTCGAAGATGTCCCGGTAGTCGCTCACCAGGCGGTAGTCTCGATTCTGAAAGTGCCGGTGGCCCTCTTCCCCCACGCAGAGCAGAAACAGGTCGTTTTGTCGCTGCGTCTCCGCGTATTCCGTCTCGATCAGCTTCTCGGCGGTGTTGATAATGTTGCTGTTGAAGGCCCCGCACAGGCCGCGGTCGGCCGTTACGACGATCACGAGCACCCCTTCCGTATCCTCTGGGGGTTGAAAGAACGGGTGGACCGTCGGGTCGAGCTCCCGCTTCAGGTGGCTAATCAGCTCCCCAATCTTATAGGCGTAGGGGCGCGTTTCAAAGATCCGGTCCTGGGCCCGCCGCAGCTTTGCCGCCGCCACCATCTTCATGGCGCGGGTCACCTGCTTGGTGTTCTCGACGGACTCGATCCGGTTGCGGATGTCGCGAAGGTTCGCCATAACGCAGGCGGTTAAAAACAAGTTGATCAGTGAAGCTAGAAACGAGCCCGACAGGCCCGTTGGCCTGTACGTACCCTCCGACCGATTGTGGTTGTGAGTCACAAGTCGGGAATCGTCAACTCATGACGCTCTGATCAAGGGCACAAGCGGTCAAAACCGGCAGACTGCAGGCCAACGGCGGCCGCCGGATTAGGCAAGCACGTCTTCCTGCTCTTCTTCTTCCGCTTCGGCGTAGACCTCGACCAGGTCCTCGGCGACTGTCTCGAACGCCTCCTCGGCCGCGTCGGTGAGCTCCTCCGTATCGCGAATTTCCTCAAGGGCCTCCCCGTGTTGAAGTTGCAGCCGTTCAATGTACTCCTCCTCGAATTCCTCGATGTCGTCCACCGGTATGGGATCGAGGTAGCCGTTGATGGCCGCGTAAATGATAGCGACCTGCTCCTCGACGGGTACCGGCGAGAACTCACTCTGATTTAGAATTTCGACGAGGCGTTCGCCCCGGCTGAGTTGCTGCTGCGTGGACTCGTCGAGGTCGGAGCCAAACTTGGCGAACGCCTCCAGCTCGCGGTACTGCGAGAGGTCAATCCGAAGGGTGCCGGCCACGTCCTTCATCGCGGAGATCTGCGCCGAGCCTCCAACGCGAGACACCGAGGCGCCCACGTCGATGGCCGGGCGGATGCCCGAGTTGAAGAGGTCGGTCTCCAGGTAAATCTGACCGTCGGTAATCGAGATGACGTTCGTCGGGATGTAGGCCGACACGTCGCCGGCCT
>CAYULG010000068.1:0-12508 GCA_964445365.1 uncultured Salinivenus sp. | reverse complement strand
CGCTTCCACATGCCCTCCGTGACGGTGAGCCCGAAGCCCTCCTGCACCGAGTTCTGGGCGATGATCGACGAGCAGCGCTGCAGGGCGTTCACCATCAGCGAATTGACGTGCCGCGAGGCCATCGGCAGCGTAATGACGGCCACGTCGCGCTGAATCTCGGTGGGAAGGTCCTGCCAGAGGCTACAGATCTCCTGAAAGACCTCTTGGCCCTCCGGGTCGTCGGAGACCGAGTCCGGATCCGGGCCTGCGAGGACGAGGCGCGAGAGGGACAGGCGCATGCGGTGGCGCTCCGAGTCGGCGTGGCGATCGATGAAGCTGGTTTCCTTCATGCGGGCGAAGCCGCGAAGCAGGGAGTCGAAGCCTTTGAGCCGGTCCCAGCGGGAGATCTGCGTGACGATGGGGCGCTCCATCAGGCCAAAGTCCTCCGGGCGGTTGGCCGGGGCGAACGAGCCGTCGCGCTGCAGGCGCATGGCGGGGGTGGCGTAGTCGTGGTCCACCGTGGGGTGGGAGGCCTGCATCAGTTGGGCGCGCCGGAGCACGTCCGTCAGTTCGTTGACGGATAGATTGCGGTTCTTGGCACTGAGCGGATTGATGGCCGGATTGATGATGTCGGACTGGTCCTGCAAAAAATCCGGCACATAGTCCGGAAGCGAGAAAATCGTTTCGTCGTACGCCTCGGCCCAGGGGTGCAGAAAGTCCCAGGCCGTGTCCGTTGAGTCGTTCGTTTCGTCGAGGCCGATGTGGCAGC
The DNA here is from genome assembly GCA_964445365.1 of uncultured Salinivenus sp. Taxonomy (GTDB): domain Bacteria; phylum Bacteroidota; class Rhodothermia; order Rhodothermales; family Salinibacteraceae; genus Salinibacter. Next base: position 11,760 of record CAYULG010000068.1, on the reverse strand, counting down.
GCCAAATGGCGGGCAGGTTGAGGTCGTTCTTCAGCACCGCTCCCGTGCCCAGGGGCTGCGGGTCGTGCACCGCGAGCACGTCGTCCGGGTCGACGTGTCGCCGAAGCCCGTCGGCGCAGTTTTCACTCACGCGCCGGTAGAGGGCCCGGTCTTCGTCGCTCATGTGCGGCGTGCCGGCGCCGTGGAGGAGATTGTGGATGCGCTTCGTAAGGGGAAAGAAGCCCTCCTCGTCGCTGACGATGACGGCCCATTCGGTGGACACCCCCAGCTCCCGGAGCATCGAGACGACCTTGGGCAGCATTTCGGCCACGCCGCCGCCCTGTGCCGTCGAGTTCACCATCCACACCGTCCGGTCCTGGAGGCGGTCGGCCGTTTGTTCGGCGACGGCCCGCAGGTCCTCAACGGGGCGGGCGAGAGACGCGTGCGTGGCGTAGTCGTCGAGCGTAGTGTCCGTCTCGACGTCGACGATCGTGATCATAAACGGGTATAGGTCGGTGAGCAAAGAGTCGAGTAGTTTCGATACAAACTTCGATCCAAATCGGAGACAACCGGGACGAAGCGAACGCTGGAGCCTCGATGCGAATTGAGAACGTCTGCTGGCGAGGCTGCGACAGGATTCGCGGAGGCAGAGACCGGCGAGCGGAGGCAGAGACCGGCGAGCGGACCGGCGTGTGTAGTCGAGTCGAGCTGGATATTCGTCCCCATCTCCTAATCTCAGGCACATCCTAGACGAGAGTGGGAACGTTATCAAGTTGAGAATCTGCAAAAGACGGCCCGAATGGCAGGGCGAAGAGCCCCGGTTTCTTTCACGAGGTGGGGGAGGCGGGGCTCTCTCCGTATCCCGTCAACTCGACGTAGCCCCGTCCCCGAAGCTGGCCGCTGGGGTCCTCGACGCGAACGGCCCCTTCCCAGTAGCGGACCGACACGTCGAGCTCCTGGTTCGGCATCAGCGGGACGACGTGGAGGGTGAGGTCCCGGGACGGAACCCGCAGCGTCCACTCGACGGGGTAGGTGTGCGTGCCGTCCGGGGTCGTCCAGGTGTCCAGCACGTCGAGTTCGACATCTCCGCGCCCGATTTTCGTGGTCGATCCGTCGGGGGCCACGAGCGTGCCCTCGCTGAAGCGGCTGGCGGAGCCGTCCTCGTTGCGAAGCTGGTAGTACATCAGGTCCCGGCCGTCGTCGAGCTGAAGGGAGAACCAGTCCCAGCCCACCTGATCGGGGCCGAGGGCGGAGGTGCTCCACTCACGGTCCATCCAGCTCTCACCGCTGACTTGGACGGTGTCGTCGCCCGTCGTGACCCGTCCGTCCGTGGCGAGGCGCGTGAAGGAGTAGTAGTAGGAGGCATTGCCGGCACCGGGGCCTTTCTGGCTGAGGCCCCGATTGCCCTGCAACACCATCGGCTTCTCGGGGCGGAGGGTCAGGTCGATGCCGCCGTCCTGAGTTTCGGCGCGGAGGCGGACGGGAAAGGTGTCCTCCCCCACGCTCGCCATCGACCAGTCCTCCAGCCACACCCGGAACGGGTCCGACCGGGCCCCGGCGATGCCGGCCCCGCCTCGCCCGAAGCGCTCGTACGCGTGAAACGTCTGGTCGGCGCCGTTCGTGAGCGCGAAGTGGGCCATGTAAAACTGGTTGGTGCGCCAGTCCGGTGCGCTCGTGGCGACCAGCGACGCGTCCTGCAGGCTGTCCGGCGGAGTGAGGGCAAAACGGAAGATGGTGAACTCGTAGCCGTAGGGGGCGCCGCCCGGGCCCTGCAGGGTGCCGGTCGCGTACCACCACTCATTCTTGAACCCGGGGTGCGGGCCGTGGTCGTCGGGAAAGGAAAAGTCGCGGGCCGTGGTGGCACGGCGGTAGCCGGCCGTGTCGCTGGTCATCGCCTCCGAGACTGAGACAGACGTCTGGAGGCGATCCTCGGCCGATCCGGTCGTCAGCCAGTACGCGCCGAGGCCAAGGCCGGCTACGAGGAAGACGAGGGCGAAAGTGAGAGATCGGGAGCGAGGCATCGAGGCATCAACTGAGGCAAGGGAGTCGTACCCCTCTGAATGAGGGGCACCAGTCGCGGTTCGGGGACGCGAACAATTCTCATGGAACCGTTACGCTGACGGCCCGGATGAGCTCACCCGCCGAGTGGGAGGAGAAGCCGCAGCGCAAGCGGCACGCCCACCATCGTGAGGGCCGCCACTGCCACGCCACGTCCAGCATCAGCGCGCCCTTCGCCGACCCGAGTTGCGCACTGGTCCGTCACACGCACACCGTCACCCCGATGCCGGTGGCGGTGAAGGCATTGGCGACAAACGGGCTCGACAGTCAGGGCCAGTCGAGCAAGACGAGGCAGGTGGCGAGGACCACGGCCAGGCCCGCCGTGACGTTGACGACCCAGATTGCCGGGGCCCCTGAGAGCCGCTTCCGGAGGTGGTCGATATCGCACTCCAGCCCGATCCGGAAGAAGAGGGCACCACCCCGATCTGGGCCAGGAAGGCAAGCACCTGGGAGCCGATGGGGAGAGCCTATGGCCAGGTCTGATCGATGAGCCCGAGCCCGATCCCAATGAGCAGATAGGCGAGCAGATCGGGGAGGTCGAGAGACGCCAGGGCCGCTTTTGATAGGATCGAGAGGACGATGAGGATCCCAATCATAAGGAGTCCCCAGGCGGCGACCTCCAGGGGCGGGGCGTGGTCGTTCCCAAAGACAGGCCCTCCTCAACCCGCACGACGGGCACAGGGGGAGGGGCTACTCATCCTGGAGGGCCGTGGCCGGGCTCGACTGCGCCATGCTCCACGCCGGGTAGAGACCGGCCAGCAGCGCAGCGCCGATTGCGAGGACGAGGGCCTGCACCAACACCTCGGTGGAGACGGTAAGCTGGAGTGTCCAGCCAAAAGAGCGCTTGTTGATGACGAAGACGAGCACGTAGGCCAGGGCGTAGCCCAGCGGCAGCGAGAGCACACCCGCGATGGCCCCCATCAGGCCCGTCTGGAGGGTCACGTACCCGCCCAGCTGCGGCGGCGTCATGCCCGTGGCGCGCAGCACGCCCATCTCGCGCCGCCGCTCCAGCTCCAGGGCCATCAGCGCACTGAGCACACCGATGAAGGCCACGACGATCGCGAGAATGCGCAGCACCGTTGTGATGGTGAACGCGCGGTCGAAGACGTTCAGGGACGTCTCACGAAGCGCCCGGTTCGACCGGATCACCACGTCCTGCAGTCCGCTCACGCCCGCCCGCATCTCGGCGATGAGGGCGTCGACGTCTTTTCCTTCGGTGGCGTAGAAAGCAAGGCCCGACCGCCCCCTGTCGTCGTAGAAGCGCGTGTAGGTCGAGCGACTCATCATCACGACCCCGAGGTCGGAGCCGTAGTCGTAGTAGATGCCCTCAATGGGGAAGGGCCGGCGGCCCCGATCCGTCTGCAGCTGCACCGTGTCGCCCACCCCCAGGTCGTGGCGGTAGCTGTAGGGCTCGGAGATGAAGACGGAAGCGCCGTCGCGGAATCTCGGCCAGATCGTGTCGGGATCGCCCACCTTGAATCGGTACACGTCTTCGGTTTGCGGGCCCGTTTCAATCGCTACGAGCTCGGTTCGTCCGACGTCGGCGTCCACGGACGTGCGGCGCACCGAGTACGCGCCCGCGACCCCGTCCACGTCCTGCAGGCGCTCTACCACCGACGAGTCGAGGGTGGCGGTCGAGCGCCGGAAGACGAGGCTCGGCGGCTGCACGTACACGTCGGCCTGGAGGGACTGCGTGAGCCAGTCCTCGACGGTCCCCCGGAAGCTGTCGATCATGAGGCCGACGCCGACGGTCGCGGCCACGGCCACCATGAGCGCGGCGATGGCGACGCCCGTGCGGCTGAGGCTGGTGACCACGCCGCGCGCCGCCATGCGCCCGATAACGCCAAAGAGGCGGTCGAAGAGGGGCCGGGCGGCGGTGGCTAGTCCCACGACGAGGAGGGGGGTGAGCAAGGCCGCCCCGCCCAGCAGGCACAGCAGGGCCACGTAGCTCACCACGATGCTCTGCTCGGTCACGACGAGAAGGAGGACGCCCAGTGCGCCGACGCCCACGCCCGCTCCGGCGAGCCGCGGCGCGAGGGCCTGCACGTTTGTCTCCTGCGCCGAGCGCTGGAGCACAGTACTCACGGGGGCGTTCGTCGCTTCGCGGGCGGGCGGAATGGCCGCGAGAAGCGTGGTGCCAACGCCCAGGAGGCTCCCCTTCATGAGAATCCACGGCGTGATCGACAGCTCACTCACCTGCACCACAAAGTACAGGTCGTTAATCGTCTGCGCGAGCAGCTGCACCAGGCCCGACGCCAGCACGATGCCGAGCAGGACGCCGATGCCGGTCCCCACAACACCCAGCAGGGCCGCCTCCCCCAGCACCAGCTGAAAGATCTGCCGCTTCGTCACGCCGAGCGCCCGCAGCCGCCCGATGAGGCCGCGCCGCTGCACGATCGAGAACGTCATCGTATTGTAGATGAGGAAGGCCCCCACGACGAGTGCGAGCAGGCTCAGCGCCGTCAGGTTGAGCTCGAAGGCGCGCGTCATCTGCTCGACGGTCTCCGTGCGCGTGTCGGACCGCTGGATGCGGGCGCCCTCCGGCAGCGCGTCCCGGATGCCGCCCAGGGCGGCGGTTTGAGCCTCGTCGTCGGACGGAAGGATGAGGTCGATCCGGCTCAGCCGGCCCGTCATGTCGAAGAGGCGCTGTGCCGTGGACACGTCTACGACCAGCAGGTTGGCCACGGCGCGGCGGGTGCGGTCGTCCTCCGGTTCGATGAGCCCCATGAGGCGGACGCGGTGTTCGGTGCCTTCGATGTCCACGCGGAGCGTGTCGCCCGCGGATAGACCAAGGCTCCGGGCCGTGGGCGCCGACATCAACGCGGCGTCCTGCGTCATGAACGCCCCGAGGTCGAGGTCGCCCCCGGCACCCGTGCCGAGGTAGGGGCGGAACGGGGCGTCGGTGAACGGGTCGATGCCCACGACCTGGAACGTTCGGTCCCCGCGCCGGAGGGCCGCGTATCCCTCGACGATGGGGGCGGAGGGACGCACGCCGGCGTCCACGCGGAGCTGCGAGTACACGTTGTCGTCGAGCGCCCCGCCCGCGCCCAGCACCTGATGGGTTGCCTTGCCCGTCACCGTCTCGGCCGACAGCTCAAAGGCCCGCTGCGCGCTCGTGTTGGCGAGATCGATGGACACCACGACGGCCACGCCAATCGCCACGCCCAGCACCGACAGGCCCATGAGCAAGGGGTGCCGCGTCAAGTACCGAAGGCTAGAACGTTGGAGAAGACTCATTTTGGGTGTGGGCGTCTCTGTGTATGTGGGTGGGTGTAGGTCGTGAATCCCAAACGTGGTGAGTCACACACACTCACATACTCCAACACTGATTGACGTTCGGACGGGACTATTCGGGTGGAGAGGAAGCAATCCCCGCGACAAAGTCCGGAATCTCCTCGTGCAGGATGCCGCCGCGGAGGTGGAGCACGCGGTCGGCGCGGTCGAGGGCCTCGCGGTCGTGGGTGGCCACGAGGAGGGTCGTGCCGGTCTCGCGGACGAGGTCGTCCAGGAGCACGAGCACCTGCTGTCCCGTCTCGTAGTCGAGGTTGCCCGTCGGCTCGTCGGCCAGGACGAAGAGCGGGTCGTGGGCCAGGGCCCGGGCGATGGCCACCCGCTGCTGCTCGCCGCCGGAGAGCCGGTCGGGAAAGCTATCCGTTCGGTCACCCAAACCCACATGGTCGAGCACGTCTTCTGCCTGCTCCCGTGCGTCCACCGAGGTGGCGCCCGCCAGCTCCAGGGGCAAGAGCACGTTCTCGATCACCGTGAGCGTCGAGATCAGGTTGAACGACTGGAAGACGAAGCCGATGTTTGTCCGGCGGAAGAGGGTCCGCTCCGTCTCGGAGAGCGCGGTGAGGTCGGTCCCGTCCACCACGATCGTCCCGGACGTGGGCAGGTCGATGCCGCTCACGAGGTTGAGGAGGGTGCTCTTGCCGGCTCCACTCCGGCCCATGAGCACGACGGAGTTGCCCCGATCAATGGTCAGCGAGAGGCTCTGCAGCACCGCGCGGTCGGTCGTGCCCTCACTGTAGGTCTTGGTGATGTCGTTCAGTTCGAGGACGGGGGAATCGGACGTTGGAGAGGCGGGCATGGCGGACCAACCAGTGGCAAAGTAATGACGACTGTTGCACCCAGCCTCGGCGGGAAGGTTCGTCCCCAGCGAGTGACAGGCTTGGATTGTCGAGGCTTTTTTACAGAAGGGAACTGCGGGGTAGGACGTGGAAATGCAACGAGAATCCGCATCCGATTGTCTCCTATTGGTGAGCCGCAACAACGAGACTCGTCATTCGACCATGGCACTTCATCGATGGATGCGGTCGGTTCGGCGGATTGTGTGCATCTTTCTGGCCGAAAACCGATAGGGAATAGTCGGTTTATCGAACCTCGAAGGAATAAAGCGTTCGCGTTACACCCAGCCATCCCTCTTTCGATACGACCACAGGCCTACCATGCAGCTCACTATCGAAGACGTCTCAAAGACCTACTCGAACGGCACGCAAGCACTGAAGGACGTGTCCCTGACGATTCCGTCGGGCATGTTCGGCTTGCTCGGCCCCAATGGTGCCGGGAAGTCGACCCTCATGCGGTGCATCGCCACCTTACAGGAGCCCGACACAGGGTCCATCCAGTTCGGCGACATCGACGTACAATCCGATCCGCACGCCCTCCGCAAAACACTGGGCTACCTGCCACAGGAGTTCGGCGTCTACGAAAAAGTGACGGCCGAAGATCTGCTCGATCACTTCGCCGTGCTGAAAGGCATCGACGACAACTCGGAGCGGGAGCACGTCGTGGATGCGCTGCTCAAGCGTGTGAACCTGCAGGATGCCCGCACCCAGAAGCTCGGCGGCTACTCCGGCGGGATGCGGCAGCGGTTCGGCATCGCGGTGGCCCTGCTCGGCGATCCCAAGCTCATCATTGTCGACGAGCCGACCGCCGGCCTCGACCCCGCCGAGCGCGTGCGGTTCCTGAACCTGCTGAGCGAGTTGGGCGAGGACAGCGTCGTTATCCTGTCGACCCACATCGTGGCCGACGTGCGCGAGCTCTGTACGCAGATGGCCATCATTCGCGAGGGACAAATCGTCTTCGAAGGCGCGCCCCAGCAGGCCGTCGACGACCTGGCGGGCACCATCTGGCGGAAGACCGTCACCAAAGACACGTTGCCCGAGCACGAGGAGCAGTTCGACGTCATCTCCACGAAGCTCGTGGCCGGGCGGCCCGTGATTCACGTCCACAGCAATCAGCGCCCGGACGACTCCTTCGAGCCCACCGATCCGGACCTGGAGGACGTGTACTTTACCCGCATGAAGAACGGTCAGCGGCCGGAGCCGGCCGCCGTCGCGGAATAGCTTCAGCGCAAACTACTCACCGCTCAACGCCGAACACGCAACGCTCAACCCGAAACGGTTATGTTCTTTACGCTCGTCGGCCAAGAAATTCGCCACCGGCTGAACCAGTTGTCCACGCACGTTTACTTCCTCATCTTCTTCGGGTTGGGTCTTTTCATAATGAGCGCGCTTGGCGGGGCGTTCGGGGGCAACGTCACCATTCTCGGGACGGGACCGAATACAAACGCAAACAGCCCCTTCACGATCAATGCCCTGACGTGGGTGGTCGGACTCTTCGGGATAATCTTCACGGCCCCGTTTATGGGACAGGCCGTGTACCGAGACTACGACAGCGGCATTCATCCACTCACTTTTACCGCGCCGGTAAAAAAGATTGAATACCTGGGCGGGCGATTTGTCGGGTCCTATCTCACCCACCTCTACCTGTACGCCGGGCTCACGGGCGGCCTCATGCTGGCGACCGTCGCCCCCTGGGTCGTAGCAGACAACTTCGGGGCGTTCTCGTTGAGTGCGTTCCTGCAGCCGTGGCTCATGTACCTGCTGCCCAATCTGCTGTGGGCGGGCGGCCTGTTCTTCATTCTCCCCGCCCTCACCCGCACCATGCTCCCGAACTACATCGGGGGCGTCCTCCTCTTCATGGGCTACAACATTGCCTCGACGCTCCTGGGCGCCGATGCATTGGAGAACAGCACGGTGGCGTCCCTGGTCGATCCGTTCGGCTTTATTGCGGTGCAGGACGTGACCCGGTACTGGACGGCGGCCGATCAGAACTCGATGCTCGTTCCCCTAGAAGGCACCATTCTGTACAACCGGCTTCTCTGGCTGGCGCTGGGGATGGTGGTGCTCGGCGTCGGATACATGTGGTTCCAGTTCTCACACCTGTCCAGCGGCTCCACGCGCTCGGGCGACGACGATGAGGGCAAAACGCGCTCGCTGGCCGACGTGTCGCCGACCTCCATCATCCACGCCGTCGACCTGCCGCGCGCCCAGCGTTCGGACGCCACCGGGATGCGCTGGCGGCAGTTCTGGATGATGACGAAGCGCGCGTTCATGGAAATCGTGCGCGACGTGTACTTCTACGCCATCGTGGGGGGGAGCCTCATCTTCCTCGTCGTGAATGCCGACCAGGCCGGCTCCTCGTACGGGACGCCCGTCCAACCCGAGACCCAGCACATCCTGGACGCGCTCAACTCGTCGTTCTGGCTCTTCATGGTGCTCCTCATCGCCTTCTACGCCGGAGAGCTGGTCTGGCGCGAGCGGGACCTCGGTCTGCACCAGGTGCACGACGCGATGCCCCTGCCCACGGTCCTGTCCCTGAGCGCAAAGGGCGCGGCCCTCGGCCTCGTGAGCGCAGTGCTTATGGGGGTCGTGTTTGTGACGGGCGTGGGCACGCAGCTGGCCTATGGCTTCACCGACATCGACGTGGGGCTGTACCTGACCGACCTCTACGCGGTGGAATGGGTCGACTATCTGCTGCTGTCTGTGATGGCCCTGACCGTCCACGCCGTCGTCAACCACAAGTACCTCGGACACTTTATCATCGCGGCGTTTTTCCTGGGCTTGCTCTTCAGCTCGCAGCTCGGGTTGGAGCACAACCTGTACAAATTCGGCTACGATCCGGGCATGCCGTACTCGGCGATGAACGGCTACGGTCACTTCCCCATCGGCTTTTTCTGGTACAAGCTGCTGTGGGGGGCGATGGCCGTGCTCATGGCCGTGCTCTCGCGGCTGGCGTGGGTACGGGGAGAGGAAACGACGCTCGCCATGCGGCTGAAAATGGCGCGCCGGCGCCTCTCCCCGGCCCTCTACGGCACGATGGGGGCGGCGGGCGTCCTGGCCCTGGCCGTGGGCGGCTACATCTACGTCAACACCACGGTCTGGAATGCCTTCCGCACGGAGGACGAGCAGGAGGCCCTCGCGGCCCAGTACGAGAAGACGTACGAGGCCAACGCCTCGATGCCTCAGCCCCGCATCGCGGCCGTGGACCTGAACGTCGACATTTACCCCGATGAGCGAGATGCCCGGCTGGCCGGACAGTACACGCTCGTCAACGACCACTCCCGGCCCGTGGATACGATTCACGTCGAAATTCCGGCGGACGTGGAGGTGGATCGCCTGGAGGGCAGTCGGGAGATGGAGTCCGTTCGCGTGGATGAGCCCTATGAGGTGCGACTCCTGCGCCTCGTCGAGCCGCTCGCCCCGGACGACTCGATGACGTTCGACTTTGACGTGTTCGCGGAGAACAAAGGCTTTGCGGACGGCCAGTCGAACACGTCGATCGTCTACAACGGCACGTTCATGAGCAGTAACCTGCTCCCCCACTTTGGCTACGACGAGGGGCGCGAACTTAGCGAGCGGTCGGAGCGCGAGAAGCGGGGCCTGGACGAGGAGCCGCGCATGCAGCCCCGCTCGGACAGCACCGCCCGCATGCGGCCCTACGTGTCCCGCGATGCCGCGTGGCTCGACTACCAGGCCACTGTGAGCACCGACAGCAGCCAGATCGCCCTCGCCCCCGGTACCCGCGACAGCACCTGGACCGAGGACGGCCGGCGCTACACCCGTTTCGAAACGTCGGCGCCCACGCTCGGCTTCTTCTCGTTTCTCTCGGCGGACTACACAGTGGACCGGACGACCTGGACGCCTGCGGAGTCGACGCAGAACCGAGGGCAGCCGGTTGGGGTCGAGCTCTACTACCATCCCGCCCACGACTACAACGTGGATCGGATGCGGGAGTCGGTTACGCACTCGCTGGACTACTACACCACTCACTTCGGGCCGTACCAGAGCGAGGAGGTGCGGATTGCGGAGTTCCCGCGCTACGCCTCGTTTGCCCAATCCTTCCTCGGCACCATCCCGTACTCGGAGAGCATCGGCTTCATCGCCCGGATCGATCCGGAGACCGATATCGACTATCCCTACTACACCACCGCCCACGAGATGGGCCACCAGTGGTGGGCTCATCAGATCGTGAGCGGACCCGTCTACGGGGCCACTATGCTCGTGGAGACGCTCGCGCAGTACAGTGCGCTGATGGTGATGGAAGAGGAATACGGCCGAAAAGAGATGAAACGATTCCTCGAATATGAGCTGGATCGCTACCTAAACGGACGCTCCTTTGAGCAGCGGTCCGAGAGGCCCCTGATGGACGTGGCCCAGCAGGGCTACGTTCACTACCGTAAGGGCTCGCTCGTGATGTATGCCCTCAAGGACTACCTGGGCGAGGACACCGTCAACCGGGTCCTGCGCGACTTCCTGGCCGACCACAAGTATGAGCAGCCGCCGTTCGTGACCTCAGAGGACCTGGTACGTCGCTTTGAGGCCGCCGCCCCGGACACCCTCAAACGCTTCGTGAGCGACCTCTTTCGCACGATCACACTCTACGAGAACCGGGCCGTGGACGCCACCTACACCGAAACCGACGACGGCCGGTACCGGGTCGATCTCACGGTGAAGGCGCAGAAGAAACACGCCGACAGTCTGGGGGCCGAGCAGGAGACCCCGATCGACGCGCCGCTTCCGATTGGGGTCTTTGCGAAGAACGCCGAGGTGGGCGCGGAGGAACAGGAGGCACTCTATCTCCAGAAGCATAAGCTCACGAACGGTGAGCAGGCCGTCACCGTCACGGTCGACGAGAAGCCGGCGAAGGCGGGCATCGACCCGTACGTCACCCTCGTGGATCGGGATACGGACGACAACGTGACGACAGTCTCGAAAGCGGAATCGACCAACGAGACGACCGAGTGACCCCCACGGGTCGCATTCCGATGTGATCTTCGATTCGCAGCCTGAACGATCTTTTTGGAACAGAGAGGTTCCCGTTTGATGCTCCGACCCATTGCCAGTGTTCTCCTCCTCGTCCTGCTCACCGGGCCCACGTTCGCTCAGCAGACGCCGGTACCCACCGAGCGCATCGACTCACTGGTGACGGCCTACCACGACGCGCGCCTCTTCAACGGCGCCGTTGGGGTCGGACAGGGCGATTCGGTCGTGTACGAGACGGCAGCGGGCGACGCCAACAGGGAATGGAGTGTCGCCAACACGACCGACACCCGGTTCCACATCGGCTCGGTGACGAAGCAGTTCACCGCCGCCCTCATTCTGACCCTCGTGGACGAAGACAAGGTCGCGCTGGACAGCACAATCTCCACCTATCTGCCCGATTATCCGGGGCCGGGCGCCGATCGAATCACGATTCATCACCTGCTTTCCCATCGCTCCGGCATTCCGAATTTCACGAGCTTCGAGGACTACCAGTCGCGCATCATGCGGCTGGAGTGGGAGCCGGACTCGCTCGTGGCGGAATTTGCCGGCCGCGGCCTCAACTTTGAACCGGGGAGCCAGTGGAGCTACTCGAATTCGGGCTACTTCCTGCTCGGCG
>CAYULG010000067.1:0-12557 GCA_964445365.1 uncultured Salinivenus sp. | reverse complement strand
ACGTCCGGCGGTACGCCCTCGTTCTCGACGGCCCACTCGCCGTTGCGGTCGTAGAAGCCGCCGCGCGGAACAGTCAAAAAGCCGCCATCGATGAGGGGCGGGGTGTCCCAGATGCCCACGAGGCCGCCCCACGTGGTGCGGCCCACGGTGGGCCCAAGATCCATGCGTTTGAACATGTACGGCAGGAGGTCGCCGCCCGACCCCGCCGCCTCGTTGGTGACCATCACCTTCGGGCCCCAGATGCCGGCGCCGGGCGTGGTGAACGGGTCGCGGTCGCCGATGGGGTTGTTGAAGAAGCCGTGCAACTCGCGGGCCATCACGTCGATCATGTAGTCGGCCGCCGAGCCGCCCCCGTTGAACCGCTCGTCGATGATAATGCCGTCGCGATCCTGCTGCGAGAAGTAGTATCGGGTGAAGTTCTCGTAGCCGGCCTGGGCGGTATTGGGGACCCAGACGTACCCCAGTTGGCCGTCGGACGCCTCCTCTACGCGGCGGCGGTTGTCCTCGACCCAGGCCTGCGTCCGGAGGCCCGACTCGCTCTCCACCGGCACGACCGTCACCTCCCGTGCGCCCTCCCGGGTCGGTTCGTCGTTGACGAGCAGGGTCACCTGCCGGTCGACCGTGCCGTCGAAGAGGCGGTACGGGTTCATGTCGGCCGTCAGTTCGGTGCCGTTGACGGCGAGGAGATAGTCGCCTTCGCTCACGCCGAGGCCCGGCGCGCGGAGCGGGGCCCGCAGGTCGGGGTTCCAGCTCTCCCCGTCGTAGATGCGGGCAAACCGGTATCGGCCCTCGTTGGCCTCAAAGTCGACGCCGAGGAGGCCGGTGCCCGGGCCCTCAATTTCGGGCATGTCCCCGCCCCCGACGTAGGTGTGTCCCAGCGAGAGTTCGCCGATCATGTTGGCGATCAGATAGTTGAGGTCGCTCCGGTGACGCACGTCGTCGAGCCACGGCTCGTACAGGTCGCGCACCTCGGCCCAGTCGAGCCCGTGGTAGTTGTCCACGTACAGGTAATCGCGGTAGAGGCGCCACGCGTCCTCGAAAATCTGTTGCCACTCCTGCGTCGGATCCACCTTCACCTGCAGGCCGGACACGTCGATTGCCCCGTCGCCCACGGAGGGGCTTCCGGCTGTTTCGACGATGCCCCACTGGCCCTTCGCCTGATAGAGGGCCTTCTTGCCGTCGTGGGAGACAGCAAACTGGGTGACGCCGTCGAGGTACGGCTTGGCTTCGCGCTCGTCGAGCTGGTAGCGGTGGAGCGACAGCCCCGGTCCATCGCCCCCGGTTTTCCCGAAGAAAATCGTGCCTTCCGTGGCCGCGTAGAGGCCGTTGTACTCATTCACCGGCACGTCGAGGGCCTGAATGCGCTGGTCGAGGCCCTCGGGGTCAATCTCCACGTCGACCTCTGCCTCCCCCTCCTGTTGGGTTCCATTATCCCCATCGCCATCGTCCCCGTCGACCGGTTCCTCATCGCTTTCGGGCAGGAGCGGAGACGACTGCCCGTCGTCAAGGATTGCCAGGTAGAGGCCCCGCTCGACCGGTCGCTCGTAGGAGCTCATGTCGAGCCAGCCCGTGTTGAGTCCGTAGTCGGTGCTGGCCATGAAGAAGAGGTAGTCGCCGCTCTTGTCCCAGACCGGATACACGGCGTCGGCCATCCCGTTTGTGAGCGCCACGCTCTCGTCATCCGCCAGCGAGTAGGCGTAGATGGTGCGGAACTGGTTGTGCATCCGCTTCGAATAGGCGATCCAGTCCCCGTCGGGCGACCAGCGCGGGTTCAGGGACCGCTGCGGATGGGCGTACAGGTCGTAGTCGACCTTCGTGAGCGCTTCGCTCTCAAGCTCGAGGAGCCACAGATTTCGGTCGGCGTCGGTGAAGAGCAGGTGGGTTCCGTCCGGCGACCACTGCGGACGGTAATAGAACGAGGACGGCAGGTCGATGGCCCGGGGCTCCGCCTGTCCGTCCTGCGGCCCAATCAGGAGCTGGTACTCCCCGTTTCGGTCGGAGAACCAGGCCACCTGCTGGCCGTCGGGCGACCAGGCGGGGAAGCGATCCGCGTGGGCCGGGGCGTTGGCCAGGTTGCGCCAGTCGCCCTTCTCGGCGGGCACGCTGAAGATTTCGCCGCGCGCCTCGAACACCGCCCGCACGCCGGTGGGCGACAGGTTGGCGTTCATGATGGCGTCCCCTGCGTCCTTCCACTCGGCCTGCGTCCAGGGGAAGTCGCCCTGCACGGTGATGTCGAGCGGGGTCGTCTCCTCAGAGGCCAGGTCCAGTCGGTGCAGGCGTCCGCCCTGCTCGTAGACGAGCGTGCCCTCGGCGGCGCCCAGCGTCTTCACGTCGAAGTCGGTGTGGTCGGTGAGCTGCCTCACCGCCTGATCGGTCACGTCGTAGGCGAAGACATTCCGCACTTTGTCCGACCGGTCGGAGACGAAGTAAATCGTGTCGCCGACCCAGAGGGGGCGCGTGTCGATGCCACCCTCGAACGGGATCTCGGTCACCCCGTAGTCGTCGAGCCCAATGATCCAGAGCGGGTGTGTCTGCCCGCCGCGATAGCCGCGCCAGTGGTCCTGCCAGCGCTCGATGGGCTGGTAGACCATCCGGTTGCCGTCCGGCCCGTAGCGCCCCACGTCGGCACGGGGGACGGCGAGGGCCTCGGGAGGGCCTCCGTCCGGCGACACGGTCCAGAAGCGCCGGTAGGCCGAGGGGGCGCTGTCCCGATCCGACGTGAAGAGGACGTGGGACCCGTCCGGGGCCCAGCCCTGCACCTCACCGCTGCTGGGATGCCACGTCAGGCGCTCCGGTGTGCCGCCCTCCACGGGCACCACGTACACGTCCGTCTGGCCGTTGTACTCCCCGGAGAAGGCGACGCGCTTCCCGTCCGGCGAAAGGCGCGGGTGGGAGGCCACCCCGGGAAAGCTCGTCAGGCGCTCGGCGTCCCCGCCGTCGTGGCCCACGCGCCAGAGCTCCCCGGCGTGCGCAAACACGACGTGCTCGGCACTCACGGTCGGCTGACGGAGCAACTGCGTCGGTTCCTGGGCCTCCGCGGACCCAACCAACAGGGCGAGGGCGAGAACGAACAGACCGCGGCGAAGGACCGATTCAATCACGACGTCAAGCGGGGACGATGCAGGAAGAAATGCGCTGGAAACCATTCTCAAGATCTTCCTTGTGCTTACGGAATGCAAGTCACCGGTCTGGATCGGGGCGATTACTTTCGCCGTATAACGGTGCGTTCTGTGCCCACGGTGTCTCGTTTTGGATTATGGATTGGAGCGCGGAAAGCTACTGGATCGTCCGCTTTTGCTTCCAGCGCGGCCTCGCCGCCATCTACCTGCTGGCCTTTCTCGTCGCGGCGACCCAGTTCCGCCCGCTAGTGGGCGAAGATGGCCTCCTGCCCCTGGACAACTACGTGCGGCGCTGGTCCTTCGCGGACCGGCCCAGCCTCTTCTATTTCTTCCCGTCGGATCGGGCCATCGGTGTGGCAGCGTGGGCCGGGGTGGGGCTTTCCCTCGTTGCGTTGTTCGCGGGGCCGTACGCGCTGCCGGCCCCCTACGCCGTGCCCACCTCCATGCTGCTGTGGGCCCTGCTCTGGGGGCTATACCAGTCGTTCGTGAACGCCGGACAGCGCTTCTACGGCTTCGGGTGGGAGTCGATGCTGCTGGAAACCGGCTTCCTCGCGATCTTCCTCGGGGCGGGGCCGAGCGGGCCGCCGGTCGTGATGATCGGGCTGCTGAACTGGCTCCTCTTCCGCAACATGTTCGGGGCTGGGCTCATCAAGCTGCGCGGCGACGAGTGCTGGCGGCGGCTGACATGCCTGGACTACCACTACGAGACGCAGCCGCTTCCCAACCCCCTGAGTTGGCACGCTCACCACCTGCCCGACCGCGTCCACCGCCTCGAAACGTTGGGCAACCACGTCGTGGAGCTTGCGGTGCCGTTCCTGTATTTCGCCCCCGAGCCCTACGCGGCCGTCGGGGGCCTCGCCACAATCGGGTTTCAGGGATGGCTCCTGCTCACCGGCAACTTTTCGTGGCTCAACGCGCTGACCATCGTACAGGCCATTCCGACGTTCAGCGACGAGGTGCTCGCGTCCGTGCTGCCCGTCGCCGGGGTCGGTGCCGGGGCGCCCCCGACGTACCTGACGGGGGCGGCGCTGGGGGTGCTCGGGCTCGTCGGTCTGCTGAGCGTGCGGCCCGTGACGAATATGCTCTCGCGGCAGCAGGTGATGAACACGTCGTTCGACGCCCTGAGCCTCGTCAATACCTACGGCGCGTTCGGGGCCATCACCAAAACCCGCTACCAGCTGGTGATCGAGGGGACCCAGGCGGCCGACCCCGACGAGAACGACTGGCGCGAGTACAGATTTAAGGGACAGCCCGTAGATCCCGGCGAGCGTCCGCCGCAGTGGGCCCCGTATCACCTCCGGCTCGACTGGCAGCTCTGGTTCGCGGCGATGCGCCCGCAGCCCACCGCCCGCCAGCGGTGGCTGTTCGCGCTCCTGAAGAAGCTGCTGGCGGGCGACGCGGCCACGCTCGGCCTGCTGAAGGGTGCCCCCTTCGACGACCCGCCCGAGCAGCTCCGCGTGCTCCGCTACCGATACCGCTACACGACCCCCGACGAGCGGGCCGAAACCGGCGACTGGTGGCGCCGCGAGGGTGTGGGCGTCTACGTTCCGCCGCTCTCGCTGGAGGACCTGCGGCAGGGGGCCGGCCGCCCCCGGAGCCGATCTCTCTAATTGGTTCGCGCCTCCCCCAGCACCACCGGACCTCCCACCATGGAACGGTTCGTCCAGGTCATTGTGAGCGGCGGCCTCGCCCTCGTCGCGGGCCTGTGGGGCGTCACGCTTGCCGACGGGCTGCTCCTGTCGGCGCTCGGGTGGGGGCTCGTTGTGCTCGGCGTCGGTGGGTTGGGGTGGGGAATTGGGCAAAAGGTCGAGCGCTGACGAACCGGGCGGCACCATTGCCCGACGAGTCCGTGCAAAGCTTGGTTCGCTCATTTCCGCTCAGGCCCCGCCCCAATGCAGGTCGACGCCCACTACACCGACGGGACGCTCGTGATCCGACCCGCGGGCGACTGGCGGCTCGAAAGCCCCCTTCCCACCCTCCGCGACGTGGTCGACACCATCGAGCCCTCGGGTCCCGTTGACGAGATCGCCTTCGACACCGACCAGCTCGGAAGCTGGGACAGCAGCCTCGTGACCTTTCTCTTCGAAACCGCCGAGTTTGGCCGCGAGCACGACCTGGAGGTGCGGACGGAGACCCTGCCCGACGCCCTCGCGCGGCTCGTGTCCCTCTCCCAGGCCGTCCCGGAGCAGGACACCGAGACGGACGCCGGACCGGACGGCCCGCTCGCACGGGTGGGCGAATGGGGCCTCATCGCGTACGACGAAGCGGTCGGCTTTCTCACATTCACGGGACGGGCGGTCGTCGGCCTGTTCGAACTGATCACGGGACAGGGCCGAATGCGGTGGCGCACGTTCGGGGTTGCGTTGCAGTCAAGCACGGCGTCGGCGCTCCCCATCGTCACCGTCATCAGCCTGCTCGTCGGTCTCATCATTGCGTTTCTGGGCGCGGTGGTGCTCCAGCGGTTCGGGGCCGACTACTACGTGTCCTACCTCGTCAGCTACGGCATGCTGCGCGAACTGGGCGCGCTGATGACGGCCATCATCATGACGGGCCGCACCGGAGCCGCCTATGCCGCCGAGCTCGGGAGCATGAAGATCACCGAGGAGATCGACGCGTTGGAGACCCTCGGCATCTCGCCGATCAACTTCCTCGTGACCCCGCGCATTCTGGCCGTCGTGTGCGCCATGCCCCTGCTCGTCGTTTACGCCGACGTCATCGGCATCGTCGGCGGCCTCTCCGTGTCCGTCACCATGCTCGACCTCACGACCACCCAGTTCATGACGGGACTGCTGGAGCCGGTCGTTCTCGCCGACGGCCTCGTGGGCCTTTTCAAAGCCGTCGTGTACGGCGTCATCATCGGCCTCTCTGGGTGCATGCGAGGCCTGCAAACGGGCGACGACGCCTCGGCCGTGGGGGACTCGACGACCTCCGCCGTCGTCACCGGCATCATCCTCATCGTCCTCGCCAACGCCGTCATCGACTGGCTGGCGGCCGTTCTTCAGATCTAGCCTGCATGCTCACCCCCGAAAGCATCCGTTTTCCCGAGCCCAAAATCCCTTTCTGTTCCCGGCGTGATGCGTGAAACGGGATGCGTAACTGGAGGTCGGCGCCTCTCTCACGCCTTACTCATCACGGATCACGTGTGTACTACTCGACTGCCCCTTCTCACTCACTCTGTGCTCTCCGCCGTGTCGTCTTCCTCCACCGACGACCCCGCCATTTCGGTCGAGGACCTCGTGCTCGCGTTCGGGTCGTTCGTGGTAATGCGGGACCTCGCGTTCGAGATTGCGCCCGGGGAAATCTTCGTCATCATGGGCGGGAGCGGGTCCGGGAAGAGCACCCTGCTCAAGCACCTGTTCGGGCTGCTGTACCCGTCGGCGGGGACGATCCGGCTGGAGGGACGGGACCTCTGGGCGATGGACGAGGAGGAGCGCGCGGCGATGCGCCGGCGAACGGGCGTCCTCTACCAACAGGGCGCCCTCTGGAGCACCATGACCCTCACGGAAAACATCGCCCTCCCCCTGACGGAATACACGGCGCTGAATTCGGGGGACATCGAGCGCATCGCGTCGCTGAAGCTAGCCCTCGTGGGCCTTCGGGGGTTTGGGTCGTTCTACCCCCACGAGATCAGCGGCGGCATGCAGAAACGAGCGGCCCTGGCCCGTGCGATTGCTCTCGACCCCAGCGTCTTGTTTTTTGATGAGCCCACGTCGGGCCTCGATCCGGTGAGCGCCCGCCGCCTCGACGACCTCATCCTGCAGCTGCGCGACAGCCTGGGCACGACCATCGTGGTGGTCTCGCACGACCTCGAAAGCATCTTCACGATTGCCGACCGCGCGCTGTACCTGGACATCGAGACGAAGACGATGACGGCCCTCGGCCCGCCCGAGGAGCTGCGCAGCAACCCGCCCAACGAACGCGTGCATCAATTCCTCACCCGCTCCCTCGGCGCCGATTAGCCGAGGGCGCCTCCCGCTCTCTCAACTGCTGGTCCCATGAGTCAACGCGCCAGTCCGACCGCCATTGGCCTCTTCGTCGTCGGGGCCATCGTCCTCGCCGTCATCGGCGTTGGGGCCCTGGGCTCCGGCCATCTGTTTGAGTCGCGAACCACGTTCATCAGCTACTTCGACGAGTCGGTGAACGGCCTCGACGTGGGGGCCCCGGTCAAGTTCAAGGGCGTGCCCATCGGGGAGGTGACCGACATCAAGCTCCGGGTAGACCTGCAGGACGAGACGTTCCAGGTGCCCGTTGAGTACGCCATCGACCTCCAGCCGGTAACCGACACGACGGGGGCGCCCCTCAACCTGGACAATCCGCGACGGCTGCGCGAGCAGATCGAAAACGGGCTGCGGGCTCAGCTTCAGGTCGAAAGCATCGTGACGGGGAAGCTGTACGTGGAGCTCACCTACGTGTCGGATCCGGCCCAGGCCGTGGTCGCGGAGGGGCGGTCGCGACATCTGCAAATTCCGACCGAGCTTTCGCCCCTGGCCAAGCTCGGAGAAGGGGCCTCCGGCCTCATGGCGAAGGTGCGCCAGTTCGACGTGACAAAGATCAACGAGAACCTCATCACCTTCCTCGTCAACGCCAACGAGAAGATCGAGCAGCTCGACGTCGAAGAGATCAACCGTTCAGTTTTGGCCACGATCGAGTCGGTACGGACCGTCGTCGAATCCGAAGAGGTGCGCGAGGCACTGCGCGACGTACCGGAGTTGACCGAGCGCCTCCGCACGACGATCGAGGACACCCACCGGCTCGTGCGGCGGATCAACGAGGGCGTCGATCCCACGGCCGAGGAGCTGGAGGCTACGTCGAAGGAGCTTCGCACCACCCTTCGAAAAATGCGCAGCACGATGGAGGAGGTCGACCGGACGCTGTCGACCGACTCCGGCGTCGGGTATCAGATGAACGAAACCCTTTCGAACCTCTCGAAGGCCACCGAGGCCCTTCGGGTCCTCATTCGCTCCCTGGAGCAGAACCCGAGCATGTTCATTCGAGGAAAGGAAGAACCGGTGCCGCCGAATGAGGAATAGCCCATGTCTCACGCCCCCTCCACCGATCGGGTCCGAATAACTACCGTCCGCGCCACGCGGTCGTGGATGGCCTGCCGGTTGGGGTCCCAGTACAACTGCACGAAGCCCAGTAGGCCTGTGGCGATGCCGGCGGCGTACCCCCCGAACCGCTCGAACGCAAACCACAGGCTCAGCGGCTCGCCGCTCAGGCGCACCACACGAATGCCCAGCAGGTACTTGCCTGGCGTGCGCCCGCCCCACCACGCCAGGAAGAGGGTGAAGTAGAGCCCCACCCAGCCGATGGTAATGCCCAAGTCGTTGGCCGCGGCCCGTGCCATTCGCCACAGACTCGGGTTCCGAACCTGGGCTTCAAGTTGCTCCGTCTTGTCCTGGAGGTCGTCGTTCCGGTCGTCGAGTGCGGCGATCCGCTCGTTCAACCGGTCGAGCCGGCGCCCCGCGACCACCGACTGCACACGGGCGGCAAGCGTGTCGATGGCGGCGGAGTCGCGGGCGGTTAGGGCCTGGGCGTAGCGGCGGAGGAGGGTGGCTTCTTCTTCCGGCTGAACGGTGTCGGGCGTCGCAACCCCAGTGCCTTGAAACGCCCGGAGGGCGTCGAGATCGTCGGCGTCGCGGAGCGCCTGAAGCCGAGCGGCATTCGGAGGCAACGCATCGTCCTCGTTCTCGCTCTCGGATGGGTCAGCCACGGTCGCCGTGTCGGGGGAAACGCCGGGAAGGACGGCGGTCAGACTCGGACCGGACGGGCCCCACTCCTGCGCGTCCTGGACCAGAGAAATCGAGAGTCCGAAGAGGACGACCGTCCCGATCGTCACGAGGCAGCCGCGCGCCCACCGTTTCCCCCAGCTCTGGATCTCCCTTCGGGTCGCCACGCGATAGAACACGTACGCCACGACGACGCCCACGAGCCCTCCCGCCACGTTGGCGATGAGGCCCGCAATGGCGAGGTCCAGCAGCAGGGCGACGAGCCGTTGCCACGGGGCCGCCAGCCGGGTGCCCAGCAGGGCCTCGTCGACCTCGAAGGCGTGGGGCGTGACGATGTGGCGCGGGTCAAAGTTAGGATCGTCTCGGCCGCGTCCTTCCGCGTCGGCAATCGGATCGGACATGAGGCAATGGACGACGTGAAACGGAAACGCATGGGAAGCGAGCCGCCTTGTGGCAAACATCGGTCGCAGAGAAGGCGGCGTCAACCCGACCCGCATGCCGACGAGAGACGTCCCTCCGCCAGCGTCTAGACAGGAACAGTTCGCGGAAATGGACTTGAAGCTTCCGTTTCCCGTGCTTGTTACTACGTTTTCATTTTTAGTTTATTCCTTCCCGGGGGGTCGTTTTGTTATACTAATGTTAGTTACGAGTCATAGAAATCTGCCCGCCTCGGTTCCCGGGACGGGCTTTTTCTGTGGCTGTCTCGTCTGAGGTCAGTCTACACCGCCCACCGGCCACCGCGGCCCGTGGGCATTTTTCATTGAAGGCGTTGGGCCGTCCCCAGACGGATCCCTGTTAGCTTCAGTGTGGCGGAAGGGAGGAAGGTTGTCCGGTGCGTCTTAGACGATGATAGACGTTCCGCCGTGCGGGTCCTATCATGGAGGCCCCTGGCAGACGCGCTGCCCGGTCCTACTCGTTCGATTGGCGCTTTACCGATGATGGACGACGACGCGGCGTTCGAAAATGCCTCCCCGGTTGCCGTCGTCGGAGCCGGTGCAGTCGGGACCGCCCTGGCTCGCCGGCTCGCAGCCCGTGGGGCCCCGGTCCAAGCAATCCTCAGCCGGGATGCCGCGGACGCCCACGCCCTTGCCGATCGGGTCGACGCCCCGGTCGCCGCGGACCAGGCGATCGCCTTGCCCGAGGACATCCGGCTTGTGATGCTGTGCGTGCCCGACGACGCACTCCCTACTGTGGCCGACAGACTGGCAGCGGTGTCGCACCCGTGGGCCTCTACCATCGTAGGCCACACGTCCGGCGCCCGAACGGCCGAAGCACTCGCCCCCCTCGCCCACGAAGGGGCCGCCACACTCAGCTTCCATCCGCTTCAAACCTTCGCGCCCGAGACCCCGCCCACGGCCTTCGAAGACGTCGTCGTTGGCATCGAGGGGGACGCTGACGCCGTGTCGGCTGGTGTGGCACTGGCGCGGGGGCTCGGCGCGCGTCCGATCCGTCTCACGGCGCGGAGCAAGGCCCTCTACCACTGCGCCGCCGCGCTGGCCTCCAACGGGCTCGTGGCCCTCATGGCGGTGGTGGAGGAGATGCTCACCGCCGCCGACATTGAGGACAAAGACCACTCGGCGGTGGATTTAATGGCCCCCCTTGTAGAACAGACGTGGGACAACCTGGCGTCGGGGTCGCCCGAAGACGCACTCACAGGTCCTGTCGCTCGCGGGGACGACGCCACCGTGGACGCCCACCTCGGCGCCCTCCAGGACGAGGCCCCCCACCTCGTTCCGCTCTACGCGGCCCTCTCGACGGAAATGGCCCGCACGGCCGTCCGCGGGGGCCAACTGGACGCAGACGCCGCCGACACCCTTCTCCGTATCCTCCAGAAGGCCCTGCAGTCCCCCCCTGACGACAGAGATCCATTCGGGTCTTTGCATTGATTCTTCGAGAGAATATTGTTTTCTTGATATTTGAAAAACTTCAACGGGAACCTAGACCGGGTCGCACTCGATACCACGGGCTGTCGTGACATCGTCGTCGCATAATACGGAATAGCTGCGCCCCCAAGCGTCGTGGTGCTCTGACGATGCAGCGACAGGTTACTCACAGATGTCCCACAGTAACATCCCACCATGAGTGACGACCAAAACGTCCGGTCCGGCCAGATGTCTTCGGAGGCAGAAGAAACGGCCTCTGAGCGCCTCGATCGTACTCTTCTCCTCGACGTGGAGGAGGACGAGCCCGATCCCGAGGCGGTTCAGCCGGACGTCGAGGCCCTGCAGGGGCTCGTCGAGGACGCAGACCAGAACGGCACAGCCTTTCAATCTGTGGCCGTGGCGGCTGTGCAAATCCTCGATCGAGCGCTTTGCTACGAGCGGGAGGCCGCCGAGGCGGCGCTCTCCCTTGGCCAGCAGGAGAAGTTAGCATCGATGGTGAAAACCGTCGAACAGGCCGCGTCCGTTCTTCGGAGCGCCCTCAACGCGGAGGGCACCAAGGTCATGCACCTGTGTGCCGAAGATACTCAGTTCACGCCCGCCGACACTCAGCCCTGGTGGTTTGCGTTGACCGATGCGCTGGAGGTGCTCGAAGAGGGCACCGGCCGCATGGGGTCGCTCACGACGGCCCAGCCCGACGGCAGTCCCGCCCGGAAGCTGAGCCAACTCATCGCTCAACTGCTCCGGGGGCATCACGACGAGTTGTTATTGGAAGCCGACGACTGGATCTCGTAGTCCCCCCGCTGCAAACGACCTGATGTCATAGCCAGACGCCCCCCAATGATATTCGGGGAGCGTCTTTTTCTTTGGCGCCGTCCGTCCCATTGAAGGCACGGCGGCTCCCGCTCGCTTGTCTTTCTCCCCATTCTCCCCCATCCATCGAATGTCATCGTCGTCCGTCAATCGGAGTGAACAGGAGCAGCGCCGGCGCGAAGAGCGCACCGCACTCGAAAACCGAGGCATCGACCCGTATCCCTATTCGTGGGACGTGAACGCCCACGCCGAGGAGATCCTCGACACGTTCGACGACGATAAACACCAGCCCGACGACGGAGAAGAGGGATCCTACGAGGTCTCCATTGCGGGCCGCATCGTCGGGCTCCGCGTGATGGGGGGCTCGGCTTTCTTCGACCTGCGGGACGAAAGCGGCACCATTCAGGTGTACGTCCGCTCCCAGGACCTGGGGGAGGACTTCTACGACGAGGTCTTCACGGAGCTGTTCGACATCGGGGACGTCGTGGGGATCGAAGGGTTCGTTTTCCGCACCGGTATGGGCGAGGTCACGGTGCGCGCGGCCGACAATTTCCAGCTCCTGGCCAAGTCCCTGCGCCCCCCTCCCCCCGTCAAGGAAGAGACGGAGGACGGCGAGGTCGTGGAGCGACACTACGAGGTCACGGACAAGGAATTCCGCTATCGGCAGCGCTACGTGGACCTCTTCGTCAACCCCGACACGCGGGACGTCTTCCGCCAGCGGGCGGCGCTCCTTTCGACGATGCGCGACTTCCTGGACGAGCGGGGCTACCTGGAGGTGGAGACGCCGGCCCTGCAGCCGGTATACGGCGGGGCCTCCGCCCGCCCCTTCAAGACGCATCACAACGCGCTGGACATGCCGCTCTACCTCCGCATTGCGGACGAGCTGTACCTGAAGCGGCTCCTCGTGGGCGGCCTGGAGGGCGTCTACGAGATCGGGAAGGACTTCCGGAACGAGGGCCTGAGCCGCTTCCACAATCCGGAGTTCACGATGATGGAGTGCTACGTGGCCTACAAGG
>CAYULG010000066.1:0-12799 GCA_964445365.1 uncultured Salinivenus sp. | reverse complement strand
TCGTCTGCCCGAGCGTCTACGAGCCGTTCGGCATCATCAACCTGGAGGCGATGGCCTGCGAGACGCCGGTCGTGGCGTCGGCGGTGGGGGGCATCCCCGAGATCATCGTGCCCGGCGAGACCGGGCGGCTGGTGGACGTGGACCCGACGGAGGGGGACACGGTGGAGCCCGCCGATCCCGACGGGTTCGCGCGCCGCCTCGCCGACGGCGTCAACGAACTTATGGCGGACCCGGACCGGCGCGCGGCGATGGGCACAGCGGCCCGGACGCGAGTGGAGGAGCAGTTCAGCTGGCGCGCGATCGCGGAGCAGACGCTGGCGTTCTACAAAGAACTTCTGGCCTAGCCCCAGAGGGCTGTGGCCAGGACCCGGTCGTTCTGCAGTATCGGAGACGGGGGATGTTTCGTATTGTGTGCTCTTGGTCACCGACACGCAACGCGAAAGACGCAATACCAACTGGTCAGCCGGGGGCCGGGGGCGGCACGTCGGCGGACGGCGGATTCGAATCGGCCTCGGCCTCGGTGCGCGCCTCGGCCCAGGTGTCGCTCGTGAGGAGGATCTGCTTCGCCTCGCTCAGCGACAGGCCGAGCGCGTCGAGGATTGCCTGCACGGCCTCCATTCGCGAGTGGCCGTCCTGGCGGAGACGCCGGAACGTGGTTTCGATCTCCTCGTCGCCCGGGGGGGAAGAGAGTAGATCCTTCGAATTCGGTTCGGACATGGGGGGAGAAGCATCTACTTCGCGTCGATGCGGCCCGCCTCGCGGAGGAGCGCGCGCAACCGGTCGAGCGGCAGGGCCTCTCGCACGTGGCCGTCGCGCCCCGTGACCGTCGTCGCGGCGGTGAGGGCGTTGTAGACGGCCTCTTCGGTGGCCTCCACCGTTCCGAGAAAGAGGGGACTCATGGCAGCATTGGGCAGGAGGGAGTCCGTGCGGGGAGACGCCTCGCCGGTTTGCTTGTTCTGTGTCGAGAAGGCTACGACGAAGTCGCCGGAGCCGTTGCTGGCGTAGCTGCCGGTCCGCGCGAGGCCCAGCATGGCCCGCTTCGCCATCCGTTCCAGGTTGCGGGGCGAGACGGGAGCATCCGTCGCCAGCACGATCATGCACGAGCCCTCGTCACGGTCCCGCCTGCTGCCCGTGTCATCGACGGCCGATTGGAAGTCGTGCCGCCCGAGGCGCCGGCCCACCGGCACGCCGTCGACGCGCAGGATGCCGCCGTAGTTGGTCTGCACGAGGGCACCGACCGTGTAGCCGCCGTGCTTGTCGGGAAGCACGCGCGAACTGGTGCCGATGCCGCCCTTCCAGCCGAGGGTGCTGGTGCCGGTGCCGGCCCCCACGCTGCCCTCGGGCACCGGCCCGCCGGACGCCGAGTCGATGGCCGCGATCACGTCGGTCGGCGTCACGTGTTGCCCCCGGATGTCGTTCAGGTAGCCGTCGTTCGTCTCCCCGACGACGGCGTTGACGGAGGATACGTCCTCGTTTCCGGGCTGTCGGAGCGTCCATCGCACCACCGCCTCCACCGCCGTCCCCACGTCGAGCGTGTTCGTCAGCACGATCGGCGTTTCGAGGGTGCCGAGCTCCTGGACCTGCAGGAAGCCCGCGGCCTTGCCGAACCCGTTGCCCACATGCACGGCCGCCGGCACCTTCTCCGCAAATAGATTGTCCCCGTGCGGCCGGATCGCCGTGACGCCTGTGCGCACCGAGTCGCCCTTGATCAACGTCCGGTGGCCCACCGCCACACCGTCCACGTCGGTCAGGGCGTTGAGGGGACCCGGGTCGAAGAGGCCGGGCACAACCCCGAGATCACGGAGGCGGGGGGCGTCGGACTGAGCAGCACTCACCATGGGCAGAAGGAGCAAACCGACGAGCGAGACCGCGAGGACACAGGAGCGAGGCAGGGCAGCAAGGGGGAGCAGCACGGGTGTACAGGGAATCGGACGGGCAGGCGGTTTCGGGACGAAAATCTTATGGTCCCGTGATACTTTTGTGATAACATGGAGCGAGTATGAAGGTATACGCGAGTGATGACGGAGACAAGAATGCTCAGCGCATCATCCTTTTCCTCATTCGAACGCCCGCCGCCATGGAAATGCCGCAGCCCTGCACCTCGGACGATCCCAACGTCGATGCCCTCAAAGCCGGAAGCGAGCACGCGTTCCGCTGCCTGTTCGAACAAGAGCGCGACCGCCTGGAGAACTTTGTTCGCAAAATTGTAGACGACGCCGACGAGGCGGAAAACATCGTCCAGGAAACCTTTACCGAGGCGTACCGCCAGATTGGCGACTTCCGAGGGGAGGCGAAGGTGTCGACGTGGCTCTTTTCCATTGCCCGGCACCTGGCCTACGGCCATCTCCGGAAGACGAAGCGCCACAACTACAAGGAGCACGAGACGATCGAGTTTTTGGAGGCCGAGCAGAGCGACGCCTCGACCGCAACCCAAAAGGCCGTCGAGCGCTCGGAGCGCAAGCAACTCGTCCACGATGCCCTCCAGGAGCTTCCCGATCACTACCGGCAGATCGTTCAGCTCCGCGATCTCGAAGAGCAGTCGACCGCCGAGACCGCCGAGCAGCTCGGGCTCACGGAGGTGAACGTGCGGGTGCGCCTCCACCGGGCGCGTAAGAAACTCCGCGAGCGTCTCTGTGAACGGATGGAATGCTGAGCCGCCGAGCCGGAGACGTCCGCGCGGGGAGGGGCTCCACTGCTTCTCTCGGGCCGGGTTGCCGCTGAAGAGAGAACGAATGGGCGGCTGGGAGCCGGTCCCGGTCTGCCTTGACCAGTGGGAATTGGGCAGATCGGGCCGTTAGTCGGCTACCGCCCCTTCTTCCCAGCCCTCGGTAAAGATGGAGGCTTCCGGTAGGCCGCGCTCCTGGAGCACCGTCTCGGTGTCCACGACCATTTCGGGCACGCCGGAGGCGTAGACGTGTGGTTGGTCGAGAGCGGCAAGGGCCGCGTCCAGATGCTCTTGCACGTAGCCGGAGGGGCCGGTCCAGTCCGTCGGCGGCTGTGAGAGCACGTACTGGACGGTCAGGGCCGCGTGATTGGCCGTCAGGCGATCGAGCATGGCGCGATACATCAGGTCCGCCGGCGTCCGTTCCCCGAACAGGAGCGTAGCGCGGCCGGTGCCTTCGTCCAGATACTGGCTCAGCAGGGCGAGCATCGGGGTCAGGCCCGTGCCGGTGGCGAGAAAGACCACATCCCGCTCCGGATCGTTCAGCTGCAGGTTGCCGGAGGGCGGCGTAATCGTTATCGCGTCCCCTGCGCTTCGCTCGTGCAGCCACGTCGAGCAGAGGCCGCCGTCGTACCGCTTCACGGCCAGCACCAGCGTGTCGGTGCCGGGTCGGTTGACGGGGGAGTACGGGCGGTAGACGGGCGTGCCGTCCTCCTGCTCCATCCGCACGCTCACGTGCTGCCCGGGATGGTGGTCGAAGGTGTGCCCGTCGACGCGCAGCAGCAATTGCTGAACGCGGGGCGTGAGGGCGTAGGTGGCAGCAACGGTTGCGTCGTGCATCGAGCGGTCAGTCGGATGAGGAGGAGGCGTCGAGCCCGCGGGCGTACTCGGCGGCGGCATCTTCTCGGGCAAAGAACGTGATCGTCTCGAAGCGGGGCCGCCCAATCCATGCATGGTCCGCCGTCACGTCCGAGTCGGTGAGGATCCGGTCGTCCTCCGTATCCTCAAACACAGCGGTCCGCCCGTCGATGTCGGCGTCCATGAGGCCGTCGCGCAGGGCGTCGACCGTGCGGTACTGGCCGAGGTCCTCGGGGCCGTCTTCGGGCACGGACACCTCGGCCCGGGGCGAGTGCACGCGGACCTGAACCCGGTCCGGGTCGGCGGCGCGCACGACCTGGAACAGCGCGGGCGTGGGCTCGGCCGATTTGGTCTCAGGATCGGGGCCCTCCGGGGAGCGTACCTCCTGTCCGGTCTTGGTGGAGGGATCGTTGCCGCGATGGCGCCCCACAGTGGTGAGATCGTTGGGAACGTCGGTCATGGGGTCCGAAAGGGTCTTACTGGTGTGCACTTGTTGCAATTAAGAGGCAACGAAGCTACTTTGGCGAAGATACAGGCCCCATATGATTCGTCCGTGAAGGCCTGTGACGAAACCCCACTGTGTATTTTTCTTCATATCGGTCCCGGGTCTCCGATCCTGCGGGAGCTTCCACTTCGTTGGTGCGCCCGCCGGGGTTGGGCAGCCGGTTAAACATGGCACATCCGTTCCGCTACGTGTTGTCGGTGGCGGTGACGGCCGCCCTGTGGGCGGCAGCCGGGGGCGCTGCGCCGCTTGCGCAGATTGTGGAAGAGGAGCCGCCCACTCGAGCTCCTGGCACGACGGCCAACCTCTTCGAGTCCCTCGACCCGGGGCAGTCCCTCGACGGGTTGCGGGTGCGACTGCCCGAGGGGTGGACGTTCGAATCGGTGCGGTTGCTGCGCTACGGCACGACCCCCGTTCCCGTGTCCGTGCGGCAGACCGGCGAGCCGGGCACGCACCTGATTGAGGCGGGGCAGCCCCTTGAGGAACCGCATGATCTGGTGCTCCGCGTTCGGCTTCCCGAGACCCCGGGGCGATCCGAGTGGGATTTGCATGCCCTCGTCCGGGAGGACGCCGAGCCGGACACCGTGTCCGGGCCCCGGTTCCGCACCGTCGAGCGGCGCACACATCGGGTCAGCGTCGAGGCGCCCCCCGAGCCCGCCCGGACGAACCAGGCCCTCTCCCTGGAGGAGGCGTCCGAGCCGCTGTTGCTCCGGGGGGAGGCCCTGCCCCCCCTTGGACAGACCGCTTCCTTCAGCATCGAGTTTTGGGTGCGCACCAACGGCCTCGACGAGGTGATTCTCTCGACGTGGAACGGCCGGGAGTCGGTGGCCTATCCCGCCGAGTTCGTCGTCGACGATGGGGGGCGCCTCCGCTTCTACACGGGACAGCCGGGCGAGCACCGGGCGCTCCGCACGGGGCGGCCCGTTGCGGACGGACGGTGGCACCACGTAGCCGCGGTCTACGACGCCGACCGCTCCCGGCTCCGTCTTCTGTTGGACGGACGGCCGGCGGATTCGCTCTTGGGGGCCGCCGTGGCGACCCGAGCGGGGCCGCGGCCCCTTGCGATCGGCGGGCGCCTCGACCGAGGGGACAAACGGACGGGGGACCCGGACGCGTCCCGGGCCCGCCGCTTTGCCGGGCGCCTCGACGAAGTCCGCATCTGGGGCGAGGCCCGCTCCGCATCGACGGTCCGACGCATGATGAATCGCCCCCTGTCCGGGTCCGCCGAGAAGACGGAGACGCCCCGCCTCCTGCGACTGGGGTTCGATGAGGAGCCGCCCGATGCCGTGCAGCAAGAGGGGGAGGGCACCCGGCGCGTCCCCGCGACCCTGTCGTTTCGGCCGCGTCTCCGGAACCTTCGGGCCGAGAGCGACGACCGAACCGTGACCCTCCGCTGGACCGCCGAGGCGGCGGACCTGCAGGGGTTCGTGGTGGAGCGGTCCTCAAACGGGCAGGATTTTCAACCGGTGGCCGAGTTGGGACGAGCAGAGGCCAAGCGGTCCGCCGTGTCGGACGTGCCCGAGTTCTCGTATACCGAGGAGTCGGTGACCGGTCAGGTCGTGTTCTACCGAATTCGGCTGCAGGGGACGAACGGAAATGAGCGCACATCCGGCACGATCAAGATTGGACTTGGGGCCGACGAGGAGCGCCTCCCGGTGCGCCTGCTCGGCAACTTTCCGAACCCCTTCTCCGAGGCGACCACCGTGGCCTACGAGGTGAAGGAGCGGACGCCGGTGACGATCACGGTGTTTAACATCCAGGGCCACGAGATTGCGGAGCTTGCCGACGGCCCGAAGACCTCGGGCTACCATGAGGTATCGTTCGAGGCCTCGGACCTGCCGAGCGGCACGTACTTTGTTCAGCTCACAACCCCGGGCGGCGAGCAGTCGGACCGAATGGTGCTGTTGCAGTAGGACGATCGGTTCCTCCGCTCGCCATCGGGGACCGAGCAACAGCTACAAGACAGAGGCGGCTACAATTCCACGCGGCCGAACCAGAGTCGCACACGGGATGCCCCTGCCCGATTTTGGGCGAAATTGGCGCTTCGGAGAGGCGTTTCTTAAGATGCGATAAGTGTAGGCGGAACGGAGGCCGACGCCGTACCGCCTGTTCGACATCCGCGTGACACGATGATCGTCTCGCGCCGCTGCTCCGGACCAGCATAGGTTTTCGGGGCCGTTCGGGCACGAGGCGTCAGCACAAAATCCTGGGACTGACTTACACACCAAATCGTCATGGACCTCACCTACTACGGACATTCGACCTTTCAGCTGGAGACGCAGGGCACGACCCTACTGTTCGATCCGTTCTTTGCGGACAATCCCCACACCGACGCAACGGCGGACCAGTTCGATCCGGACGTGCTCCTGCTGACACACGCTCACTTCGATCACTACTCGGACGTGGAGGGCGTGCTGGCGGGCAGCGATCCGCTCGTCATCGGCAACTTCGAAATTACCCAGCGTGTGAGTGAGGACTACGACCACGACGCCATTCAGCCGCTCAACGAGGGGGGGAACGTGGACCTCGGCTGGGGCGTCGTCGAGTCCGTCCACGCCCGCCACAGTTCGTCCTTCCCCGACGGCAGCTACGGGGGTGTGCCCCTCGGCTTCGTGCTGGAGCTGGCCGACGGGGTCGTCTACAACACGGGCGACACAGCGCCCTTTGCCGAGATGCAGTGGATCGGCGACCTCTGGGACGTAGACCTGATGCTGGCGCCGATTGGCAACGTCTTCACGATGGGCATCTACGGGGCGCTCCACGCCGCCGAGATGGTCAACCCTGGGCGCGTGGCCCCGCTCCACTACGACACGTTCCCGCCCCTCGAGACGGACCTCGACCTCTTCCAGGAGGAATTTTCGGACGCGGGGTACGAACCGGTCGTGTTCGACGTGGGCGAGCCGACGGCGCTGTAGGAAAATCCCGTACTCGTCTCGGTTCTGATTCTCAGCGCTCGGGGACGGCCGCGGCTCCGCGAACGGGCCGGTCGTCCCCGTTGGTCGCTAGGCTCCGGCTCGCCCGTTTCTGCATCCACACCCGCTCCCCGTGACGACGCTCGGTATCCTATCGGACACCCACGGCTACTTTCATCCGGCCCTCGTGGACGACCTCCAGGGCGTGGACCGCATCCTGCACGCCGGGGACGTGGGCGACCTCGGCATCCTGGACGGGCTGGGCGCCGTGGCGCCCGTGACGGCGGTGTGGGGCAACGTCGACGGCCCCGACACGCGCCGCCGCCTGGCGGAGCACGAGCGCGTTGCCGTGGGTGGGCTGGACGTGTGGATGACCCACATCGCGGGCCGGCCGGGGCGCTGGCAGCGGGGGATGGGGGAGCGGCTGGCCGCCGACCCGCCCGACCTGCTCGTCTGCGGCCACAGCCACATCCTGCGGGTCGAGCGGGTGGAGGCCCTCGACGGCATGCTATACGTCAACCCCGGCGCCGCGGGCAAGCACGGCTTCCACAAAGAGAAAACCTGCCTCCGCCTCACGATTGAGGACGGCGCGCCCACGACGATGGACGTGATCCACCTGGACGGGGAGCCGGACTAGGCAATCACATGTTGGAGCGCTGACTGGAAGCCCGACGGTCGCCTGTCCCCGTTGATTTGATTCTGCCAGAAATGGGCGAGAGAATGGGGGAGAGGAAGCGGAGAAGAGGAGGCTTTCCATCTGTGAAAAGGGGTCTTGGGCAGCGACACGCAAGACACGATCGCTCTAAGAAAAGAAATGACTGCGGGGACGAGAAGGGAAGCGGGGAGTTCCCTCGCCGGACGCTCGCTCGGGACACCTTGCAGTGAGTCCTCCTCGTCCCTGCCCGACCTGCCCCGGCCGGACTGGATTCGGGCTCCGCCCACGACGACCGGGCAGGGACCCACTCCTTACGATGCCGTGATATCCGAGTTATCACGCCGCTTAAGCAGATCACTTCGAAGGAATCAGTCTATACCTCTTTGTCTTCGACACGGCCCCCTCCTTTCTCTTTTTCCGATCCAGCAGCCCAAGCGAATGTCAGAACGTGGCGACGGCATCCCCGCTGACCAATCGACGAAAACGATAGGGGCCAAATCTTCTGCCTCCAGTTCGTCTCTGGAGGAGCAGGTCGTCGAGGCCTTTGGAATCGTGCAGCGGCGTGTGGATCGGGACGTTGGCCCCGAGCGTCTTCGGTCGTTTCTGCAGGTCAAAACGGTGACCCCGGACACCGTCTTCGGTTTGCTCGCGGACTTTGGACGCGCCCGGGGACTGGTCACGAAGGCGCGACGCCTCCCGCCCGACGATCTGTTGGGAGAGGCCGCACCCGGCGACCTGGTATTGACGCCGGACGGAAACATCGGCGTGATCGAGGAGACCCGCCCCACCACGGGCATCCTGTCGGTGCACAGCTTCGGGCCGAATGAAGTGCGGCGCATGGGCCCCGACGCCCTGGCCGGTTCCGAGGGCACGGTGTCTCTCCTCCACATTGAGGGCGAAACGCCGCACTTTCTGGACAACGAACGGCAGTCGTCGGCGGGCCCAGGCATCCGCTCCGCGGAGTATATCCACGACCCGCACGATCACCGCGAGAACATTGACGAGACCTTCGCCAGCCTCCTGAGTCTGCTGGGCGACGAGGGCCGGGACCTGATCACGGTCGCCGTCTACGCCGCCATGGTGGCGATTTTTTCCCTGACGGTGCCGCTTGCGTCTCAGGGCATCATCGACTCGGTGTCGCTGGGGACGTTCACCAACCAGATCGTGGTGCTCTGCGTCGCGATCACGGTGGGACTGCTGCTCTACGGGGGCTTCGACATCCTGAAGTACTACACGGTGGACATGCTCCAGCGTCGCCTCTTCGCCTCCACGTCCATGGAGATGGCGTACCGCCTGCCCCTCATGAAGCGGTCGGAGTTGGAGGGCGAGTACGGGCCGGCACTGGTCAATCGGTTCTTCGACGTGGTCTCCATGCAGAAGAGCCTGACGAAGATTCTGCTGGACGGGCTGGTGTACGCGCTCATTGCGCTGGTAAGCCTCGTTCTCCTCACGATCTATAGCTCGTTTTTTCTAATCGTGGGCCTGATGGCGGTCCTGTTCACCCCGGTCCTCATCTGGGGGCTGGGGCGGAGGGGCCTGCGAACCAGCATTGAGCAGTCGAGCTTCAAGTACGCGACCGCCCACTGGCTGGAAGACCTGGCTCGATGCCATCAGAGCTTCAAGCTGAACGGATCGCCGTCGTACGTGCACGCCCGCACCGACCGGCTTGCCTCCGACTACGTCCGGGCCCGGGGCAACCACTTCCGGATCTTTGGGCGGCAGCTCGCAGCGGCGGCGGCCTTTCGGGCCATCATCGTGGGGCTGGCCCTGGGCATCGGGGGCTACCTGGTTACGCAGGGCAGCATCACCCTCGGCCAGTTCGTCGCCGCAGAGCTCCTGATCGTCTACCTCACGAACAACGGCTTCAACCTGGTCAAGCTTTTCTCGTCCGGGTACGATCTGCTGACGGCGATCAGCAAGATCCTGCACGTGACCGAGAAGCCGCTGGAGGAGGTGGGGGGCGAGGAGGTGCCCTCCGGATCCGGCCCTGCGTCGCTTAGCATGAGCGGCGTGACCGTCGGGTACGGAAAAGAGCCCCCCGCCCTGAACGACGTCTCGTTCGACGTGGCGCCCGGGGGCCACCTGTGTGTCGTCGGAGACAGCGGGGCCGGAAAAACGACGCTCACGCAGGCCCTCGTCCGGGTGCACGATCCCGATCAGGGACAGATCACCTTCGATGGGCACGACATCGCCCGTCTCGACCCGCAGGCGTACCGGAGCGTGGTGGGCCTGGCCCTCTCCAACGACGAGTTGTTCAAGGGAACGGTGGAGGAAAACATTACGATGGGGCGCTCGCTGAGCTACGCAGACGTAGAGAAGGCCCTCCATCTGGCCTGCCTCGACGACGCGATTTTGGAGCTGCCCGACGGGTTGCAGACGCCGATCACCTCGGCGGGGCTCGGACTGCCGCAGGGGATGGTGCGGCGCATCATGATTGCGCGGGCCGTGGTCGGGGAGCCCCGCCTCCTCATCCTCGACGAGCCGTTCAACGGCATCGAGGATCCCGTGAAGCAAAGCCTGGCCGATCGGCTGTACGGGCACGACGCCTGGACCATCGTCTCTGCGGCCGACGACAACCCGACCGCCGTCCGCCGGGCCGATCAGGTCCTCGTTCTGGAGCAGGGGCAGATCGTGTGGCGGGGCGCGTCGAATCAGCTTCACAATGAGTCCGACGACTTTCTCAAGCGACACTTCCCCAGGCTCGTGTCGACGATGCAGGGGGATGGGGTGCCCTCCTGATTGGCGCGTCGACGCCCCGCTGAGTCCGCCCGCCCACCGTTCGGGCCGACCCACCGATTCGTTGCACCCTCTCGGCTACCACACCCGTCCGACATGACCGCTGACCCGTCCGATTTGGAGTCGTCCTCGCCGGACACGCCGCCGCCCTCCCGGGAGCGGCAGTGGCTGCGACCGACGACGGAGATGGACGCCCCCGCCGACCCTCGTCGCACGAGCGCCCTCCAGGCGGCCCAGTCCCCCGCCATCACGCGCTCGATCCTCGCCGGCTCCGTGGTGTTTCTGATCGTCCTTGGGGCCTTGCTGGCGTTTGTGCCGTGGCGGCAGACCGTCTCCGGCACCGGAGAGGTCATGGCGTACGCGCCCGACGCCCGGCCGCGCACGGTAGAGTCTCCGATCGCGGCCCGCGTTGGGGAGTGGCACGCCGTTGAAGGGGACCGGGTGGCGAAGGGGGACACGATTGCGGTCCTGGAGGACCTGGGATCCTCCTACTTGGCCGATCAGTTTGCCGACCAGATCGCCGAGCAGCGGACCAGCAAGCTTGAAGGGTTCCGCCTCGAGACCGAGCGGGCCCGCCAGAAGCTCGCGCAGGCCCGTCAGAAGCGCCGGGCCGCCGCGGAGAAGGTCACCAACGCCGCGCTGGGGATGTCCACGGCCCGCACCCGGCTCGCCCGCGTCGAGGAGCTTCAGGACGACGGCATCTCGTCCGTTCGGGACCTGGAGACTGCTCGCCTCAAATTCCAGAAGGCCCGGACCGACTCGGTCGCGGCCGCCGCGGATCTGGCAGCGGCGCGCCGGGCCGTGGAGTCGGCTCGTCTCAACGTGCAGCGCAAAGAGCGAAAACTGGAGGCCCAGCGGGCCGAACTCAACCGCAAGGTCGACAACGCACGAGAGCGGGCGTCGAACGCGGTCGTCCGCACCCCGATCGGCGGAATGGTGTCCAGCATCAACCGGGTGGGGCCAGGCCAGACGGTGAAGAAGGGGGGCACCCTCGCGCTCGTCGCCCCCAACACAGACGACCGGGCCGTGGAGCTCTTCGTGAGCAGCATCGGGGCCTCCCTCATCGAGCCCGGGCGGCAGGTTCAGGTCCAGTTCTCGGGGTTCCCGGCGCTTCAGTTTTCGGGGGTACCGGACGCCTCGATCGGTACCTTCGCGGGGACGGTTCGCTTCGTTGACCCCGTGGACGACGGCACGGGGCGCTTCCGGATGATCGTCGTGCCGGACACCGCTGCGGCCGACTCCGATTGGCCGAACCCGGAGTACCTCCGGCAGGGGGCCCCGGCAAAGGGCTCCGTGCTGCTGTCGAACGTCTCCCTCGGGTACGAAATCTGGCGCCGCATGAACGGGCTCCCCCCACAGCTTTCCCCGCAGGACACGCCCGCGAAGAAGTAGCTGGCCGGAGAGCCCTTCACCTCCTCGCTTCTCGCACCACGTCCCGCACGGATGATTCCCCGCACGCTCCTCGCCCTCGTCTTTGCCCTTGCGCTGGCCGGGACGACCGCTCAGGGACAGACCCCTGGGCCGTCGGACCGAGCGACCGACACGACGGCCTCCGTTCCCTGTTCGTCCGCTGAGGACTGCCCGGTGCTGACCCTGGACGATGTTCGGCGGCGCGTGCTGCGAACCAGCCCGTCGGCCCGCGCGAACCGGCTGAAGGGGGAGCGGGCGGCGGCTCGCCTGCTGGACGCCCGCGGCGGCTTCGGGCCCACGCTCGGGTCGGGCTACGCGTACAAGACGCAGGCCAACAAAGCCAAGCTGAACGTGCTTCGGAGCGGGGTCGAGTGGCCCCTGAATCTGCCGGCGAGCCCGACGCTAAAATTCGACTATCGCCGGGGGCTCGGCTCCAGCATCGACCCGTCGGTGAAGACCGCCCGGGTCGGCGAAACGCGGTTCGGCCTCTCGGTCTCGCCCCTGAGTGGGCTTCGCACCAACAAGGCCCGGGCGGCCCTCGACAAGGCCCGCCTGGAGCCCCGCCGGGCCGACGCCCGGCAGGCGCGAAAGCGCAACCGGCTGCTTCTGAAGGTGACGCGGGCCTTCTGGGACTGGGTCAAGGCCCGGCGGACCCTCGCGGTGAGCCGAGACCTTCTCGAACTGGCCGAGCGGCGCCAGGCCCTGATCACGCGGGAGGCACGGGCCGGAGAGATCCCGGCCGTCGACAGCATCGACGCGGCGCGGATTACCGCCAGTCGGCAGGCCGAGGTCGAAGAGGCGGTCCAGACGGTGCAGGAAAAGCGCATCAAGCTGGCCACCTTTCTCTGGAAGGACGACGGGTCGCCGGCGTCGTTTCGGTTCGTCCCGCCCACGCCCGAGATGCCGCCGCCCGTGGACACGATCCGGCAGGAAGAGGCGATAGAGACGGCCCTTGCGCGCCGCCCCATGCTGCAGGTGATGGACCTGAAGCGCCGGCAGACGCGGATCGAGCAGCGCCTCGCGCAGGAGCAACTGCGGCCCAAGCTCACGCTGGAGGCCCAGGC
>CAYULG010000065.1:0-13173 GCA_964445365.1 uncultured Salinivenus sp. | reverse complement strand
ACGCCGTAGCTGTCGAGGTAGTCGGCCAGGTCCTCCGTCATCCGCTTCGTGAGGGTCGTCACGAGCACCCGCTCCCCCTTCTCGGCCCGCTTGCGGATCTCCTCCATCAGGTCGTCGACCTGGTTCTCGGTCGGCCGCACGTCGATCTCGGGGTCGGGGATGCCGGTGGGGCGCACCACCTGTTCCACGATGACGCCGCCACTCTGCTGCAATTCGTAGTCGGCGGGCGTGGCGCTCATGAAGATGGTCTGCGGCGTCAGCTCCTCAAACTCCTCGAATGTGAGGGGCCGGTTGTCGAGGGCCGAGGGGAGCCGGAAGCCGTGCTCCACCAGCTTCAATTTGCGCTGCCGGTCGCCATTGTACATGGCCCGCACCTGGGGAATGGTGACGTGACTCTCGTCCACCACCATCAAGAAGTCGTCCGGAAAATAGTCGAGGAGGCAGTACGGGCGCTCGCCCGGCTCCCGCCCCGTGAGGTGACGCGAGTAGTTCTCGATGCCGGAGCAGTAGCCGACCTCCTGCATCATCTCGATGTCGAACATGGTGCGCTGCTCCAGGCGCTGGGCCTCCACCATCTTGCCCTCCTCGCGCAGCACGGCCAGCCGCCAGCGCAGCTCCTCCTTGATGTTCTCGATGGCCGCCTGCAACCGGTCCTCGGGCGTAACGAAGATCTGGGCCGGGTAGAGCGTGAAGTCGTCAATCTCCTGCAATTCGCGTCCGCTCTCCGGTTCGAAGAGGGCGAGGCGGTCGATCTCGTCGCCCCAAAATTCGATACGGAGGGCCTTCTCCTCGCGGTAGGCGGGAAAAATGTCGACCACGTCGCCACGGACCCGAAAGACGCCGGGCTCGAAGTCGATATCGTTGCGCTCGTAGAAGAGGTCGATGAAGCGGCGCAGCAGGTCGTTGCGCTCGACCTCCTGCCCGCGCTTGATCGGTACAATTTCCTTCCGAAACTCCGCCGGCGAGCCGAGGCCGTAGATGCAGGACACGCTGGCCACCACGATCACATCGTCGCGCCCGCTCACGAGCTCGGAGGTCGCCCGGAGCCGAAGCCGCTCGATGCGGTCATTAATGGCTACGTCCTTCTCGATGTACGTATCGTTCGGGACGATGTAGGACTCCGGCTGGTAGTAGTCGTAGTAGGAGATGAAGTACTCGACGGCGTTTTGGGGGAAGAACTGCTTGAACTCGCCGTAAAGCTGGGCCGCCAGTGTCTTGTTGTGGCTCATCACCAGGGTGGGCTTGTTCACCTCCTCAATGACGTTCGCCACGGTGTAGGTCTTTCCCGTGCCGGTCGCCCCCAGCAGGGTTTGATATTCATCACCCCGCTCCACCCCGTTCACAAGCTCGCTGATCGCGCGGGGCTGATCGCCCATCGGCTCAAAGTCAGAAAGGAGCTCAAACTGCCCGCCGGTCTCGGAGGGACGAGGCGGATCCGCCGGCGCCTCCGGCACTTCGTTCAGTTCCATGAATGAAACGATATGCAGCTACGGAGAAGGACGAGCGCAGTGTCAGGTTCGAACGAAGCGCCGCCCGGCGGGTTGCGCGCATGTCCGGAAGAATGGTCTGCCGCGACGGACCTGACGTGGCGCTGTCGTAACGTCTCTGGAACGCACTCCCGGGCCGACCGAAGCTCAGAGCGATACATCTCTCAGGCGAAGTCGAATTCCCAATCGATCCGCGCGACCCTTCCGTCTCGGACGCGGACGATCAGGGACGTGGGCGTGGCCTCCGTCTCCTGATAGATGAGTTTCCCCTCTGACTCATCACGGCGGGTCGGCGGCCCAATCTTCTCAATCACGCGCTCCTCCGAAAGTCCAACACGTAGTCCACTGGGGGTCGCGTATCGGGCATCCAATAGCGACAGCCGCGCAAGGAATTCCTTGGCATCCCTCGTTACGTCGTAAACCAACACCTCGACGCCGCTATAGACGAGGGTGCGAAGGGTATCCACCTGGTCGCGAATATATCGGTTGGCGATGGGCTCAGACTGAACGCTCTGAGGAGCCCCAAGCCGCTGAATGAGCGTACGGTACGAGACGCTTCCTCCGGTCTCGAGAGCCGTCTCAATGATTTGC
This sequence comes from uncultured Salinivenus sp., assembly GCA_964445365.1. Lineage (GTDB taxonomy): Bacteria > Bacteroidota > Rhodothermia > Rhodothermales > Salinibacteraceae > Salinibacter. Next base: position 11,095 of record CAYULG010000065.1, on the reverse strand, counting down.
GCGACCACGTCCGACGGCGGCCCCGTTGGCCGCCCGCGGCTGTCATCCGTTCGATCAGAGGCCGGTGCCTCTGCGGTCGTGCCGGAGGAGGGTTCCGATTCGGGCTGCGTCGATTCCGCGCTCGAACACGCCCCTCCCACCAGGATCAAGGATACTCCCCAGACCAGCACATACGCGAGTCTACAGGACATAGGGGACGTGCCCAGCCAACCGTGGAGATTCGTGGATGAAGGCCGTTCGAACGAAACGTGATTTCGTAACTCTAAACTATTTTATTCGCAAGAAACGTACCAGCCTTGAGGGCCACTTCTCGCCCACCGTTTCTGCTCTGCGTCTTGGCTTTCCCCGTTTCGTCGCGAAGATTTAACCGGCTCATGACATATTTCCCGAGGCGCGTGCGTTTTATGGAAGCGGTTCCAGGACGGGAACTCGTTTGTCCTGGAGTCTAGATACACCGAAGCCTCGCTTTGCTCATCGCTCTCCCTTCTTCGATCATGAACGCGGTGGACACGTCGTCCAATTCTCCTTCTTCCGACAACGCGTCGCGGCGGCTCGACGCCGTCGAAATGCCCATTGAGGAGCCGGTCGGTGATTTCGACGAGGCTGTGCAGAAGCTCAGGCAGTGTTCGCTCAGGGAACTCCGACGGGCACACCAACGTCATCGGCGGGCTTTGGAGTCACTCAAGCAAGGAAGCTACAGTGCCCTCTCCGAGTCGACGCGCGATCAGCTCATGGGTGACCTGCGCCGCAACCTGAAGGCCCTAAACCACGCTCTCGACGCAACGGCCCGTGCGTCCGACGCCCCCGACCCATCAGAGGACGCTTCGTCCTTCTCGTCTCGCTTCCGCGCCTTCTTTCAGGCCTTGTGGTAGCGGACCGAGACCGGAGCGACCCGCCGGTTCAAAGGCGGGGCGCCGCCTGCAGAAGCACGATCCCCCCCCGTTTAGTCCCAACGACAACCTCGGGCCGCCCATCGCCACTCAGGTCGCCAACGGATGGATGAGCGAGGCTCAGCATGCCCTTGACGGAGACGGTACTGGAGGAATCGGCGAACGACGGATTGCTGGACGTGCCCGTGTTCGGAAGCACCCTGAGGCCCTCCTCCGTACCCACAATCAGGTCGAGCGTGCCGTCCCCATCCACGTCGTGTAGGGCCGGGGCACTCCGCGAACCCACCGACACCTCGTCGAGAACGTCGGGAGCGGGCTCGAAGGACGGCTCGGTCGCCGATCCCGTATTTCGGTAGAAGTGGAGCGACCCATCGGCGGTGCCGACGACGAGGTCAAGCCGTCCATTCCCCGTGAGGTCGCCGAGTGCAGGGGTGATGTGCCGTCCGCTGGACGGTTCGACGATCGCGTCGTCGACGCGGGTGAACGTGCCGTCGCCATTGTTGCGGTGATAGGCCACCCCGCCCGTTCGCCAGGTTCCCAAAAGCAGATCGGCAACCCCATCTCCCGTCAGGTCACCGAGCGCTGGGGCGAATTGATACGCCGACGGAAGGTCGAGGTGGCCATCAACCTGGTACTCCGGGGAGCCTGCATCCTGCTGTCGAGAGAGGCGGTACACGCGAGAGGTCGCCCCCTCCGTGGGTTCAATCTTATTGGCGACAAGTACATCGGTCCCGCCGTCGCCATCGAGGTCACCCGCGGCCGTCGCGCTTTCGCTTCCTACGTCGAGTCCGCCCACAAACTGCCGCGATCGGAGCCGATACTCCTCGCCGGTGTGTTCGTAGAAGTAGAAATTATCGGCGAGGCTGGCGTTGGCGTCACTCGACCCGCCGAGCACGCCCACGAAGAGGTCGAACTGCCCGTTGCCCGTCCAGTCGGTCAGGGTGGGCGCGTTGTAGCCGCTCGTCTCCAGCGGATTGGACGGCGGAAAGGCCTCGGGCGTCCCACTCAGACTGGGGCTGCCGCAGGCCCCCGTGTTCTCGATGAGGAGGAGCCCGGGCTCGAAGAAGTCGCCCCAAAACAGGTCCGGATCATCGTCGGCATCGACGTCCGCAAACGTGAGGGTATTGGCCCCGTGCCGCACCCCCTTCATCTGCTGATTGACGATCTCGATGCCCTCAAACTCGTCGGTAACGTGGGCGAACTGGGGCATCCCGGCCGAGTCGCTCGTGGCCTCGTAGTGGGTGATGGTGCCGTCGAGACGGCCCAAGAAGAGGTCGAGTTGCCCGTCGCAGTCGATGTCGGTGACGTTGGGGATGTTTTGTCGATCCGAAAAGATGGCCTCGCCAGCGGGCGTGCGCATCGTATCGGAAAACAGCTCGAAGGACGGGTCTGTAGGCGTTCCTGTGTTGCGGTAGGCACGGAGATGGCTATAGGTCTCCTCGGCCAGAAGATCGGGCACGCCATCCTGGTCGAGATCGGCGAAGCGAAACCACTCACCAATGTCGAGGTCCTGGTAGTCGTCGGTGCGCCAGACGAGGCGCGACGTGTCTCCCTCGGTCACGTGCTCGAAGAAGGAGAGTCGATTGGACCGCTCCTGCACGAACAGGTCGGCGTCGTCGTCCCCATCCACATCCATAAACTGGGGACGTGGGGTGTTGAACCCACCGTAGAACGGACTCGCGACGGGATTCCCTTCTTCGTCCTGGACCACGAACGACGGCGTCACCACCCGCTGGTAGTCATCGGGAAAGTCCGCTGTCGACGCCGTCTCTCCCCCGCTCCGGGCGGACCCGGTGCAGGCCGTGAACAAGAGTCCACCGACGCAATAGACGACGAGGATCAACGCCAGGTGACGCGTGTGCATCGCAGAAAAAACTGGTGATTGCAGACTCGGTCGCCTCCCGCTGACGGAGCCCGTGAAAACAGAAACAAAGATGTGCCCCGGATCTCTGGACTTTGTTTGCCCTACGGCATTGCGGCCCGCTGGCCGCCGAAGGTCCCCACGCCGGTGGGGTAGGTGCCCACCTCGATGACGTGCGAGATTTCGTTGGTCTCCGTGTCGATGACCGTGACCGTGCCGGCATCCGGATTGTCGTCGGAGGGGCTGTAGGTCCCCTTCCGATTGTTGTTTGAAACGAACAAGTGCTCTCCGTCCGGCGAGAGGGCCGTGCCGTGGGGCTGCGCGAGGCCCGTCCCGTCGATGGTCGTCGCTACAACCCCGCGCTCCAGGTCGATGACGCTCACGGTGTGCGACATCTTGTTTGGCACGTAGGCCGTCGTCCCGTCGTCGGTAATCACAGGGTGCCACGGCTGCTTCCCGACCTGCAGGGTGTCGGTCACCGCCAGCTCCGGGGCGCCACTCGCGTCAAGCAGAAGAAGCTGGCCCGTCTTCTGGCCACCGGCAATGAGGGTCGAGCCATCCGGCGTCATCGCAAACTCCACGAGCGTCTGCGTGTCGCCCCCGAGGCGGGTGAGCTTCGTCTCGTCCGACTCGGTGTCCATCCCCATGAGCTGATTCGTCGCTAGGCTAGCGATAAAGGCGTGCCGCCCGTCATCGCTAACAGCGAGGGGGTGTGGACGCGGAAAAAAGGTGTCGATCCGCTTGACAACCTCCATGGTACTGCGGTCGATCACGCCCAGGCTCTTGGGCGGATTCACAGCGCTCATCGACCGGCCCGCGTAGACCTGATTCCGATCGCTGTTGGGGTGCAGATCGAGTAGGCCCGGCACTTCGAAGTCGGTGACGCGGCCGACGATCTCGTTTTCTTGGTTAAACTTCAGGATCGTGTTTTCGCCAATGAGCGTGACATACCAGTACCGTCCGTTCGGTTCGGCCACCACGTCGTGGGGCTTCGCATTTTCCGAAAAGCCTCGCTCCTTGAGGTCGACCGTCGCCTCGACGGCCTTCGACTGCATATCAATGATCGACACGGTCGCCTCCCCCTGGTTACAGACGTAAAGCTTCGGGCTTGGGGCCTGCCCCATAGCCGGCGCCGCAAACGACAACAGGACAAAGGCAACGAGCAGCGAGAGAAAACGACGCATAGAAATCTCGGGATTGTGAGCGAGAAAACGAACCACACACGGGCGTCCTAAGGCCCAGGACGCCCGCACGGACTGAGATTTACCCAGGCAAGAAGCCGTTTAGAGCTCGGGCTCCGACGGCTCCAGCACGAAGAGCCCTTCTCCGATGCTCGACACGACAACAATGCCACTGTCGAAGTACGGGTAGTTGCTCCACGCCCCCTGGAAGCCGGAGCTGTTGTCGCCGTAGGGCTGCGTGTCGAAGTGGGCCACCTCTTCGGGCTGCGTCGGCTCGCTGACATCCAGAATGCGGAGCCCGCTTTTGTAGTTGGCCTGGTACATCTTGTCCCCCTTCACATAGAGGTTGTGATCGATCGACTTCTCCGGAAGCGTGAGCTCGTCGATGAGCTTCGGATTGTCGAGGTCCTTCAGGTCCCACACCAGCGTACGGGTATGCTCGGCCTTGCCCTGCGCCTCGTCCAGCTCGTCGTTTTGGTAGAAGTAGCGCTGGTCTTCGGTGAACCAGCCCTGGTGGATGTAGGCTTGATCCGGATAGCTGGCCTTGGCGATGGCCTTCGCACTATCCTTGTTCGTCACGTCCGCAACGCTGACGTGGGTCTCGTTGAGCCCGATGCAGATCTCGCGCCCCTGGTAGTCCTGGTCCGGCCCGTTGTAAACAACGCACTGGGCGTCGTGGACGTAGCCGGTCCCGGAGCGGCCCGTCTGCTTGTGAGCGAAGCAGCCCTCGAAGGTGGGGTTCGTCGGGTCCTGAATGTTGATCATGTGGAGCCCGCCGCCACAGGTTTTTCCGCCGCCGCTGCTGCCCACGGCGTAGGCATACCCGGTCTCTTTGTTGATGACAACGTTGTGGACGCTGTTGACTTTGTCGTAGTGAGCAGTCGACTCAAAGGTTTTCGGCATCTTCTCGGCCTCCACCTCGCGCAGCTGCGTAAGGTCGAAGATCTGCATGCCGTGGTCTTTGGCGTTGTCGGCGACCACGTAGGCGTGATCCTTATACACTTTGATGTCGCGCCAGGAATTGACGCGAGCACCCTCGGTGAGCGGAAGCTCGCCGACGTAGACGGGATTGGTCGGGTCGCTGACGTCGACGAACGCCGCGCCGTTGGTGCGGCCGACGAGCGCGTACTCGGTGCCCGTCTCCGGGTCGGTCCAGCCCCAAATGTCATTGAGCTCGATGCCGCGCTCACCTCCGATGTTCTCAATAGGAAGAAAGGACTTCAGGTCGACGCCCTTACAGCTGAATTTCTCGATGCTGTCACCGTCGCACCGCTGCTCCTCCCCGGTCATCGCGCTGAACACGTCTCCGGTCGTCGGGACGATGGTGGACTTCTGCGTCCAGTCGTCGTCCTCCAGTGAGTAGAGGGCCATGGTCCCTGCACGGTAATCGTCGCCCGGAAGGCCGGCGGCCACTACGGTCGAATTGGCAGAGAGAGCGGCGCCAAGCCCATTTCGCTCTTCGGCCTCCGGGTGCGTCACGCGGCGGGTGCCGGTCCACGAGTCCTCGTCGCGCTGAAAGCGGTACAGAGAGCCGGTCTGGTTCTGGGCACCGGGCGCACCGACCCATAGATCGGTTCCGTCGTAGGCGAACCCCATCCCGAAGAGGTGCCGGGAAGCACCATCGAAGGGAAGGAGACGGCTCGTGCGTCGCCACTGCTCGGCGTCAGTGTCATAGGAAAAGTGATAGGCAATCCCCGTGGCGTCGTAGGCTCGAGGCGCCCCCACGAGAATCTGCTCCGGTCCAGCCAACTGTAGGGAACGACCAAACTGGGCGTCGTTGCTGAGAGCCCCCACCGACAGCGTCTGGCTCTCCGACCACGTGTCGTCGTCGCGCTGGAAAGCTACGACGGTGCCCCCCTTGTCCTTCGGGGCAGAGACGAGCAGGTGGGACGACGTGGCTGCCATCGAAGCCCCAAAGTCGCCGCCCTCCGAGACCTGACTCCCGCGGAGTACGGTCGACTCGCTCCAGGCCCCGTCCGACTGACGTGCAAACACATGCACGGCGGCGGTGCTTGTGGTGTCGGTGTCGGTCATCGACACCGTCGCCCCCGTCCCTGCGAACAGGCGGTCATCGGTAAGGGCGACACTGCCTCCCAGTCCCGAGGTACTGTCGGATGCCGTCACCCGAGCGACCTGACTCCAGCCGGTCTCGTTCTTTTCAAAGACGTACACCGCGTTGGCCGAAGGAGCCCCCACGGCGAGCGTCGTTCCCCGGCCGTCCAGGGCCGCTCCAAACCGGTCCCCGACGGCGCCATCGTCGGCTTCCAGATAGGTGGTCTCGGTCCAGGAGCCGTCCTCGCTCCGGTCGTAGACGTAAACACGACCCGGCGAGTGAGCGTTGCGGGCCTCCCCAACGAAGACGCGGTCCTCGTCCACGTCGAGGGTGCGGCTAAATCCGTTCATCTGGGCGGTGGGCCCCGAGGCTGTCGTCTGTGCCGCGGCCAGGCCGCTCCAGGCAAAGCAAAGAGCGAAACTCAGAAGAAGTAGTCGTTTCATAGAGACGTTGTGCAGTGACCAAAAAGACGAATGGGGCAGATCAAGACAAAACACCGTCCCATCTTAGGTATGGATCCCGACGGGGGTTCCGAAACCGGGCGGAGGCCTCCCTTGAATTCGCGCCACAGCCGAGGCGTCTCGCAGATCGGTGAATCGGGTCCTTGCTCTGTTTGCCTTTTCTTCTTACCCTTGCGTACTGGTAGAACCCGAGGGCTTCTCCCGCTCGGCTAATTGGCAGTTGCCTACCCCAAACGCCCTCTCTTTTCCCCCTCTGACCCAACGAGAGGAGGCACGAGCAACCAATTCCCCCGACCTCTCGACGTCCGACGTTTCGTTCAACGAAGCAGTTCGCCCTTTACGGATATCACCTTCACCCTGCTATGGCTTCGAATGTGTCTCGTGTCGCTCTCCCTCTCACTGCCACATTGCTCGTCGGCCTGAGTCTTCTTGCCTGCAGCGGAAGCGAGGAAGTTAACGAGATTGTCAAGGACGACGAAGAAGGGCCCATTCCTGAAGCCCAGCAGGCAGAACAGGCATTGAACGAGGCCCTCACGGCCTTCAACGATTATTGCCTCTACCCGCGCGCCCAGGGCCCCCGTGCCTCCTATCCACTGCAGTTGTTCAACCCGAACACGTCGACGCTCCGGTACCGGCAACTTCGGGCCCTCGCCGAAGCCGGACTGCTCGACACCACGATCACGAAAGGGAGGCAGGGCTTGCCAGTCCACCGCTTCGCCCTCACGAAGACGGGTCGTGCCTCGCAGTACGACATTGCTGAGGCGCGAAGCTATCGACCCAAGTTTTGCTACGCGGTCCCTGAGGTCACACGAATAGATTCGATCAAGGCCGTCTATACTTCCGGTCCAAATCCGCTGGCGCGAATCTGGTTCACCCACAGCTACCCGGACGTGGCGGACTGGATTGACGCCCGCCTCGTTCGGCGCTCGTTTTCGGGGCGCCCACCGACGCCCTCCCCCAGCGACACGCTTCACACCGATGAGCTCCTCATACAGGTCGATAGCGCATGGGTGGATCGGCGCCTGATCGGCTACGACCGCCCGCCGGACCGCCCCTCTCCGTGACGGACACGCCCTCGCCCCCCTCGTCACACATCACGATGCCCCCATCCTCCTTCTCCTGCTGGCGGGGGTCGGTCCCCGACTGCCGCCTGCACGGGGTCTCGGTAGTCGATGGCGTCCGCCGAGGGATTGGGTTGAGCCGCTCGCCGTTGAAAAGAAAAGGCCCAACGCCGGTGCGGCACGTACAGTGGTAGAGAGCCGAACGGCGAAGATGGTCGCGGCGAGTGAGTCACCGAGGAAAATCGGCCGGGAAGTTCTACTCCATCAGGAGATTTAGCACATGAATGATGCGGCGGCGAAGGCGGCGCCGGTCCACAATCATGTCCAAAAACCCTTGCTCCAGGAGAAACTCCGAGCGCTGGAAGCCCTCCGGCAGGTCCGACCCAATGGTCTCTCGAATGACGCGTGGCCCGGCAAAACCGATGAGCGCCTCCGGCTCGGCAATGTGAATGTCCCCAAGCATAGCGAAAGAGGCCGTGACGCCGCCGGTGGTGGGGTGTGTGAAGATCGAAATGTACGGCAGGCCCTTCTCGTCGAGCCGCGAGAGGTGTGCACTCGTCTTCGCCATCTGCATGAGGCTGAGGGCCCCCTCCATCATACGAGCACCTCCGCTCTGGGCAATCGTGACGAGCGGCATCTCTTCCGTATAGGCCCGCTTGATGGCCCGCGCGACGATCTCGCCCACCACCGACCCCATCGACCCGCCGATGAAGCTGAAGTCCATGCCCGCCATCGACACGGGATGTCCGCCAACTGATCCCGTCGCGGCCTGCGCCGCCTCATTCTGGCCGGTGTCCTCCTTGGCCGTCGTCAGGCGATCCGAATACGCTTTTCGATCGGTAAAGTCGAGGGCGTCGACCGAGCGCAGGTCCGTATCGAGCAGGTCGTACGCGCCGTCGTCAAAGAGGAAGTCGAAGTACTTGTGGGTATCCATCCCGAAGTGGTATCCCGAACCGGGGAAGACGAGGAGATTTTCTTCCAACTCGCGCCGGTTGGTAATTTCATCGGTCTGCGGGCACTTCACCCACTGACCTTCGGGCATCTCATTTTGCTCTTCGCGGGTGGTGCGGATGCCGGCCTTCTCGCGCCGAAACCAGGGCATAACGGAATCAACTGACGGTGGGGCAGAACGTACGATACCAGAAGCGGAGGCCTCGACCTACACGCCGACCGAAGGCCTCGTAGGTCCGCTGAAGATCAGAAACGACGGGCGCAAAGTCCAAATCTCCCAGCTGTGGATGCACCGTGGCGGGATTGCAGCGGAGTAGTACGGACCCGTCTGTTCCTCGCCGCGTCCTCTATCCGTGTTCGCTGGTCATGCGAACGGCGAAGGGGCAGGGGTCGCGTGGACCTCCTTCGCGTACAGCGGCTCGACGGTGGACAGGTCGTCGGCGCCGTGGGCGTCGAGGCGCCGCCGTCCCCGGCGGGCCACCCAGGCCGCCGAGGGGGCGACGTCCCCTGGTGAGAGGACCGTCTGGCCCGTGCCGATCGTCGCGAGGGCCTCCCGGCTCTTGGACGCGCCGTCCCCCATCAGCCAGAGCCGCCCCTCGACCGCCCCAACCCAGTCGGGAAGCGCGTCCACCGTCAACGCCTTCGTCTCCGCCTGCGCGGCGAGCCCGTCGGTCGTTGCCCGGTAGGCCGCCGCGTACACCTCGTCGCGCCGAGCGTCGAACAGGGGGCAGAGCACGTCGCCCGGCGCGGCCATCGGACGCACCTGGGCCGCGTATGCTTCCAGCGTGGGCACGCCCACCAGTTCGGCGCCGGTGGCGAGCGCCCACCCCTTCGCCGTGCTCACCCCGATGCGCAAACCCGTGTAGGAGCCCGGCCCCATCGATACAGCCACCGCGTCGATGGCATCTGGCTCCTCCCCTGCGTGACGCAACACATCCTCCACGAGAGGCGTGAGTCGCTCGGAGTGAACGCGGGGCCGGTGCAGATGCACCTCGGCCGCGACCGCGTCGTCCCGCAGCAGAGCTGCGCCGCAGGTGAGAGTGGCCGTTTCGAGGGCAAGGAGCGTCACGGCAATGGCGGGCGTCGATTGGATTCGTGGGGGGGCGACGTTACGACGTGCCGCTCGTCTCGGCGACGGATTCGCCACGAAACTTCGGGATCTTCTCGCCGGCGGGGATCGACACGTCGAGCCGATTCTCCGGCGGCGGCAGCGGGCAGGCGTACTCCGGATTGTACACGCAGGTCGGGTTGTAGGCCCGGTTAAAGTCGACGACAACGGAATCCTCGCCGGTGCGCGTGAGGTCCACGTAGCGGCCCGCCGAGTAGGTGCTGTCCCCATTCGTGGCGTCGGCGAACGGCACCCAGAGGCGGCCGCGCGGATCGTCGCTCACTCCTCGGAAGACGACCAGTCGGGCGTCGCCGGCGGAGAGGGGAATCGTCACGTGCCCCATCCGGACCTGCGCCCGAACCCGACCGGTATTTTCAGCGAGCATCATCGTGTCGGGCGCTGCTTGGCGCTGAAACGGCACCACGAAGCGGTACTTCGGGTCCACCGGGTAATGGTCCAGTCCCCGGAACGCACCGCGGCGGTCGGGGGGAAGGACACTTTCGTCCTCGCGCATCTGCATGTCCCGCTGGACGCGTTCCTGCATCACCTCCTGCTGGTAGTTCGTGGCCGGCGCGTCGCCCCCGCAGCCGCCGCCAGCGACCAGCACCGCACACAGCGCCAGTAACCCGAATCGAGACATAGGAACGGTGCGGAGTCGCGAACAGGAAACGAGCGGTGGGGATCGTCGCGTCTCTCTACTGGCCGTACCGGGCCAGGACGGTGGTATCGCCCGACGTCGAAAACCCAATCACCGAGTAGGGCTCCACGTAGTCGCCGCGCTCCATGCCTGGTGAGCCCACCGGCATCCCCGGCACGCTGATGCCGTGGAGGTCCGGCGTCTCTTGCAGAAGGCGCTTCATTTCGTCGGCCGGCACGTGGCCCTCAACGATGTAATCCCCCACCGTCGCCGTGTGGCAGGCCGCCAGGTCCTGAGGCACCTTTGCCCGCTGCTTGATCGGTTTCATGTTCACTTCGTCGTTGACGGTCACGGAAAATCCGTTGTCGCGGAGATGTGTAACCCAATCGGAGCAGCACCCGCAGGTGGGGCTCTTGTAGACGGTCACCTCCGGCAGGTCGGCGGCCGCACCGGGCCCCCACTGAACGTAGACGCCGAGACCAAGGACGGCCAGGACAATGCCGATGCCAAACGCTTTCACGTGTCTGCTGAGGGACGGAAAAGAAGCCACGGTACCATTGGGAAGAAGAAACTCTACGACGACGCGACACAACCCAAATGTCCAGTTTCTGGTTCCTGCTGGCCGTAAATCTGACGTAATTGCCGACCTACAGCGAACATGGGGACGGATGTGCATTCGGCGCCCCTGACCGTCGCCGGTGGGGGCGATTCGTCAACGAGTCTCTTCCCGCTACTCCGACCGCGTGAGGCGCTCGATGAGGGCACGGTGCTGCGGATACTTCTCGGTCAGGGCGGTCCGATCGGCCAGTTCGAAGTCGGAAAAGTCAAACGCCGGGGCCGTGGTGCACCCGACGAGGGCGTAGGCGTCGTCCACGGCGACCGTCGTGTCGTC
>CAYULG010000064.1:0-13275 GCA_964445365.1 uncultured Salinivenus sp. | reverse complement strand
GGCGCAGATACAGGGGCACCAGCACCTCCTCCATCAGCGCCATCGGCTCGCCGGTCTGGATGACCCGCTCCCCGAACCGGTCCAGGCCGTACTCCCGCACGCTCATCTCTCGGTCGAGCGCCTCGACCGCGTCACTTCCGTTCTCCCAGTCATGGGCCTCCGGATGCGCCTGCTCGGCAAAACCAATGTAGGGAATCTCTTTCTCCTTTTGCTCCTCCAGAAGAGACTGAATGAGCTCGTCGTGAGACTGGCCCGGATCGGTGTTCTCATATGCAAAGCGGAACGCGAGCTTGTCCCAGCTTCCGACGCTTTCGGTGTCGTAGGCGTTCTCCATCGAGAGAGACCCGTTCTCCACCGTCACCAGCGGCGCCGGGTAGTCCATCACCGACGCCCGCTCGCCGGGGGTCGCCGATGCAGCCTTATTATGGCGGATGCCGAGCGTGTGGCCGACCTCGTGAGCCGAGAGCTGCCGGATTCGGTCCAGGGCCATCTGCAGCATCGGGTCCTCCTCCTGCGCAAATCCGTCGGTGTGTTCGCCCTCGTAGGGGGCCATCATGCCTTCCGCAATCAGGTAGTCCTGCCGCACCCGGCGAGAGCCGAGCGCCACGTCCCCCTTCAAAATCTCGCCCGTCCGGGGATCCACCACGAAGCTCCCATAGCTCCAGCCGCGGGTCCGGCGATGGACCCACTCGATCACGTTGTAGCGGACATCGGCCGGGTGAGCATCCTCCGGCAGCATCTTGACCTCGTAGGCGTCCTCGAAGCCGGCCGCCCGGAAGGCGTCGGCCCACCAGCGGGCCCCGTCCAGCAGCGCGGTCCGCACCGGCTCGGGCGTGCCCGGATCAAGGTAGTAGGTAATCGGCTCCTCCACCGGACACAGCCCATCGTCTCCCGGCGGCTCAGCGCAGTTCAACCGGTGTCGTTTTGCAAGGCGACGATCCGTGGGCGTGCTGATCGGAGAAGAGTAGTCCTGGTAGTGCAAGAAATCAGAGTTAGAGCGCGGATCGTGCCGACGCGGCTCAAAGCCGCTGGTGTCCGGCAGTTCGATCATCGACTGCCGCACCCGAAGCGTCACCGCATAGGGATCGGCCGCTGTCTGCTGGACCAGTTCCCCCGGCGCTTCGTCGGTCGTAAACGTCAGCTTCGCCTCCAGCTCCGTGTTCTTCGGAAAGGCGTCTACATTTTCGAGGTACGGCCCGCTCCGAGTCTTGTCGAGCTCAAAGGTGCCCTGGCCGGTGGTTTCCAACTGTTCGACGACGCCGTATGCGTCTCGAACGACAAAGTCGGTGGCATCGACCAGTACCGCTCCCTCCGGGCTCTCCGCCTCAATCGTAAAGCCCCACATGACGCCCGGCGCAAAGGCCTCCGTCACTGCGCGCTCCTCGGCCGGGTTGTCCGTATCGGCCCGGTAGGTGGTGTTCAGCTCCTCGAGGTGGACCGCCGGCCCCGTCCGGCTGAACTGGACCATGCGTGACGGCGCGTACTGGCCGCCGGTTTTCCCACGGTCGAGGCCCACTGGATTCGATCCCAGCCCTGTCACCAGCGTTTTGTTGTATAAGAAGGGCTCATCGAAGCTGGACACCTCCATCCAGATTTTCCCGGTCGAGGCGTCCCAGTAGAGGGGCACGAAGCCGTCCATCGCCTCCATCCCCTCGGTCTTCTCCTCAATGGTCGGCAAAGAGTTCCCGCTGTTTTGGCCTAGGGCCGGCATTGCCGTCAGAAGTGCCCCAGCGAGAAGAGCGAGGGCGAAGCCATACGACAGGACGGAGGACCAGAAGGTCGCTCTGTGGAACCGGGAGGAAGGAAGAGTAACGTTGTCCAGTCTCATAAAGCTCATCTTCATGTGGAAGCGTGTATCGCTGAGGACGGGGGCCTGCCAATCGTCAATACGCGTCTGTTTGCTACAGGAGCTGGCCAAAGTGGACGGCGTTTAGGAAGAGGCCGTTGGTTCCGTACCAGAAGCCCCGGAAATTGGGGTTATCCATAAACAGGACCACCTGTCCCTCCCCCACCCCATGGGCCTCGATGGACGCGGCCCCCCGGGCCTGCTCCTCCTGTTCCTCGGAGATGTAGCCGCTGAGACGAGGGCTCGCTGCATCATAGGTCGCGACGCTGGCTCCCGGTACCGCACTTGGCTCGTAGAAGCCTGTACCGACCCGAAAGACCGGAAGCGTCTGGTCGTACCCGTACGCCACAGGATGTGTGGGATCAAGGTCGGCCTGAAGAATCACGCCCCCGATGCCCTGTGCGCCGTAGGCTTCGTCCAAATCGGCATAGGACTGGTTGTGCACGAGCGAGTCGACATCCAACGTCCGTTCGTCCAGTGCTACAAGTTCGTTTTCGATGGGCCACGAAACAGCGTCTTCGATGCCGATGAGCGTCCCCCCAGCCTCGACCCATTCCCGTACCGCCTCTGCGGGGAGGTCGTCGTGCTCACCGCCCGCGAGCACCATTGTGTTGTACCGCTCAAGGTCGGCCTGCTCTACGTCGGAAAGGTCGACCAACGAGATCGGGACATTCATTTTTTCGCTCAGAAGATGCCACACCTCTCCGACATTGTAGGCCGTGGTTCCCTCTCCGGAGAGAAGAGCCACCTTCGGAGGATCGAGAATGCTCGAGCTGGCCGCCCCGAGGTCCGGCCCGCTCGGCGTGAGGCCCTGGTCCGCGGCATATACGTCCACGTAGTCCGCCTCCGCAATCCGCTGAACGACCTGGTGGATCGTATCTGCAGGCACGCCCCGCTGCTGTACCTGGACGACGATCGATCCTCGGCCAACGGGCTGGGGGGATCCCTCCACTGTCGCCTCGAAGGGCTCGGTCATTACCCGCGGCCGAATGTTCTTGTCGTGCAGGCGCTGCAGGGCTCGGGGGGCAAAGTATCGTCCCCACGGCAGCACGTAGCTGTACTGCGATCGCCCCCCCACCACACGTCCCGACTGGTAACTGGGATCGTCCATCTGCTCGCCGAGATCGGGAACGGACGACACCGGAATATAGTCGAGCCCAAACGCAAGGGGGAGCGTCCAGGTCGACACGTCGTAGAACACGGAGTCTGGAAATGAAGACGTTCGCTCTAATACGGCCTTTACAAACCGTCCCTGCGGCTGATCAAGGGGCACCACGAAGGCCTCTCCGGACTGGAAGGAAGCCCCCTCTGCCTCCACCGATTCCCCAAGCCCAAACATCTGCACGTCATGCCGATCGAGCACTCGCGCCAGTGCGCGGGCCCGTGTCGGCTGTTCGTCCTCTCCGATCACATACGCCTCTGTCTCCGTGTCTTGAAGGGCCTGTTCTCGGTTTGCAAAGAAATCGTGCTGATACTCTAGAAGCCGAGGCCGCATCTCCGTTGCAGCCTTGAGGGTGGAGAGCGACGTCATGAACTGATTGCGCACCGTAAACGCATAATGCAGAACGCCCCTGCTGGTCTCTTGCTTGAGGGCGCGGGAGGAGGACTGTTCGAAGAGAATGCCGAGCCCCCCATTGACATCCGGGTACGTTCCCCCAAGGCCGTAATACCAGTCACTGTAGGTTTCTTCGGTGTAGAAGGGCGAGCCAATCTGCTCGAGATAGTCGGCGTGGTACTCGGCGACCTCCCCGATCAGGTCCTGGTTTTGCTGGGGCGTATTGGGGTTGACTCGGCTCTGAATCGCCGGCATGAAGAAGTAGGTCCGCTCCGACCCCATCTCGTGGAAGTCCGTGTGGACCTGCGGCTTCCAGGCATGGAAATAAGCGAGACGCCCTTGCGTCGCTGGATGCTGCGCAGGAACCCAGTCCCGGTTCAGATCGAAGAGGTAGTGGTTGGTTCGCCCCTCCGGCCAGGGTTGATTGTGCTCTCGGTCCTGCGGATCCGCCGTCGGCGTTTGTCCTCGATTGCCGTTCGCCCAATCGACGAACCGATCCCGTCCATCCGGATTCAGCATCGGATTGAGGATGGTGACTGCCTCGTTGAGGGCCGACTCTACGTCTGCCCCCCGACCGGCCGCAAGGTGGTACAGCAGAAGAAGGCCGGCCTCCGTCCCGCTGGCCTCGTCCCCATGAATGCTGTACCCCATGGACACGATGGCAGGCATATCGTTCATGTCGTTCTCAGATACCGCGTCCGGGTCCGTGGCAAGACGGCGGTTCGCCTGCCGGATCGACTGTAGGTTCTGCTGGTTTTCCGGTGCCGTCACGACGGCGTGAATCAGACGGCGGCCCTCATGGGTGCGGCCGTGGGACCGAAGCGAAGCCCGCTCACTGGCCTCGGCCACCGCCTCAAAGTACCGAACCACCTGGGCCGGACGCGTGTGGCGGGTTCCAATTGTGTGTTCCATCACCTCCTGGGGCGTTGGAACGCTTTCGTCATACTGCTCCACCCCTGGGAGCACGGTATCAATGGACAGAGGCAACTGCTGAGCCTCTGCGTTTCCTGCGCCCATCCCTATCGCAAAAACGAGGAGGAAGGCGGTCCATGCTCTCGACGTTTCAAATAAGCGAAAGAAAATGGGGTCCTCCGTTGAAAATGAGAATCCTTCTGTGGACTGGTAGGAGGAGATCTCCGTCAGGACCTGTGACCAAACCAGATGGGTTGAGGGTGACCGGAGTGAAGAAACCAGAATTGGACCGCTCAGGGGCGTTTCCCGCTCGTTTCGCCCACCTGCTGAGGGGTCGGTAATTCTCAGCCTCGTGCAGCTAGTGCGGCGTCAACCGTCATTATGAAGCCTTCTGCCCGAACAAGTGTACCGCGGATGGTCACGCGATACGCGTAGGGCGATATGTCGCCTAAAAACGGGTCCTTCTGTGAAGCGGAACCGACCCCTTCGAGGATGCAGAATGAGCGTTGACACTGTACTCATGTGGCCTGCTTGCCCCCAGTCAGTGAGGGTCCCGTACGCCCTTCGATGGAAGCAACGGCGCCTATGCTCCTGGTGGAAACGTCCTGTTCCTCCCCGCGGGAGGACACCGCCCATGCCTGGCCTGGACCCTCCACACTGTCCTCATGCACATGCAAAAGCATTGCGCTCCGCGAAGACCCGTCGAAAGGGAAAGTCAGACCCCGTAAGAGGCACAGTTGCCCCGACCGATGACGGAACGGCGGTTTCCTCGTTTCCGGACGGGTGATGCCCTCCTGGGAACAGGAAGGCACAGGCAACTGGACCTCTTCGGTCGGTCTGCACGCATTGCTTTCACAGTGCCCCGGTTCAACCGCCTCCCGAGGACGTGCTGGACATAACCTCTCGGACCTCCGCTGGAACCGGCGGCTCCTGATCGGGCGGGAGCGGAGACTCGTACTCTCCGTCTCGTTTCTCCTCGAACTCCTCCTGGGCCTTCTCCATCAGCTCGCCGTCCGTAAACATGTCGTGCCCCATCAGGGCAATGATCTTGGTGGCGACGACGCCGCCCTTCACCGCTGTCTCTCGACCGTGGGCAGCCGTTACACACCAGCTATGCCAGGGGATGTTTTGTGGGGCCGTCGCCACGCTGAAGCCCACCGTGGGGGCGATTCGGCTCACCTCAGCGACGTCGGTCGATCCGCCGCTCGGGTCCTCCGGCTCGTCCGCCAGCGTATCGAGTTCCGCGCTGTACCCGTCCTGCTCCTTCCCGGCATTCTTCTGCAGGGTTCGGGCAAACTCCTGTTCCTCCTCGGTAAACTCAGGCGGCCCGATCTGCTTCATATTCGCGTACATCGCTTCCTGCAGCGGCCGGTTCAGAAGCGTCGCGTGGACCCCCGAGATGAACTCCATCTCGTGGTCCGTACGTGTCGCCTGGGCCGCTCCCTCGGCAATGTCCTCGATCCAACTGTAGTAGTGATCAACCTGGTCGCGGGAGTAGTCCCGGGCAAAGTACCAGACCTTCGCCTGATCGGGAACCACGTTGGGCGCCTCACCCCCATCCTCAATCATGTAGTGGATCCGGTGGGACGGCTTGATGTGCTCGCGCATCATGTTAACTCCATGATTCAACAGTTCGACAGCGTCGAGTGCACTCCGGCCGTTCCAGGGGTCCGAGGCCCCGTGGGCGGACTCCCCAAAAAACTCGATCCTGAAGTTGTTCATCGCCCGGCCCGGGTTGTTGTCCACCTCCGTATCGGTACCCGGGTGCCACTCGATGGCGGCGTCCAGATCGTCGAACAGGCCCTCTCGCGCCATGTACGTCTTCCCAACCAGCGTCTCCTCGGCGGGGCTTCCATACAGGCGGATGGTGCCCGAAAAGTCCTGTTCTTCCATGACCCGCTTCAACGCGATGGCGCCACTCGTGGAGGCGGCTCCAAACACGTTGTGACCGCAGCCGTGGCCCGACGTCGTTCCGTCTTCGCGCGGCTCCTTGTATGGGACCGGTTCATTCCCCACACCGCCGAGCGCGTCGAACTCCGCCAGTACGCCGATTTTCGGGCTCCCGCTTCCGTAGCTGGCCACAAACGCCGTCGGCATACCCGCCACGCCGCGCTCCACCGTGAAGCCGGCCTCTTCAAGGCGACTCGCCAACACCTCGGACGATTCTTCTTCCTTCAGGGCCGTCTCGGCCTCCTCCCACACCTCCATGGACAAATTCCTTACGGTCGGCTTCAGGGACTGAGCCGTTTCTAACACCTCCTCCTCCGCCGAGGACAGCGACTGGGCCGATCCCGTTCGTGCTCCCAAAAGCGCCACGACGACGGCGATCAGTGAGAGCTGGAGAAGCGGGCAATGAGAAAGAAAATTGGTGATCCTGGATCTACACAAGTGCATAGGGATGTAGGAATCTGCAGATGAAGAGAGTGTTCAGGACACATTTGGAAAGAACGGGCGCACGTCAATCCGACAAGTGAGAGATGGCCCCCTGCTCTCTTCACTAGAACAGGGGTCCCCATTCGTCCCGTCGTCATCAGCGATCCACATTTTCGTTCTGGTCGATCTCCGACGCAGTGATGGGCAAGAACGTGCCCGGCGACTCCACAGCGGTCGCGTTAGACACCCACTCCGGCGTCGTCTCCTGAAACCGATACAGGTCCTTTAGACGACGGCCCTGAAAAAACAGATTGGCCTGCCGGGACTGCTCCAGCAGAGCGATGCGATTGATCCCGTCCGCTGAGGGCCCGTCGTAGGAGCTCAAATCGTTGATGGCCCGAAGCTCGTTGATCGCCGCATCGAAGGCGCCCATGTTGTCGTTCGCCAGTTCGTGCTCGGCGATGATGAGGTGCATCTCCCGAGCCGAAACGACCGTGATGTCGGCTGTGGGCGTTCCACTGCTTGGGTAACGGGTCGTGACGATTTCCTGCACGTAGGGGTGAACAACCTCCTCGATGGGATCCTCGAAGGTCACCTCTTCAAAGGTATCGCCTTCCTCTGTTCCTTCGACGTACGCGTCCCCGATCCGCATTTCTCGGCGCCCATTAACCTGGCCGGCCACGTAGCTGTCGAAGGACGACCCCCCTTCGATTGGGAGCTCGTACGCACCGTCCGTAGCGAGCATTCCCAGGGCCTCTTCGGCGGCCGCCTTCGCTTCCGAATTGCTTACGAGTGCGTCCTCTCCAGTCTCGAGGGGATTGAGCTTGTCCCACAGGCTTCGGCCGAACCGAACGCGGGCCTCTAGAGCCTTCAGTTCCGCCTGCAGCGTCGGCTCAGCCGCCTCCTCGTTCAATGCCTGGGCGTTCTCAATCCAGGTGAAGGCCTGGTCGTAGAGCGAGCGCATGCTCATCCCCTCGGTCTCAGAGATCCGGGTGCCGCCCTCTCGCTTGCTGGAGCCAGTCACGTAGTCGTCGTACACGTCTGCGACCGAGGCATAGGTGATTGCGCCGTAGAAGTAACTTTCGACGAGAATGGACTCGCTCGGCAGCGTACCCTCGTCTCGGAAGCCTTCGATTCGTTCGATATATTCCCCGGACAGCCAATACGCCTCGGCCAGAAAGGGATATGCCAGGTCGGAGAATTCGTTGTTGGGATCGTTCAGGTTTCCGAAGTCCAACTGTTGCCAGGCATCCCGGGAGCCAATCCAGGTGAGCTCGTCGGTGGCCATTCCATAGGGAGCCAGTTGATAGCTCATCCCTCGGGCTAGGCTGCCTTTCAGTCCATTGGCCATGGCCTGGGCCGAGGAAGGATCGTTCAGATTGCCCTCCTCGAGACTGTTCGGGTTTTCCACCTCCAAGAGGTCGCAGGCCCCGAAAACGAGCGCAACGGCGACAAGAGCCGAAGTAGCGATGTGCCTTTTCATCGTGTGCATTAAGCTGTCCATGAATAGATCAGAAACAGCATCTTGTAGATGCCGAGCGGTCCCACGCCCCGGATGGTCCACCAGTCCCTGTCCGTCAGGGATGACCCCGGAATCCACATGCGATCCCCGAGGGCGCCTCTGGACCAACGGACAGGGATTCTGAGATCGTCCCGACGCCAGCTTTCGAGAAGAAGAGTCCTTAGAAGGAGATCTGCAGCTTCAAGGTAAAGCGGCGCTGGACGGGCACCTGCCAAGCCTCGATTCCCTTCCGGAAGTTCTGGTCGACGCTACCGCCCGAGCCTGCGGAGACCTCGTTGGACTCCGGATCGATGCCGCTGTACCCGGTGGGGGTCCACAGTTTCAGGTTCCGGCCGGCGAACGTGATCGATGAGCTCCGCGCACCGAGCTGTGAGACCCACCCGCTAGGCAGGTCGTAGGTGACGCTGAGCTCCCTCCAACGAATGAAGTCGGCGTCCTCAATGTAGTTGAGCCCACTGAACGGTGCCAGGCCCAGCTCCTCAAAGATCCAGGTTTCCAGGGCCTGGGTGCGAACCTCACCGTCTCCCTGCGGCTGGAAGTCTTCGTCGACGCCTCCGGTAACGAAGTTCCGACCGGCCCGCGCTACCGTCTCGGTGTTTCGTCCCAGTCCCGGACTCCGTCCGGCGAACGCTCCGCTGAGGTTATTCACTGCGAAGTTTCCGGCCTTGTATTCGAAGAGCGTGGAGATACTAAAGTTACCGAAGACGGTGGCGTCGAAGCCGAACGATCCGTTCCAGTCCGGAAACGGCTTACCCTTGTAGTGGTCAAGATTTCCCCCGATGGCGTCCGTCGCGGGTCCTTTCAGGAGAACCTCGTCGGTCGAAATCGGAAAGTCGGCCAGTCCACCGTCCGTCATCAGCTCGCTCAGATCCCTGCCATCCAGGTACTGGACCAGCGCAGCCCGACTGTCTGGATTTCCATCCTGGCCGGGCTGAACACTGCCGCCAGATTCGTCGATCAGATCGACCGGCAACCGACCCTCCGGAACTTCCTGCAGGGCCGCGCCAAAGTGGGCCCCGGGTGCGTATCCTTCGACGACGTAGTTGCGTGGACGTGGATACGAGCCGCCCGCTTTGATGGGCGGCGCCCCGCCGAGGTCCTCAACCTGTTCCCACAGATAGGCCGCATTGGCGAACAGGTCGACCGATAGGTCCTCGCGGTCGAGCACGTTCGATTCAACCGATAGGTCGACGCCCTGCCCCTTCAGTGTTCCAATGTTCACGAGTTGTGCGTTCCGGAAGCCGCCTGCAGGTGAGAACTGTCGCTGTACCAGGGCATCCGCGGTGGTTCGATTCCAGTACGTTGCCTCCAGGGTCAGCCGATCCTGGAAGGCACCCACTTCTGTCCCAGCCTCCCACTCGGTGGTGATCTCAGGCTTGAGGTTTTCGTTTCCGACGTTATTCGGGACAACTCCTGCCACGTCGGATACAATGGATCCGTACGTGGTGACAGCGTCGAACGCTCCGGGCTGTAATCCGGACTGGCCGACGGCCCCGCGCAGTCGAAACGTCGAGAACGGACCCACGGCGTCGCCCCAAAATTCGAGATCGGAGAGTACTACCGATCCGGAGACCTTCGGGTAGAACACAGCGTCGAAGTCTGAGCCAAAGGCGCTGTTCGCATCGAGCCGCCCCCCGAGTGTGAGATAGGCAAAGTTGTTGAGTCCAATCTGCTCCTGGCCAAACAGTCCCAACTGCACAATCTCCCGGAACTGTTCAAAAGGGTCGATCTGGGAGGCTGCGTCCGTCACGTTGAACCCCGGCCCTGGAAAGGACGAGCCGCCTTCGCTCGTGGTGCGGCGCCGTGTTACAAATCCCTGCACCCCGGCGGTGAATGTGGACTCAATGCTCTCGAATTCATTTTCCAGAATGGCCCTCGTGTTGAGAGTAAGTTCCAGATTGCGGACGTTGGAGGTAAGACGCTGCCCCTCTGTCACGAACCCGGTAAGGCCATCGAGGTCCCAGCCGAATGGCCGCGTTTCCGTGCCGAAAGAACTCGAGAAGTCGGCCCCGAACGTCCCGTCCAGGGTCAACATCTCCAGCGGCCTGTAGTTGATGTTCGCGGTCCCAGTGAAGCGCTCTACCTCCTGATCCAGGGCCTGCTGCAAGGCCTCCTCTACGCTCGCAAACGTGTTCTGGCCGTACTCCAGCCCGTCCTCTCCGGGGGTCACATCCTTCGGGTTCGAACTGAAGGCCATCGTCACCGGCGCGTAGATGTTGTTGCTGTTGGTGTAAGTCTGAAAACTCAACTGGTTATAGGCCGTCGTTACGCTGATCTGGGTCGACTCCGTCGGGGTGATGCCCAGGTTGACATTGGCCTGGGACCGCGTCGCAGCGTCCGAAGGCCGGGCCGATATGCTGCCACGCGTCGGGGACCCCAGCGGGCCATTTTCCGTGCTGAACCGCCCCGAAGCATAATAGGTGACGATGTCATTTCCACCCTCCAGGGAGCCCGAATAGGTCTGAACGCGGCCGGTCTCGAACATGTCGGTCACCGCATTCTGTCTCACGAGTTCGTACTTGCTGAAGTCCCCACCCATGACCTGCTCCATGTTGTCTATCTGTTGGTCAAACGACGCATAACCGACCTGATCTCGAACGCGGCCCTCAGGAAACTGCGTAAACCCCTGAGTCGTGCTGAAGCTGTAGCGTGGGGCGTCTAGATTTGCATCTCCCCGCTTCGTGAAGATCTGAACAACACCATTTGAGGCCTCCGACCCGTACAGAGTGGCGGCGGCCGCACCCTTCAAAATTTCGACGCGCTCGATGGACTCCGGATTGATGTCGTCGAGCCGGGAGGTATTTCCGCCGTCGGCCCCGTCATTCACGAGCCCCCCGAATCCAGCCGAACTGTTGTATCGAATGCCGTCGACGTATACCACCGGTTCGTTGCTGCGAGAAAGACTGGAGGATCCACGGATGCGGATCTCCGTCCCCTGTCCCGTCATGCCGCCGCCAGGCAGCCCAGTGACGCCTGGTTCTCGCCCCTGGAGAAGCTCTCCCACTCGTGCAACCGGACTGTCCTCCAGACCTCCGGCATCGATTGTAGAAATGGTATTCCCAAGCTTCCTTTTCTCTACAGCCCCACCGGTCCCTGTCACGACCACTTCGTCCATTCCGAGAGGGTCAGCGCCCATCTGGAAATTCACCTCCGTGACCTCGCCGGCTCTCACCTCGATGGTTTTCTCCTGATCAGAGAACCCAACAAACGTCGCGCGGAGAACCTGCTCGCCCACCGGTACGTCCTGAATTTCGTAGGATCCATCCCCGCCCGTGGCGGCCCCTGTGTTGGCTCCCTCAACCACAACGCTCACGCCCGGGAGTGGCTCCCCGTTCTGGGTATCCGTGACTTCTCCCCTTACAGTTCCAGTCTGTGCCCAGGCACAGGGCACAGCGATCGCCAGAAGCAACAGTACCGTCGGTAGCTTTCTAAGCATGGGGTGTTGGGTTCTGTCCAATAGGCTGCGTCTTTTGCATTTGATCGTCGATGCGCGGAATATTCTATCTTTTTTCCAGTTGAGATTCAATAATTCGTGTTTTCAGAAGCCCTTACAAAATATCTTGTTTCAGCTTCTTAACATTTTTTACACTCTCTCATTTCACAATAGTCCGTGCAGGTTGAGAAGTCGGAGATCATCATCAAACGGCCATGCGTCCGGTGTGGACCACCGACTGGATACGTGGATCTGTTTACTCGGCGCTGAGGCCGAGTTTGGTTAAAAGACGCCTGACCAGAAGCCGGCCCGAAGGCTTCTCGCCGGTAGGTGCGGGGCGAACACTCAGCCTTCTGGGCCAGAAGACGGAGGATGTTCACCACCGCCACGCTCATGTTCAGGTGGAAGTCGAGTTTCTCCTGGCTGCGTGCCTGGCAGTGGGTAAGTCCCGCGTGTTGTTTGGCGTCTCGGATCACAAATTCAATCTGGTAGCGCAGTCGGTAGTACCTTACGACCTCCTCGGCGTGCTGATTGGTATCGGTTGAGGCAAGGATGATTTGCTCTTCTCCGTCGGGACCAATCAGAAGCACGACCCGAAGGTCACGTCCAAAGTGGAGGCTGCCCGCTACCGTCGTGAGCACGCGAACCTCAGGCTGATCTGGAAGACGGCCCACCTCGTCGAAGCGTCGGGTGAGGGCCTCTTGGCTGTCCCAGTCAATTTTGCCATCGTACTGCTTCGGCCTGCCGGGCCTCTCCTTCGGCGGACCGGTATACATATAGCGCAGGTTTGCGTCTGAACGAAGCCGGGTGATGAGATCGCCTTCCAGGCCTCCTGCGGTGTCGAGGACCTTCTGCTTCGCGTAGAAGCCTGCCGACGGCTGTCGGCACCAGTAGGACACGCCCGAACCGGCGAGCTGGTCGTACAAGTCGACAGGTCTGCTCAAGGTAGAAGTCCACGCGGGAGTACCCGCCGGTTTGATCTGTCGAAAGATCAGGAGGTGTTTGCGTGGCATCGACGCCAAAAGCCCGACCGCTTCCCGTCGCAACAATTCCAAGAACCGACACCTCCAATCCCTGCTTCGACCTCCCGGCCAACGACGAGAAAAACTGGTCCAGTCCCCACGTCTCGGTTCCACTTTTCGGCAGAAAGCTGCAATCAAAAACGCCAATGATCGGCTCCTTCGGGCGCAAACGAAAGACCGTCAGGTTGAACCAGACCCACCGGAACGCTTTCTGGAAATGGCGCAGGCGATCCCAGATCGCCAGGAACGTCTGTTCGTGGAGAGGGCTGAAGCGAGCCAGGTTTGTAAAATTGACTCGGCCCCGCAGCGAAAGCACCGCTTTGAATAGCTCTTGTAGAAACTGCCGTTGCCACGCGCCGACCTGGCAGTTGTAAATGTCGGCCATCTTCCGGAAAATAACGGATACCACAGGCGCGAGAAGCGGTTCTCTGGGCTTGGGCCGTAGGGATCTGTTCGTTTGGTCGCGAAGCAGACCTTACGGCCTATCGCTTTTTCATGCAAATCCGCTCCCTACCTGCACGGAGTGTTGGATAGACACGCGACGATAAATTTTCGAGCCCCCGCAGCGTTGCTCCCCGCTTCCTCGTCTCCGCGCTGATGGCGGGCCTTTTC
>CAYULG010000063.1:0-13338 GCA_964445365.1 uncultured Salinivenus sp. | reverse complement strand
CAACGTCCAATTTGCCCATCGAAACCCGTCCAGAGGCTTCACCATGATGTCCGACGTTCCGTCGTCCACCTCGGGCGTACCTCCCTTTCGTGAACAGGATGCGTTCGTGGAGGCGCCCGAGACGTTCGACACCTACAACGCCCCGGACCGCGCCGCGATGACGGAGCGGGCCCGGGCTGTCCTCGTCGACCGACTGGGCGACGCGGCGCTGCCCCCGTCAACGGCCTACGCCTGCGGGGTCCTCGGCGTGCAGTCCCACCAGACGCACTACTCCGAGGGGTTCGGGCTCCTCATGCCGTTGCAGCAGGGGGTGGCCGTCTCTGCGCGCTGGGCCGATGCCCCGCGGGTCGTGCTCGAGGAGAGCGAGCGGTCGTGGGGAGGCGATGCCGAGGAGCCGCCGTGGGTCACTATCGTTCACCGGATCCTGCAGGAGCTGACGGCGGGACAGCCCGTCGAGGTGGCGATCGTCAGCACGATTCCGGAAATGTGCCGGGATGGAGCGCTTGCGGCCCTTGCCGTCGCCCTGGTACGGGTCGTGCGACGGCTCGACGTACCCACGGCCATCGAGCTTGACAGCGTAGCGGACATCCGCGATGAGCTGGTGCCCCTCCTTGCCGGCGAGATTGGGGCGGTGCTCAACCAGCCCTACAGCACGGCGTACCTGCTTGCCGCGTTTGCAGGGCCCGACCCTGCCTTTACACTCGTCGACACGTCTACCCGCGAGCACCTGCCAGTGGGGACCGGGGCGCGCACTGCGCTTCGGTGGGCCGTTCTGGATCCGGGCGAGACGAGACCCTGTTCCGCCGACTTTCGTCGGCGCCGCGGGGAGCAGGCCGAGGCGGCCCTCAAGCGACTTCACGCGAATGGGTTCGAGGGCATCTCGTCCTTCCGGGACCTGGAGCATCGGGATCTGGAGCGGGCCGTCGAGGTCCTTCCGTCGACGCTGGCGCCGCTGGCGCGCCACCTCGTGACCGAGAACGGGCGCGTGCAGAAGCACGTGGCCGCCATGCGTCGGTCGGACTGGCAGATGATCGGGGCGCTGCTCCTGATGTCCCACGCGTCCCAGCGCGACGACTGGACGGGCACGAGCGCGGCGGCCGACGCGGTTGTCGAGGAGGCTGAGTCCCGCACCCACGATGGGCTTTACGGGGCCTGTATGACGGATCGCTCCGGCGCTGTCCTCGTCACGGGACGGCCCAACAACTTTGAACAGCGCCTCCGCCGCCTCATCGATTCGGTGGGGCCTGCCCTCGGGCATTCTCCGCGTATCCTCGCTCCATAGTGTGGAGACGATCCCGCTGGGAAGCTCCGGCCCCGCGAGTTCGTTGTGCGGAGCCTCACTGAACGGATCGCCCCGTCGTAAGATATAACCGCTCTGTTGACCCGGTCGAATTCCGGAGTGCCCGACGACCCGCCCGCCTGGTCGTCTGGTGTCACGTACCAAGAGGGACGCAGTGGTCGCGAGGGAGCGTGCAAAGACCACCGCGACCGCCCGACGGGGAGGGCTCGTTTTTGGCAAGACGACACGTGCCCCCCCATTCGTCCGCTCGCTTCTGGCGATGTCAGGCGATAGCGCCAGAAGCGCCACCGCCCCTCGACCAGCCCGCCCCATTTGATTGTTCAGTGTCCCCATGTCCGAACACGACCTCTCGGAAATTAAAGATCGCATTGCCACGGAGAGCGCGTTCGTGGACGACCTGCTCAACGAAATTGGGCGCGTGGTTGTCGGGCAGCAGTACATGATTGAGCGCCTCCTTATCGGCCTCCTAGCCGACGGGCACGTGCTGCTGGAGGGCGTGCCGGGCCTGGCCAAGACCCTCACGGTGAGTGTTCTCTCTCAGGCCATCGGCACCGACTTCCAGCGCATCCAGTTTACGCCTGACCTTCTGCCCGCCGACCTGCTCGGTACCCTTGTCTACAACCAGAAGGAGGGCACCTTCTCGATCAAGAAGGGCCCGATTTTCACCAACATCATCCTGGCGGACGAAATCAACCGCTCCCCGGCCAAGGTGCAGAGCGCCCTCCTGGAGAGCATGCAGGAGCGGCAGGTGACGATCGGGGAGCGCACCTTTTCGCTCGACGACCCGTTTCTGGTGCTCGCCACCCAGAACCCGATCGAGCAGGAGGGCACCTACCCGCTTCCGGAGGCCCAGGTCGATCGGTTTATGCTCAAGATTGGGGTGGACTACCCCACGCAGGACGAGGAGCTGGAAATCATGCGCCGAATGGCCCGCACCAGCGAGCGCCCCGACGTGCGCTCGGTGGCGACCCCCGAGCAGATTCTGCGGGCCCGCGAGGTCCTCAACGACCTCTACGTTGACGAGCGCGTGGAGCAGTACATCGTCGATCTCGTTTTCGCCTCCCGCGACCCGGGCGAGCACGGCCTCGACGCCCTCGTTCCCCTCGTCGAGTACGGCGCCTCGCCCCGTGCCAGCATTAACCTCAACCTCGCCGCCCGGGCCCATGCCTTTCTTCGTCACCGGGCCTACGTAACGCCGGAGGACGTGCGGGCGGTGGTGATGGACGTCATGCAGCACCGCATCGTGATTACGTACGAGGCAGAGGCCGAGCAGGTGACCGCCGTGGATGTCGTCGAGCGCATTTTGAACTCGGTTGAAGTCCCATAGTCCGCCTCGTTCTTTAAGGAATCCCTTTTCTTACCGGGTCTTTCGTCCCGTTTGCCCGAAGAGGAAGCCTGCATTCTCGGTCCTTCCCCTTTCGCTGTACATCCGACGCGCTCCGTTCGGCCCGCCTATGCGACGTCCTCAGAGCTTCCAGAAAGAGTCGATTACGGTGGCGTTCATGGTGCGGCAGCTGCGGGAAAATGTAGGGGTCGCGATTGAGGCCGCGAACGAGACGGGGACGGCCGACGAGCGTGAGGTGACGGAAAGCAACCTGCACCGTCCGGGCCTGGCCCTCGCCGGGTACGTGGACCTGTTTACACACCAGCGCATCCAGATTCTGGGCAACACCGAGACCCAGTATCTCGACCATCTCGACGAACCTGCGCGGCGGGATGCGTTCGAGAACCTCATTCAGTTCCCGGTGCCGTGCGTGGTCGTCACGGACGAGAACCGGCTTGATGACACGCTGGTCTCGATGGCGACGGAGGCGGGCGTGCCCGTCTACCGCACGCCGCTGTCTACCGTGCAGTTCACGTCGTCGCTCCGGGGGTTCCTCACCGACCAGTTTGCCCCGCAGAAGGCGGTGCACGGCTCACTGGTGGACGTATACGGCATCGGCCTGCTGCTGGTCGGTAAGTCCGGCATTGGCAAGAGTGAGGTCGCGCTCGACCTGGTCGAACGGGGCCACCGGCTCGTGGCCGACGACGTCGTGATTGCTACCAAACGGGACGAGTCCATCCTCATGGGGGCGGGGACGGAGCTCGTACAGCACTTCATGGAGGTGCGGGGGCTTGGGCTCGTGGACGTCCGCTCGATGTTCGGCATTCGGGCCATCCGGTTTCAGAAGCGCATCGAAGTGGTCGTCAACATGCAACTCTGGGACGAGGACAAAGAATACACACGCATCAACATGGTGGAGGACACCCACGAGCTTCTGGGGGTCGATCTGCCGAAGGTGGAGGTGCCCATTACACCAGGGAAGAACATTACCGTGATCTGCGAGGTGATTGCGATGAACTATCTGCTGCGCCACTACGGTCACGATCCGGCCGAGGTCTTTACCGAGCGGCTCCGCCAGCGCATCCAGCAGAAGGGACCGCCGGCGCCGCGCCGGAGCATCGAGTATTTTGAGCAGGACTACGAGTAAATTGCCCCTGAGTCCGTCGGGAAGAGTGAGCGTCGCGGCGGTCGCAAGAGGCGGTCGGGCCGGTATGCATTCGTCACCGGTGGGTTCTTCGGAACCACTTGGCGAGCGCGGAGACCGCTGTGGGTGGTCTGCAACGGAGACGGACCGACGGGTTTCTTGGGAGCCCACGGTGGCTAAAGTGAATTCGAAGTCGATGAACAAGACCTGGCATAGGGATTGTCCCTCTAAATAAATACCGATTACGTCTGTGTAACATTGCGTTCCTTCAAGGGCGGGCGTACCGCACCGAAAGCGGAACCGTTTGGACCACACACTGAGGGTGCTCCCTCAACCGGCGGGCACGTCTCGTTTGCACAGCGGAATGTTGGGGCTTCAGGAACTGTTTGGCGAGACGCTTTCTGCCTGCGACTTCGTGGATCTCGTGCCATGGAGCTTCTGCATTCGCCCGGTAGTACCACTACAAGGCTCATTTGGGCGCCCCATGGCCCTTCGCCCACTTTGTCTCAGCGACGTACCCGCTCGAAAAACAGCTTCTCAGAGCTATCGGATTGGGACAGTGCCCTCAAATGCACCTTTTTGGAGTGGGTAGGCCGCGCTCACTAGTTCGAACGACGACGCATAATCCCCCTTTACTCCCCACGACTCGCAGGGCAATCGCATGTCGGACGCATGTCGGAGCGTTGATTGGAGGCTGGAGACTCATTCGCCTTCCGACGATCCGATTCTGCCGATAAAGAGGGGGAGAATGGGGGAAAGGGCGCATGGGAGAAGACCGTTCTCGTCTCCGATGAGTCCTATTTGGCAGCCAAACGTAAGATGCAATCGCCCTGCACGACTCGCGATCGCTTGAAATGTCTTCCGTTCGGTGCTACGTTTAGGATCGACTGCATGTGCAAGCGGTTTGGCCAGGTACACATGGTAGAGAAATAAGCAGTCGGTCCAATAGGACCGTTAGCACGTATCGCGCCACCATAAAACTTCTCGGCGACGGAGCAGGGACAACATCCTGTCTCGGTCGTGACATTGCGTGTCGAATCGGTCCCAAACGACGCCGGGACAGATCCTTGCGAAGTGCTTTCCCACCGGAAATCAACCGTTTCTCTTTCAATGCATCAAGACCAGCGATATTATTACGATCCGGATCGCTGCTCCTTCGTGAAGATCGAGCGGACGTGGACGGATTATTTGATCCACGTCACTCAGGTCTTGGGGCTCGCCGTCATTCTGGCGGGACTCGCCGTCTGGGCCATCGACGTCTACTGGGTCACGACACCGGAGGAGCAGTCCCTCAAGGTCGAGAATGAGGCCCTTGAGCGACAGTTGGACCGCGTGAGCGGGCGAATGTCAACGCTTTCGACCCAACTCGACACCTTGGAGAAGAGGGACGAGAAGCTGTACCGTCGACTCTTTGAGATCGAACCCATTTCGGAGGATGTTCGCCAGGTCGGGGTGGGGGGGGCAGATCCGTACAAGAAGTTTGATCGCATGGGGGAAGATGCCTCGTCCCTGCTCAGAAAGACGGCCCAGAAGCTCGACAAGCTTGAGCGCCAGATGAGCCTTCAGGACGCGAGCTACGAGGAGCTGTCCGAGGTGGCGGTCAAGCGGAGCGAACGGCTGAAGCAACTTCCGGCCATTCGGCCAACCAATGGGCCCATCGTGTCCGGATATGGAATGCGGAAGCATCCCGTCCTCGAGGTGCGCAAGATGCACGCAGGCGTCGATTTCCTGGTGCGGCGGGGCACGCCCACCGTGGCGACCGGAGATGGGCGTGTGCTTCGCGCTACGTATACGTCGGGGTACGGAAATATGGTCGAGATTCGACACTCACGAGCCGGATACGTCACCCGCTACGCTCATCTCTCTGAGATTGCGGACGGCATCCGGAAGGGGATTAAGGTCGACCGAGGGGAAACAATCGGGTACAGCGGGGACTCGGGCCGCTCGACGGGTCCTCACCTTCACTACGAGGTTCGCAACCGGTCCGGCGAGAAGCTCGATCCGATGCGCTTTATCGTTCCTGACATGAGCCCGGACTCCTACCACGAGCTTGAGGAACGTACCCGACAGTATCGGGCGCGGATGGCCAGTACGCAAGATGACACCGACGGCGGCAATGCCTCTCGGTAACCACCGAAGTTGGTTCGGGCGGTCGGAGAGACGGTCGACCCGCAGCCCGCCAGCCCGGGCCCGTGCTTTCGCCGTCCTCGCTCCCGGATGGATTTGCGCCGCGCGTGTCGAGTGCGCGGATCACGCCCGTCGATCCCGGGTATCTGCGATCGTCCCTCAACGGTAGGAATCTTCGCTTGCTTTGGCCCGAGTGCTCTACGTCATCCGGCCACCATCGCTGAATGAGCGCACCATTCTCCTCGTCACTGTCTTGACGATGGCGCTTTGCACCGGCGGGCGGGCCATGCCCCAGTCGCCAGAAACGGCTACAGGGGGCGCAGAAGCGGCGAGCGACACAACAGCCCCCGTTGTTCGAAGGGTGCAGGTCAGGGGAAACCAGCACTTCTCGGAGGGTACCTTGAAGAAGCAGATTCGGACCAGACCGAACCGTCGCATTCTGGGGATTCCCGGACTCACGTGGTGGCGATGGGTCTATCGGCTGGGTGACACCGATTGGATGTGGGACCGGATGGGACGAGCCCTGAAGTCGGGTGGGGAGCCGCCGGCCTACGTCGATTCAGCGACGGTAGCCGGGGACGCAGACCGGCTCCAACGCTACTACCAACAGCAGGGATTTTTCGACGCCTCGGTCACCTCGTCGATCCGGACGATTGAGGCAGAGGAGCGCGTGACGGTGGTCTTTCGGGTAGAGCCAGGGTCGGCCACGTACGTCCGGCGTATTCGGTATGAGGGCCTCGCGCCCCTGACAGCCGCACAGCAGCGCATCCTCGGACGTGAAACGGTACTGGAGGTGGAGAACGGATCGACCGAGATGCCACTTGCCTTTCGAGGAGACGACCAGCGGTACCAGAAACCCCTCTTGTTTGAGGAGCGGCGGCGCATTGTCTCTGCCCTTCAGGATGAGGGCTACGCTGCGGTGACTCAGGACTCCATTCGGGCCCTCATCGATCGAGAAACAACCCCAGCCGGCTCCCTGGATGTCACGTTTCGCGTGCAGACCGGGCCTCAGTACCGGTTTGGGAACGTACACTTCCGCGTCACGGGTCCGGAGACCACCTCGCCCCGGCGGGATACGCTCAACGTTCCCGTGGATACGACGGGGGGGGGACGACCCCTGGTCACGAGCGTCATCCAGGACGAGAGTCACCTTGGTACGGGGCTCCTTCAGCGGTCCCTGCAGTTTATGCCCGGGACGGTGTACCGTCAATCGGACGTGGTCGCGACGAAGCAGCGGCTCGGAGGGGCCGGTCTCTTCACGTTCACGAGTCTGACCCCACAGTTTGATCGGGTCACACAGGTGGACTCCACGCGGTACCTACCGGTGCGGATTGAGGCGCAAACGCAGCAGCGTCACCGATTGCGCGTAGAAACGTTTGGTCTGCAGCGTGGCCCCGAGATTAGCTTTGGCTCGACTGAGTTCGGCATCGGGCTCGGGGGAGAGTACGAGAACGTCAATGCGTTGGGGGGCGGCGAGCGGTTCCGCCTTCGTGCCTCTGGGTCGGTGGCGACGAGTCCCGGCTCACCGCTTTTCTCGTCCACGCAGTTTGAGGGCACGGCGTCCCTCACGTTGCCTTACCTCATCCGACCCTTCGGGGCGTTCGAGAACGTATTTGACCTGACGAATGCTCAAACGCAGATCTCGGTCTCGGCCCTCACGGCCCGGCGCAACGAATTCCGGGTGCGTATCCGTAGCCGAAACAGCGGCCGGCTTCGGCTTGAAATGAACCACTCGCCCACCTTGACCTCGCTGGTCGATGTCATTGATCTGAGCGTAAGCAACCCCGACACGCTGTCCGGATTTCAGGATCAGTTTCTCGACGACCTGTTTGCGGGGATTGAGGATCCCGTGCAACGGGCGCAGATCCTTGAGGATTACACGCAGCCTCAAATCAACACGGCCTTTCGGTACACCGTTCGGTCAGCCACGGCCAACCCGCTTCGTCGCCGGGAGGGGCACATCTACGAGTTTTCGGGCGAGGTGGGAAATACGCTTCCGCTTCTATTCGACCGGTTTATCTTTGCCCCGGATACCCTCGAATATTCCGTACCCGGCCTCACCGGACGCGGTGGTGGGGGGCTGAGTGGAAGTCTCCTGTACCGTCCGTACGTGCGCGGAACCGTCGATCTGCGACGCTACGTTCTCCTGGGACCGGGGGAGACCCTTGCGCTGAAGCTCTTCGGGGGGGTAGCACACCCAACAGGCGGCCCGACGCTCGTGCCGTTCGATCGTCGCTTCTTCAGTGGTGGGGCCGGAAGTGTGCGAGGCTGGCGCCTTCGGGAACTCGGACCCGGTGGATCCGGGCAGTTCAACGCGGCCCGGTCGGGACGGGAGGGCGTTTCCGGAATCCTGGGCGGGGACATCAAGCTGGAGGCGAGTGCTGAGCTCCGAACAACCCTCCTCCGTAACCTTCTGGCCGCCGACTGGGTCGGGGCGACGTTTCTCGACATGGGCAACGTGTGGTTTGGGCCCCGAAATAAAGGATTTGGGGACGTCCCGGGAGCCCCGAACGAGAACAGGGCTCCACTCCCGTCCGCGCAGAACGGGCGGTTTCAGGGATTCTCGTCGCTGAGTGAGATCGGGGTTGGCTCGGGATTGGGGCTTCGGATCGAATGGGAATACCTCATCGTTCGGCTTGATCTTGCCTATCGCCTTCACGATCCGTCCCCTCAATCCGACGACGTCTTCTCAGGGGACGCCCCGCCGCTCCTCCACTTCGGCATCGGACACGCTTTTTAGTGGAGCAGGGAACGTATGCTTGGCTCTTCCCGGTCAGAACCATCTTTTTATGCGACTGCAATGCCTTCTAGGGGTTCGGAAATCGGCGATGGGAGGTTGGACGATTTTCGGTTGGGAGACCTTCCGGGTCACCATTCTTTTTAGATTGAAGGTGCGTTCTCGGATTTCTCCAGAAAAGGGAAGCGTCTGATCCCCGTCGCCCCCTTCTCATCGGTCCTTCTGTTGGCTCTGTAAAACGTGCTCATGTCCACGCTCCGTAATCTACTCCGCGCCGGGGGGCGTCTCTACCGCCGCCTCTTCCAGCGGCGCTTAGATCCTCACACCCGGGAAATTGCCGAGGTGCTCCGGGCCGTGCCGACGTTCAGCCGTCTCTCGTCGAATGCCCTGTACGCGATGGCCTCCGCCGCGCACCGCCGCACCTACCGCCGCGGCGAGTCGCTCTACTACGAGGGCGACCCCGGGCTTGGGCTGTACGTCATCGAGTCCGGTCGGGTCCGGCTCATCAGCGACGCGGACCCGAGCCGCAAGCGCAACCTGCGGGAATTGGAGAAGAACGAGATCTTCGGCGCGCTGTCGCTCCTCGGGGACTTCCCCCGGCTCGAAACGGCTGAGACCATCACCGAAGTCCGTGTGCTTGGCTTCTTTCGGCCCGATCTCAAGAACGTGATGCGCCGCAACCCGAAGGCTGCCGCTGAGGTGACGATGGCCATGGCCCGGCACGTGGCCGCGCAGCACGTAGAGACCATCCGGATCATCGAAGAACGGGAGGGGCGCGACGTGGCCCTCGACACATACGTCGACGCGGCGGCCCGCGTGGACGACGAGGCGCCCTCACTGTCCTGAATGGAAGATCTGGGAATGGAGAGTGGCGCTACCTACCGGACCGGTTTGCATGTTGTCCCGAAAAATCCCTTGACGGGTCATCCCGCACCAGGGAATCCCAGATTCTCAGATGCGGACTCGTTTCGCAAGAGGCATCGCCGATTTCGGAGAGGTCCTCGAACGCATTCGGGATGACGTGCCCAAAATCCGGACTTTTTGGGACACGAACCGATTATCGTGGACAACTGTCCGGTAGCTCGGAGGGCGCCTGGGCGGCGCCCATGATTGATGGATTTATTGCATCGAGGTAGTAGAGGGGCCGGATCAGGGACACTGTCTCCGCCGTTGACCTACTCTGTTGGTCTTTCGGGGAGACGAAGCCGAAAAGTTGTAAAGATCGTAGTCGAATGGAGAAGGGGCCGTCCACCGAGGGCGCTTTTCAATTGACGATGTACGTTTGATGGGTCCGCTTTCTCGCCTCAACCATTTCTTCTGGCGGTACAAGTACCTCTTCATCCCCGGCTTGCTGTTTACGATGGTCTCAGCGGCCTTCCAGATCACCGTCCCGATGGTGGTGCGGCAGGCGGTGGATAGCATTCCACGCTTCGTACGGCTCTTTACGCTGTACGACGGGACGGCCGCACAAGCGGACCTCTACGCCTTCTTTTTCGTGGCCCTGCTTCTCTTCGCGGGCGTGATCATCGGGCTGTCGGCCATCAGTGGGCTGTTCATGTTTTTGATGCGGCAGACGGTGGTCGTGGCCTCCCGCCACATCGAGTACGACCTGCGCAACGACCTCTACGATCACCTGCAGCAGCTCTCGGCGGCGTTCTACAACGAGTACCCGACGGGAGACGTGATTACCCGCGCCACCGACGATATCGAGAAGGTGCGGCGGTACATTGGGCCCGCCATCATGTACGTCACGCGGTCGCTGGTGATGGTGCTCGTGGCCATGTCGGTGATGTTTGTGATCTCGCCGCGGCTTACGCTCTACGCACTGGCCCCGATGCCGCTGCTGGCGATCTCGGTCTTCTTCATGGCGCAGATGGTGCATCACCGCAGCGAGAAACTGCAGGAGCAGTACTCGACGCTCACGAGCCGGGTGCAGGAGGCGCTGTCGGGGATTCGGGTGCTAAAGGCCTACACGCGGGAGGAGGCGGAGGCCGAGGCCTTTGAGGAGGAGAGCGAGCACTACAAGTGGCGAAACCTGGACCTGGCGCTCGTCGAGTCGGCCTGGCGGCCCTCGTTCCTGCTGCTGGTGGGCATCTCCACGATCATCGTCGTCTGGATGGGGGGGCGCCTCGTGGCCGAGGGGGTCATCACGATCGGCAACATCGCCGAGTACATCATCTACATCAACATGATGACGTGGCCGGTGGCGTCGCTCGGGTTTGTCATTACGATGATCCAGCGCGCCTCGGCGTCGGTGATCCGGCTGCAGAAGATCCTGGATACGGAGCCGACCATCGACGACGGGCCGCAGACCAATCCGGCGATTCGGTCGGTCGAGGGCGGCTTTCGGTTCGAGGACGTATGGTACCAGTATCAGGGGGAGGACGAGCCGGCGCTCCGGGGTGTGAGCTTCGACTTGTCCGCCGATCAGACCCTGGCCATCGTGGGGCGTACCGGCTCCGGTAAGAGCACGCTCGTGCGGATGATCCCGCGCATCCTGGACCCGGACGAGGGCCGTGTCCTGATCGACGGGCACGACGCGACGACCATTCCCGTCGACACGCTGCGCGAGCACATCGGGTACGTGCCGCAGGACGTTTTCCTCTTCAGTGACACGGTGGCCAACAACATCGCCTTTGGCAACCAGGCGGCCGAGCGGGACGCCATCCGTGCGGCGGCCGACGAGGCCGACCTGCTGGAGAACGTGGAGGACTTCCCCGACGGCTTCGATACGTACGTGGGGGAGCGCGGCATTACGCTCTCCGGCGGGCAGAAGCAGCGCACCTCCATCGCCCGGGCGCTCATCCGCGACCCGCGCGTCCTCATCTTCGACGACGCCCTCTCGGCGGTGGACACGGCCACGGAGCGCAACATTTTGCGGTCGCTTCGGGAGCGCAAGGGGAGCCACACGCTCGTTATCGTGAGTCATCGCCTAAGTGCCGTGCAGGACGCGGACCTCATTCTCGTGATGGAGCACGGTCGCATCGTGCAGCGCGGGACCCACGACACGCTGGTGGACGAGGAGGGACTCTACGCCGACCTGTATGAGAAGCAACTGCTTGAAGAGGAGATCCAAGCGCTTTAGTCGTTGAAGGGGAGAACGCTTAACGTTGAACGTTCCACCGTGTAACGCATCATGACCACGGATGTCATCCCCCTGGGAACGGCCTCGGCGGTGCCGACGAGCGACCGGCACCTATCGGCGCTGGCGGTGGAGCGGAAGGGACGGGTGCTGCTGTTCGATTGCGGCGAGGGCACGCAGTATCGCCTCATGGATGCGGGCCTGAGCCGGGCGCGGATCGACGCGATCTTTATCACGCACCTGCACGGCGACCACTGCTACGGCCTGCCCGGCCTGCTCTCGACGCTGGCGCTGCAGCAGCGCACCGATCCGGTCACGCTTGTGGTGCCGACGGGTGGGCGGGCCCTGGTGGAAGCCATTCCAGGCATTGCGCTCGATGACCTGCCGTATCCGTTGCGCATCACGGAACTGGGTGCGGACTTGACGGCGGCGACGGCGTATGAGACCGACGAGTTGACCGTCGAGGCACGACCGCTGGCTCATCGCAACTTCGCAATGGGCTTCCGGCTGCAGGAGCGGACGCGGCCCGGACGGTTTTATCCGGAGCGGGCCCGGGCGCTGGGGGTGCCGGAGGGGCCGACCTTTGGGCGCTTGAAGGCGGGTGAGTCCGTTACGACGGACGACGGCACGACGGTTCGCCCCGAGCAGGTGCTGGGCCCGCCGCGCCCCGGCGTCTCGATGGCCTACGTCACCGACACGCGGCCCTGCGATGGCGGGCGCGCCCTGGCCGACGATGCGGATCTGCTCTACCACGACGCCACCTTTACCGATGCGCTCCACGACCGGGCCGTAGAGACGGGCCACAGCACGGCTCGCGAGGCGGCGGAGGTAGCGCGCGACGCGGATGTGGGGCGCCTACTCCTCGGGCACATCAGTGCGCGCTACGACGACCCGACGCCGCTGGCGGTGGAGGCGACAGCGGTTTTCCCGGACTCAAGCGTGGCCGAGGAGCTGCGCCGCTACGTACTCGACCCGCGAGAGAAGGCGTCAGACGTGAAAGGTCGGGAAAAGCGGTGAGCGGGCCGGTCGACTCAACGCAACACTGTGCGCAACTGCGGGGTTCGATTCCCTCAATTGTTTTTCAGCCACAACGCTCGCCCGACCCTTGGCCGACGACGCTTTCGACGAGCACATCGACGATGAGGAAGAGCGCCGAGGTGTCCATTCGTTCGACGGGCAGCTCCTCCGACGCATTGCTCACTACCTGAAACCGTACCTCGGCTGGGTGGGGCTGGCGCTCACGATTACCCTCGGGGCGTCCTTTCTCGGGCCGCTCCGCCCGGCGCTCGTGCAGCAGGGCATCGACAACTACATTGTGGTTGGGGACCTGGAGGGACTGCAGCGCATCATCCTCTACTTGGCGCTGGCGCTGCTGGGGGAGGGGCTCCTGAAGTTTGCGGAGAATTACTTAACGCAGTACATCGGGCAGCAGGCGATCTATGACCTGCGCACCGACGTCTTCCGGCACGTGCAGGACCAGCCGCTCTCGTTCTTCGACCGCACCCCCATCGGGCGGCTCATCACACGCACCACCAGTGACGTGGAGGCGCTGAGCGACGTGCTCTCCTCCGGCCTCATCGTGGCGCTGGGCGACCTCTTCAAGCTCTTCTTCATCGCCTACTTC
>CAYULG010000062.1:0-13473 GCA_964445365.1 uncultured Salinivenus sp. | reverse complement strand
TTCATGTCGGGCGAGACGGTGTCTCCCGTCAGATGCGAGAGCATGCTCGACAAATCGGAAAAGACGAATCCAGGCAGGGCCCACGCGCAACCGCCCAGCCCCACGAGCGAGGCCGCGAATAGGCCGCCGCCCACCGCCCCTGCTGCCCTTAGCGTCCGAGTTACGTACGCCCCTATTCCGAACGCCCCTCCAATGGCCAGAGCGAGCCCCATTTTCCCCACGGACCCCGGAGCTTCGTGAAGCGGAACAAGAACAAGAATGGTGGCGACAACTACCGAAAAATTGTCCAACCCCCATCGACTGACCGCCTCTGTGGCAGTTACCACCGGGGCCACGAGGAGAGCCCCCGTTGCGGCCCGCCCCAGCGACCATTCTCCAATCCCAAAAAGTCCGATTCCGGTAAGTAGGAACGTTGCGATCAAAAACACAGCGCTACCCACGATGGTGCCCCCAGCGACCCACTCCCTACGCCCCCACGCTGAACCTGCCCAGGATGTCAGCGGATCTGCCAGCGCGAGCACCAGAAACGCAATCTGCAGGATAAAGACACGGTCGGTCCCAGCGGACCAAGTCGCTGCAAGAGCCGGCATCAAGACCAGCGGCATCATAACCGTGCCCCAACTGTCGGGCCGTGCCTCGTGAATACTGGCCCACATGCGTAGCCACTTTGTACCGGCATTGAAGACCACAAACACTGCCGCTAGAAAGTACACGGGACCAGGAGACGTGAAAATCAGCGGCGTTCCCGTTACGAGGAGGCCCACGCCTGCATGAACGAGACGACGGGTTGCCGTCGGACGCCAGCCCCGTCGTCGGAGGATTTCTCCCATCCGTAGTAGTCCCCCGAGTCCGATAAGGCAACCTGCGAGAGCAACCCAGTCCGGCAAACGGAGAAGCACAATCGGATCCCTCGTACGGGCAAACGGTCCGTCAATTAAAACGCCCCGGCACGCCAAAGGGCGCGACCGGGGCGAGAAGTTCAGGATATGGATCAGAGGAGTTAGTTCTCCGACTCAGAGGCCTCAATTTGCTCGACCTCCTCTTCACCGGCAGCACCGTCGCCCGCGGCGCCGTCGCCGCCCGGGGCCTCGCCATCGCCGCCGATGGCTGCCTGCAGCTCTTCGAGTTCGGACTTCGAACCCACGACGAGGTCGCGGTACTCACTTTGACCCGTCCCAGCCGGTATCTCGTGCCCCACGACAACGTTCTCCTTCAGGCCCTCGAGAGTATCGGTCTTCGCCTCGATGGCTGCGTTGGTGAGAACCTTCGTGGTCTCCTGAAACGAGGCCGCTGAGATGAACGAATCGGTCGCCAGCGACGCCTTGGTGATGCCGAGGAGAACCGGCTCTCCCACGGCGGGGCGCGCTTCGCGCACCTCGATCTCCGGCTTATCCTCCCGCTTCAGATCAGAGTTCATTTCGCGCAATTCACGACGACTAATAATCTCCCCGATCTCCACGTCCGCCTCACTCGGGTCGGTCACGACAAACTTGTCGTAGAGCTCGTCGTTGGCGTTCGCCATCTTCTGCCGATCAACAACATTTTCTTCGAGGAAGTTCGTGTCGCCCGGGTCTGTGATGTTGACCCGCTTCATCATCTGCCGGATCACGACCTCGAAGTGCTTATCGTCGATGTCGACGCCCTGCAGCCGGTAAACCTCCTGCACCTCATTCAACAGGTACTCCTGAACGGCACGCGGGCCTTTGATCGACAGAATATCATGGGGGGCAATCTGGCCGTCCGAAAGCCGATCGCCAGCCTCCACATAATCCCCCTCGTGGACCAGCATGTGCTTGGAGAGGGAGACCATGTAGCTCTTTTCCATCTCCCCATCGCGGCTGGTGACGATGACCTCCTGTGAGCCGCGCTTACGATCACCAAAGCTCACAATGCCGTCGATCTCACTAACCTCAGACGGATCATCCGGCGTTCGGGCCTCAAAGAGCTCTTCAACACGAGGCAGACCACCGGTAATGTCGCTGGTCTGGGCTGCCTGTCGCGGAATCTTGGCGAGCGTCTGGCCCGCCTGCACCGTGTCCCCGTCGTCAACCTGGATCCGCGCACCCACCGGCATGTTGTACTCACGCTCGTCGCCCTCTTCGGTCTCCACCATAATTGCCGGTGTGAGGGTGCGCTCACGGCTCTCAACAATAACCTTCTCTTTGTGGCCGGTCTGCTCGTCGGTCTCCTCACGGAAGGTGGTGCCCTCCGTGATGTCTTCGAAGCGGATCGTACCGTCGGCCTCCGTGAGGATGACGCTGTTGTAGGGGTCCCAGCTGACTAGAACATCTCCTTCCTCGACCTCCTGTCCTTCATCAACCATCAATTCGGCTCCGTAGGGCGCTACGTAGCTCGTAAGCTCGCGCCGATCACCGTCCGTGTCCATGACTCGGATTTCACCCTGACGTGAGAGCACGATCTCCTGCGGCCCATCGTCGGCCTCGTAGGTCACCGTTCGGAGGTTCTCGAACTCCAGAACACCGTCGAACTTGGCCTGGATCGTCGACTCGGCCGATTCGCGCGTGGCCGTTCCACCCGTGTGGAAGGTCCGCAGCGTGAGTTGCGTACCCGGTTCGCCAATCGACTGGGCCGCCACCACCCCGATCGACTCACCGACCTCGACCATGCGCCCAGTGGCAAGGTTCTCTCCGTAACAGAGCGTGCACACGCCCCGTTCCGCCTCACAGGTGAGCACCGATCGGATCTCGATCTCTTCGATCGAGGTCTCCGCGATGCGGTCGGCAATCTCCTCGGTAATGAGCTCGTTGGCCTCAACGATGAGTTCGTCGGTGTGCGGGTCATACACGTCGTGAACCGACACGCGACCTTCAATCCGGTCGGAGAGCGGCGCGACGACCTCCTCGTTGTCCTTGAGCGCCCCGACGCTAATGCCGCGCAACGTCCCACAGTCATGTTCGGTGACCGTCACGCTCTGGGTCACGTCCACGAGGCGGCGCGTCAGGTAGCCGGCGTCAGCCGTCTTCAGCGCCGTGTCAGCTAGTCCCTTCCGCGAGCCGTGGGTGCTAATGAAGTACTCCTGCACCGAGAGCCCTTCCTTAAAGTTGGACAAGATCGGATTCTCGAGAATCTGCCCGCCGCTATCATCGGAGCTCTTCTGGGGCTTGGCCATAAGGCCGCGCATGCCGCCGAGTTGGCGAATCTGCTCCTGCGAACCACGCGCACCAGAGTCGGCCATGGTAAAGATTGGATTGAAGCCCTCTTTGTGCTCCTTCAGAGCGTCGAAGAGCACCTGGGAAACCCTGTTGTTCGTCTTCGTCCAGACATCGATGACCTGGTTGTAACGCTCGTTGTCGGTAATGAAGCCCATCGAATAGTTCTGTTCGGCCTTCTCGACCTCTTCGTTGGCCTCTTCGATGAGCTGTTGCTTCTCCTCCGGAACGATGATGTCGGCGAGGGAGAACGTCATACCCGAGGTCGTGGAGCGGCGGAAGCCCATGTCCTTGATGGCGTCCAAGAAGTCGGCGGTCTCCTGATAATCGGTCTTCTTCAAGACATCCGCAATGACCGTTCGAATGTTCTTGGTGCTGAGCACCTCGTTGACGAAGTCGATGCCCTCGGGCAGCGTTTCGTTGAAGATTACACGTCCGACGGTGGTGTTGAGCATCTCACCTGATCCCTCGGGGTCACGGAGTTGGATCTTCGCGTGCAGTGCCAACCGATCCTGGTCGAAGGCCTGCCGCACTTCATCGACGCTGGCGAATCGCATGCCCTCCCCCTTCTGGTTGGCCTTGGCCTTCGTGATGTAGTAAAGGCCGAGAACCATGTCTTGACTCGGCACAGCCAATGGACCCCCGTCAGCCGGGCTTCGCACGTTGTGACTCGACAGCATCAGAATCATGCTCTCGAGGCACGCCTCGTGCGAAAGCGGAACGTGAAGGGCCATCTGGTCGCCGTCGAAGTCAGCGTTGTAGGCCGGACACACGAGCGGGTGAATCTCGATGGCTTTGTTCTCGGTGAGCACCGGCTGGAAGGCCTGGATGCCCAATCGGTGGAGGGTGGGCGCCCGGTTGAGCAAGACCGGCCTGCCCTGTATCACCTTCTCTAGGATGTCCCAAACGTCCTGCGATTTCTTGTCGACGTACTTCTTTGCACTCTTGACCGTCTTAACAATCCCGCGCTCGATCAGCCTTCGTATGATAAACGGCTTGAAAAGCTCAACGGCCATCTCCTTCGGCAGGCCGCACTGGTGAAGTTCCAGGTGTGGGCCGGACACGATAACCGAACGGCCCGAGTAATCGACGCGCTTGCCAAGCAAGTTCTGGCGGAAGCGGCCCTGCTTGCCCTTCAGCATGTCGCTGAGGCTCTTAAGGGGACGGTCCGACGAGCCGCGTACTGAGTTGGACTTGCGACTATTGTCGAAGAGGGAGTCGACCGCCTCCTGCAACATCCGCTTCTCATTGCGGAGAATGACCTCCGGCGCCTTGATGTCAATGAGGCGCTTCAGACGATTATTGCGGATGATGACACGGCGGTAGAGATCGTTGAGGTCGCTGGTAGCGAAGCGCCCGCCGTCCAACGGAACCAGTGGTCTCAGCTCCGGCGGTATCACCGGAATGACCCGCATCACCATCCAGGACGGCTTATTCTCTCCATCCTGGTTCGCCTCGCGGAAGCCCTCCACCACATTTAGTCGCTTGAGGGCCTTCGCTTTGCGCTGCTGGCTCGTCTCGGTCTTCACTTGATAGCGCAACTCCTGTGCCAGCTTGTCCAGGTTGAGCCGCTCCAACATTGTCTCGATCGCCTCCCCACCGATCATGGCAATGAACTTCTCCGGATCGTCGTCCGGCAGGCGATTGTTATCCTCCCGAATCTGGTAAAGGATATCGAAGTACTCTTCCTCGGTCAGGAGTTGGTTTTCTTCCACGCCGAGTCGATCGGCCGAGCCCGGCTGGATAACGATGTAGTTTTCGTAGTAAATGACCTTCTCCAGATCCTTCGACTTCAGGCCCAAGAGGTGACCGATCTTATTGGGGAGCGTCTTAAAATACCAGATGTGCACTACCGGCACGCTGAGGGTGATGTGCCCCATCCGCTCGCGGCGGACGGCCTTTCGGGTAACCTCAACACCACATCGGTCACAGATGATGCCCTTGTACCGGATGCGCTTGTATTTCCCACAGTGGCATTCGTAGTCCTTCACCGGTCCAAAGATCTTCTCACAGAAAAGCCCTCCCATCTCCGGTTTGAAGGACCGGTAGTTGATCGTCTCCGGCTTCATCACCTCGCCGTAAGATCGCTCCAGGATGTCCTCCGGAGAGGCGAGCCCAATGGTGATATTATCGAAGTTCTTTTCGATCTCCTTCGAGTTTCCGTACGGCATATGCGGTAGGCAAATATGGAAGTTTGGATGCGGAGGTCAGGAGGAAGCAGGCGCGGCGGGAAACGGACGACGGCAACTTTGCCGTCGATGGCCCCAATTCTCGCCGTCTACCGATTAATCGAGTGTTACCTCAAGACCGAGCCCCTGAAGCTCACGGACGAGGACGTTGAAACTTTCGGGAACCCCTGGCGACGGCAGATTCTTGCCCTTCACAATCGACTCGTAGGCTTCGGAGCGCCCCTGCACGTCATCGGACTTGTAGGTGAGCATCTCCTGCAAGGTACTGGAGGCACCATAGGCGTAGAGGGCCCAAACCTCCATCTCGCCGAGACGCTGACCGCCGAACTGAGCCTTTCCTCCAAGCGGTTGCTGCGTGATAAGGCTGTACGGCCCAATAGAGCGGGCGTGCATCTTGTCCTCAACTAGGTGCTCCAGCTTCATCATATAGATCTGGCCGACCGTGGTCTTCTCGTCGAACGGCTCGCCGGTGCGGCCGTCGTAGAGCTGGGCTTTTCCGTCACGCGGCAGGCCGGCTTCCTCAAGCTCATCCCCCACGTCTTCGAGAGAGGCCCCATCGAAGATCGGTGTGGAGTACTTAATGCCGAGCTTTTCCCCGGCCCATCCGAGCAGGGTCTCGTAGATCTGTCCAAGGTTCATGCGCGAGGGCACACCCAGCGGATTAAGCACGAGATCGACCGGTGTACCGTCTTCGAGGAACGGCATGTCCTCAACGCGTGCTACCTTCGCGATGACACCCTTGTTGCCGTGACGACCGGCCATTTTGTCACCAACCTCAATCTTCTTCTTGCGGGCCACGTACACCTTGGCCATCTGAACGATGCCGGCCGGGAGCTCATCACCCATTTCTACCTGGTGCTTCTCCCGCTTCGTCTTGCCCTCAATATCACGGCGCCCCGACTTGTAGTTGCGGAAGAGCGTCCGAATGTCGTCGTTCAACTTCTCGTCGTCGGTGAACGCCTGCCGCATGCTGAGGTCCGACGGATCGATGTCTTCAAAAACCTCCCGCTCGAACTCAGCGTCCTCGGGGAGGACGACGGTGCCGTCGCGGTCCTCGATGCCGCCCGAGGTGGCATCTTCGACGAGGGTAAAGAATTTGTCCCAGAAGCGTTCGTTTAGATCTTTGAGCTTGCGCTCGTGTTGGTTTTCGATATTTTCGAGGCGCTTCTCCTCCATTTTCTTGGAGGCCGGATCGAGTTCGCGGCGGCTAAAGAGCTTCGTGTCGATCACGACACCGCCCTCCATGCCCTGCTTGGCCTTGAGCGACGCATCCTTTACGTCTCCAGCCTTGTCACCAAAAATGGCGCGCAGGAGCTTCTCTTCCGGCGTCGGGTCCGTCTCGCCCTTCGGCGTAATCTTCCCGACGATGATGTCACCGGGCGTCACCTCAGCGCCAACGCGGATGATGCCGCGCTCGTCGAGGTCCTTCGTTGCCTCCTCGCTAACATTCGGGATCTCACGGGTTAACTCCTCCTCACCGCGCTTCGTATCCCGCACCTCGTGCTCAAACTCTTCG
Source organism: uncultured Salinivenus sp. (assembly GCA_964445365.1). Classification (GTDB taxonomy): domain Bacteria; phylum Bacteroidota; class Rhodothermia; order Rhodothermales; family Salinibacteraceae; genus Salinibacter. The sequence continues at coordinate 6,598 of CAYULG010000062.1, read as the reverse complement.
ATGTGCACGGACGTGTAGACATCGTCGGCTACGAGGCGCTCGCTGATAACGATAGCGTCCTCGTAATTATACCCGTGCCAGGGCATGAAGGCACAGAGCACGTTCTTACCAAGAGCGAGCTCGCCCTTTTCCGTCGCAAAGCCGTCGGTGAGCACTTCGCCCTCTTCAACCCGATCGCCCTTCTGTACGATGGGCTTCTGGTTCATGCACGTGCCCTGGTTGCTGCGCCGGAACTTGACGAGATTGTATTCGCGGACCGGCTCCCCGAAGGTGAGGTCGGTGTTGCTCTGCTCCTCGTCGTAGCGAACGACAATTTTCTCGGCGTCGACATACTCGACGGTGCCATGTCCTTCAGCCACGACGCAAGAGCGCGAGTCCTTCGCCACGCGACCTTCGAGCCCCGTGCCCACGATCGGTGAATCTCCACGAAGAAGCGGCACGCCCTGACGCTGCATGTTCGATCCCATAAGCGCCCGGTTGGCGTCGTTGTGGGAAAGGAAGGGGACGAGGCTGGCCGCGGGAGAGACAATCTGGTTGGGCGCCACGTCCATGTACTGCACTTCTTCCGGCTCCACAACCGGGAAGTCCCCCTGATGCCGGCAGCGGACCTCGTCGCGGCGGAAGTTGCCGTCGTCGTCGATCGGGGCATTGGCCTGAGCGATGATGGTCTGGTCCTCCTCATCGGCCGTCAGGTATTCAACCTTCTCGGTTACCTGGCCGTCTTCGACGACGCGATACGGCGTTTCGAGAAAGCCGAAGTCGTTAATTGTGGAGTGGACGCAAAGCGAAAGCATGAGGCCGATGTTCGGACCCTCCGGCGTCTCAATCGGACAGAGCCGGCCATAGTGTGTGTAGTGCACGTCTCGGACCTCAAACCCAGCCCGCTCGCGGGTGAGCCCCCCTGGCCCCAGCGCCGACATCCGGCGCTTATGAGTCATTTCCGCCAGGGGATTGGTCTGGTCCATAAACTGGCTGAGCTGGTTCGTCCCAAAGAACGTGTTGATCACGCTCTCAATGGTCCGGGCATTCACCAGATCCTTCGGGGTAAATTTGTCGGCGTCCCGCAGGTTCATGCGTTCCTTAATGGTCCGTGCCATGCGGGCAAGACCGAGTGAGAACTGAGAACCAAGCTGCTCGCCGACCGACTTGACACGCCGATTGCTCAAATGGTCAATGTCGTCCGCCGTGCTCATCCCATTCTGCAACCGGATGAGTTCCCGGACGATGCCTTCAACGTCTTCCTTGGTGAGGACGTGCGTGTCGGTGTCGACGTCAACGTCGAGCCGTTCGTTGATACGGTGACGGCCGACGTCTCCAAGATCATATCGCTGCTCGTTGAAGAACAAGCGTTCGAGGGCCTGCCTGGCAGAGTCCAGGTCTGGGGCCTCGCTGCCGCGGAGCTTCTCGTATATGTGGTAGAGCGCCTCCTCTTCAGTATGGGTCGGGTCTTTCTTTAGCGTCTCAACGAGCGTCGTCTTATCCAACTCGTCGTCGTCGACCTGTTCTTCTTCACGGACTAAGTAAACCCGAGAAATGTCGTGCTCTTCCAGCACCTCCCAATCATCTCCTTCGAGCTCATGTTCGGCTGGAATGAGCACCTCTCGCTCTTTCTCCTCGTCGACAACCTCGCCAGTGTCCTCGTCGACGATCTCGATCGTTTTTTCGATGGTCACGCTCGTGGCAAGTTCACGGCCGAGGTGCTCTTCGAACTCCTCTTCATTTGCAATGTCGACCGGATCGGCAAAGCCGAACATTCGGATGATTTCCTCATCGCTCGAGAAGCCGAGCGCACGGAGGAGCGTCGTGACTGGGACTTTCTTCTTTCGGTCCACGTAAGCCCATAACACGTCCCGGATATCCGTTGAAAACTCCATCCAGGAACCGCGGAACGGGATAACCCGAGCACTGAAAAGCTCGGTCCCGTTCGAGTGGATCTCTTTCTCAAAGAACGCGCCGGGGCTCCGGTGGAGCTGAGAGACGATTACGCGTTCAGCTCCATTCACGATAAAGGTCCCTCGCTCCGACATAAACGGAAGCGTTCCAAGGTAGACCTCTTGCTCAATAGCCTCGACGACTTCCTCGTCACCGTCTTCTTCCTTGCTGGTCAGCCGAAGCGTAGCCTTGAGGGGCACCGTGTACGTCAATCCCTGGTCCATGCATTCCTGGACGGTGTGCTTCGGGGCGTCTAGCTCATAGTTCACGAACTCGAGCGTGTAGCGCTCGCGATTGTCCTTAATCGGAAAATGCTCGTTAAAAACCTCTTGAAGGCCCTCGTTTTCACGATCTTCGGGCGGGACATCATCCTGAACGAAATCGTGGAACGTCTTAATCTGAACGTCCAGGAAGTCCGGATAGTCCCAGACAGACGGAATGTCGGCAAAGCTCTTGCGAGTCTTTGCGTCTTCTAAGTGTCCGCTGGTTGAAATATTCCCGTTAAGAAGGGTCGGCATAAGCTACAGAATTCGCTCGCGAAAAATGGCTTGTTATTCGTCCAAAAGACTCGTCATCACACGACGACGCTGATCAAGAAGGACGAACGAGATCGCTTCTCTCGTCATAAAGCACCGCCTCCCGGCACACAGAGAGGCGTGAAAATGCGCCCGATCAATCAGTATCACTGTGACGACGTTATAGCGGTCCAGACAGGTGTAGAGTGCCGGTCTTCGGACGCAGCCCATTTCCCCCAGTCAGAAACAGTTATATTTAGGCTCCTCTTAGTGGAGAGGGAAGAGGTATGCAGTATTAAGAACGTCAGGGACCCTATACACTCGGGAAAGGGCGCTTGCAGAAACTCCACCGAACGGATTCGGGAGGATACATACAACGACGGGATATCCCCGACACCTGAGCCAGTGGTCGGTCCGAGACAGACCGCAGGGCCATGCGCTCTACACAGAGATTCTGTGCGGACACGATCTACAACCGATGGTAGGAATGGCTTGTTTCGAAGAATCCACAGGGGGCACTGTGTAATACTGTCCGTATCAAACGCCGAGGGCCAACCCCTCGTGTGAAGGATCAGCCCTTCGACGTAACGATACGTGTTTCTCGAACTCCCTGGGCGCAAACTTCCCACAGGAGAACCCCAGGATTACTGGAGTTCAATTTCTGCGCCGGCCTCTTCGAGCTGGGCCTTGAGGTCATCGGCCTCGTCGCGGGGAAGACCCTCTTTGATGGGATTCGGCGCCTCGTCGACGAGTGATTTGGCTTCTTTCAGGCCCAGGTCCGAGATCGAGCGGACCTCTTTGATAACTTGAATCTTGTTCCCGCCAATGCCAGTGAGCACCACGTCAAAGACGGACGGCTCTTCTTCTTCGGCTTCGCCATCGCCCCCAGCACCATCACCAGCAGCCACAGCGACGCCGGCAGAGGCCGGCTGAATGTCGTATTCCTCTTCCAAATGATTCGCCAACTCGCTGGCCTCCTTGATAGTGAGTCCAACGAGTTGTTCAGCAAGTTCTTCAATGTCAGCCATAGGAATATAGGGTTTTTCTCCTGCGGCGGTCTTGGCCCCGACACTCTTCGGAGCTACGCCGCGCATTAAGGTGAATGAGTGTATACTCGAGTTCGTCCGGTGCCCACCAAGTCAGGGCCGGACAAAAAAACTACTCGTCAACCTCGTCGTCTTCAGAAAGGGTCTTGAGGATACCGGCCAGGTTTTGCCCAGTGCTCTTGAGACCGCCAACCACGTTCTGAGCCGGAGACAGCACTAGACCTACAATTTCCCCGACCAGTTCTTCGCGGGACTTGAGGTCGGCAAGCGTGTCGAGTGCGTCTGGCCCTTCGTAGAGCTCACCTTCAACCCAGGCGACCTTCAACTCAGGACGCTCAACATCCTCGTCTTCAACAAAGTCTTGGATCACGCGAGCCGGCTTGGCTGGATCCTCACTAAAGGCCACCGCGGTCGGCCCCGCAAAGAAATCATCGAGGGCGTCCATGCCCTCCAGGCGATCGAGGGCGATTCGAGCGAGGGTGTTTTTCGTTACCTTGTACTCGACGCCCGCCTCTCGGAAGCGACCCCGAAGGTCGTTGGACTGGGCCACCGTGAGTCCAGAGAAGTTCGTCAAGTAGAGGATCGGGTACTCGTCCAGTTTCTCCCCAATTTCGTCGATAAGTTCGGCTTTTTCGGCTCTGTTCTTCGGCATCGTATACAAGAATCGGTCAGTACAGAAAAGCGGAAGTGCGGCGCTGAGACTTATCGGGCTTCGGTCAGCACGGAGCTCCGATCAATCCGAACGGGAGGACCCATCGTCGCGGACATCGTCACGGAGCGCAGATAAATTCCCTTCGCGGAAGCCGGTCGAAGGCGCACAACCTCTGAGAGAAACGCCTTAGCGTTCTCATAGAGCTCTTCCGCGGAGAAGGACGCCTTCCCAATAGGCGTGTGGAGGTTGCCACTCCGGTCCACCCGAAACTCAATCTTTCCGGACTTTACCTCATCGATTGTTTCCGCAAGGTCCATCGTTACCGTTCCGCTCTTCGGGTTTGGCATGAGGCCGCGCGGTCCGAGAACGCGACCGAGTTGCCCCACCTGCCCCATCACGTCCGGCGTCGCGATCACGACATCGAAATCGAGCCAGTTTTCTTCCTGGATGCGCTCGATGTGGTCATCAAGCCCAACGTAATCGGCGCCGGCCTCTTCGGCCTCTTCCTGCTTCCCCTCACTGGCCAATACAAGAACGGTGACATCGCGCCCCGTTCCGTGCGGGAGGGTGATAGAGCCCCGAACCATCTGGTCGGCGTGCTGGGGCTCGACGCCGAGTCGGAGGTCCATGTCGACCGATTCGTCGAAGTTCGCGGTGGCCGTCTCCAGGACGAGCTCTGCCGTCCGCTTCAGTCCGACAGGCTCATCTAACTCGTCTACAACTTCTTGTGCTTCTCGATAACGTTTTCCTTCAGCGTTCGCCATAGATAGGAATGCGGTTGTGCGGTACAAACGTTCTCCCGATGTGGGTCGGAAGAACTCCCGCGTGAATGAGTGAAACGCGTCAATGCGACGATGGCCGAGGAAGGCCTTCCGGCACCAAACTACGCGTCGGGTTGTGGTTTATTCTCCACCTCAATGCCCATCGACCGTGCAGTCCCCGCGACCATACGGGCGCCCTGCTCAGCGGTGTGTGCATTGAGATCCGCCATCTTCCGCTCGGCAATCTCGATACAATCCTGCCACCTAACCGTGCCGGCGTGCTCCCGAAGGGGATCACCAGCAGCCGTCTCAATGCCGGCCCGCTGCTTCAGTAGAATCGACGCAGGCGGACTCTTAACGTCAAAGTCGAAAGAGCGATCTGCATAGATCCTAATCTCGACCGGTAGCAGCGTGCCCATCTGGTCTTCTGTTTCGGCGTTGAACGCCTTGCAGAACTCCATGATGTTAACGCCGTGCTGGCCAAGAGCCGGACCAATAGGTGGAGCCGGATTGGCTTGGCCGCCTTTAATTTGTAGTTTAATTTCCGCTTCTACAGGTGCAGCCATGTGTTCGTGTGCGGTACGAACGCCTCCTCGACCGAAATCGGGAGACTCCCGCCGGTTTGTTCGAAAAGTTCGCGAGTCCGTGCCAGCTCGAAAAGTACTACGGTTCTCGGATTGCCGTCTACCAACCAAGCCCTACTCCTCATGCTCGACCTGGAGATAGTCGAGTTCCACGGGGGTCTTGCGCCCAAAAATCGATACCATCACCTTCACTTTCATCTTTTCGGGATAGACCTCTTCAACGAAGCCGTTGAAGCTGTCGAAGGGACCGTCCACGACCTTGACCGGATCGCCGGTCTTGAACGGAATCTCAGGTTTCTCCCCTCGTTCCTCAGCCCGATCCATCTTCCCAAGAATACGCTGGATTTCCTCCTTTCGGAGTTGGGTGGGCTCCTCCCCCGTTCCCGTTGTGAGAAAGCCAATGACCGACGGAAGGTCCTCGGCCATTTCGCGAAGTTCGTGGGTGAGGGTGCAGTTTAGCAGAATGTAGCCGGGGAAAAACGTTTTTTCCTTGGTCTTTTTCTCGCCTCCCTTCATCTCAAAAACCGTCTCCGTGGGAATCAGAATTTCCTCCACTTGATCCTCAAGGCCCATCCGCTCAATTTCGTTTTCGAGGTAGCGACGGACCTTCTTCTCGTGGTTTGAGAAGGTCCGAAGTACGTACCAAGTGTCGTCGTTTTCCTCAGGCATAAGGCAGGAGATCGGTTGCAATCAGCAGCGTAGGGGCCGTGAAAGCGGGACTCACCACTACTGCTGGTACAGAAAATTGAGCACAGTACTGAGCGCCTGGTCCGCCAGAAAGATGAACCCGGAGATGAGAAACGTGGCCACAATGGTAATCAAGGTACTGCTAATGAGTTCGTCCCAACTCGGCCAGTTCACCTTTTCCATCTCTGTGATAACATTCTGGAGATACTCCCAAACCCACATAATGGCACCGCTGGTAATCAAAGAAGAACCGTAAATCATCCGTTGAACCACAACTCAGGCTGAATGCCTACATTGTGATCACCGTCAGTCCGAGGCCCATCATCCACGGCACCCCTGTGCTCGGTAGCACGGACGGGAGGACTTGAACCCCCAACCGGCGGATTTGGAGTCCGCTGCTCTGCCAAATTGAGCTACGCCC
>CAYULG010000061.1:0-13490 GCA_964445365.1 uncultured Salinivenus sp. | reverse complement strand
GTGTGGTCCCCTCGGGCACGTGGAAGGGAAGGGGACCGACGACGGCGCGCATGCGACACAAAAGGCATTCAACCGGAGCCCCTGCGGCACGAAAAGATTGGCATTCCAGTCTGCCGTTCAGCACCCCGTCGCACCGACAGCTGTCGAGTGCCTATCAGACGACTGAAGAGGCCTTTCCGTGCGGCTGGATGGGCTCCACGTCAATACTGAATCGAGCTCAGCACAGGGCTTGGACATCTCGGATGTCCAGGAGCGACGAACGGGAGTCGCATCCTTCTTGCGGTGTAGGCCCTCATCGATCGGAACGCTCGGCGTCCGTGGACCGACGTCATGCCCGCCGGCGCCGACGTGGTCAGGGGACGCACAGGTCAGCGCCCAGCGGGGCTTCGCCTCCGGGGCCGGCGCGACGGACGGGTCCGTTCGCGTGCAACTGACCGGCGACGGTCTTGTCACTGGTTGGGAGATCCGTCAGAGGGCGGGCTCATGCCGCCGCCCATGTCGCCCGGGACGGTCGGCTGCATGCCGCCGTCCGCGTCGTTGGAGAGGCCGTACGCGCGGCGAATGCGAGCCGGCACGTCGTAGGGGGCCTCCGCGAGGAGGGCGTCCAGCTTCTGGTCGAAGGCATCCAGGGCGTCCTGCCGACCGGCCGACTGCAGGGACTTGCGGACCCGTCCGGCGAACGCGAGCGCCCGGCTAAACGAGCGTCGCGAACTGGCCCCCCGAACCCGGTCGAACACGAGGGGTTGGGCGTCCTGCAGGACGTCGGCCAGCCGCTCGGTGTCGCCCAAGGCACGGAAGGCCCGCGCCGTGAACATGAGGGTTTGCACGTCGCCCGGGATCGTGGAAAAGGGCACCTTGTCCGAAAAGTCGCTCAGGAGCGTCCGGCCCCGCTCCGTATGCCCCTTCTTGGCCAGCCGCTCGGCCGCGTGGGAAACGTTGAGCCGGTACCCGTCGAGCATCCGCCGGGCATTCTGATTGAAGTAGGCCGTCGAGTCGGTGAGGTTCGTAAATTCGAACGCCGACATGCGCTTGTCGGTCAGGCCGGGGATGACGCGTCCCAGCCTCTGGTCGTGCTTGATGGGCAGCACGCGATAGGCCTGTCCTTCAAGCTGGAAGTAGTTCTGAAGGTTGAGCTGACCGGACCGCGCCACCGTGACGGCAAAGTAGACGGGCCGCTTCCATTCGTTTTCTGCGTTGGTCTTGATCAGGTTGTAGACCGCCCGGTCGGCGATCTGCAGGAGTCGTTGGTCTTCCCCCAGCCGACGTCCCTTCAATGTCCAGGACATCGGGCTTTCGAGCGCACTCGTGTCCGGGTCCGAGTCCGGCAGGTACGGCTGGAGCCGCGACTGGAGGGCCTCGGTCTGGACGGGCAGTTGTACCTCCCGCGGCTTCCACCGCATGGGACGAATGTTTTCGAGCCGGTCATCGCTCATCGAGATGGGCAGCGGATCGGACTCGTAGGTCTGCTCCTTGAGCTGCCGAATGTACCAGGGGGTATTCAGCAGTGAGAGGTTCACGACCCGCACGTCTGTCCGGTAGCCCTCCACCTCTTGCATGTACCAGAGGGGATAGGTGTCGTTGTCCCCATTGGTGAAGATGATGGCGTCCTCCGCGACGCTGCTTAGCATGTTTTTCGCGTAGTCGCGCGGCACGTAGTCGGCCGAGCGATCGTGGTCACCGTAGTTCTCCAGGGTCATCCAGCCCGGTACCGCGAGGAACACGAGGAGGCCGGCCCCCAGCAGGGGAAGGGTCTGGGAGAGGGCGGACACGCTATCCCGGATCGACTCGTACACCATCTGAAGCAGACCGCCGGCGCCGATCCCGATCCAGAGGCTAAAGGCGAGGAAACTCCCGACATACGAGTAGTCCCGCTCGCGCGGTTGCATCGGCGCTTGATTGAGGTAGATGATGATGCCGATGCCCGTGACGAAAAACAGGACAAAGACGCTAAAGGCGCGACGCCAGTCGCGGTTAAAGTGGTAGAAGGCCCCGAAGAGGCCCAGCAGGAGCGGGAGGGCGAAGTAGACGTTCCTGGATTCCTTCTCGCTGGGCGTTTGCATGGTCTCTTGCGACGCGCTGCCCGAGTCGAGGCCGGGGATGCCCGTGGTCCAGGACGCCCCCTGCACGTCGCTCGTGCGGCCCACGAAATTCCAGAAGAAGTACCGCATGTACATGTACCCCACCTGGTAGTCGAGGAAGAAACCCAGGTCCGAATCGTAGCGCTTGTAGACATCCCAGTGCTGGGGCTGGCTGGAGTGGCGCCGAGGGAACAGTTTTTCCTGTCCATCACGCTTCAGCCGGCCGCTCTGATCGTCAAAGCTGACGCCGCTTAAGAGGGGCGTGGCGCCGTACTGCTCCCGTTCGAGGTAGTCAATGAACCGCTCGATGTTGTCGGGGTCGTTCATGTCGATCGACGGCTCGGTGGCGCTCCGCACGAAGACGAGTGCGTAGGAGCCGTACCCGATGAGCAGAACCGCCAGGCACATAAAGGCGAGGTTGGTCTTCGGCATCCCGCGCTTATGAGTTGTGTAGATGCCGTAGGCCACGAGCCCCACGATGCCGATACTGGCGACTGGGGCCCCAACGGCGGCAAAAACCTTGGGCAATCCCTTCACGAGGCCCGGATAGATGGCCACGAAGAGCACGGCGGAGATTGCCCCGGCCAGTACGATCCGGCCCCAGCGCTGTTTGGGCGTCCACGCCTCCCGGTCGAACTCCGTGAAGAAGACGATGAGGGCCACGAAGAAGAAGACCAGGAGACTCAGCAGGTGCACCCCGATGGCCATGCCGAAGAGGGCGGCGATGAGGACGAGGTACCGATTGGCATTGAGCCGAAACAGGTGGTGGGACTGGCCCTTGAGCTGCGCTTCCTCCTTCCGGGCGGCTTCGCTCCACCGGAGCACGACCCACACGACGAGGGCGGTGAAGAAGGTGGAGAAGGCGTAGACCTCGGCGATGCCCGCATTAAACCAGAACGAGTCGGTGGCGGCGTAGGTGAGCGCCCCAATCACGCCGCTGGCGAGGGCAATGACGTACTTCCCGGTCGCGACCTCGCGCCAGTGGTCCTGCCATCGTCGCACGAGGCGCACAATGATGAGGTGGGCGAGCATCACCGTGCCGGCGCTGGAGAGCACAGAGATCAGGTTCACCGCCAGGGCCACCGTCTCTTTCGAGGGGGCCAGCATCGAGAAGAGCCGGGCCAACAACAGGTAGAAGGGGGCCCCCGGAGGGTGCATCACCTGCAGCTTGAACGCACTCGCAATCCGTTCGCCGGGGTCCCAGAAGGAGGCCGTGGGGGCCATGGTCGAGACGTACAGGACCAGGGCCCAGAGAAAAACAAAACCAGCCGTGAGGCGGTCAATTCGCTTCCGATTCATGCCGTCGCCAGATTATGCGCAGTGCTGAAGAAGGAGGAGGGGGGCGGTTCAGAGCAGAGCCAACGGGCGTGCCCGGTGAATTATTACCAGTCGCTCCGTGTGGCCTTGATGAGCGACTGAATGGTTCCCATCTTCATCTCGCCATAGTTCATCGCGAAGGCGAGTTCCCCGTTGTTGTGGAAGATCCAGGTCGAGGGAATCCAGGTCACCGGATGGGTGAGGAACGACTGGCGCCGGTTGGCCTCGGTGTCGCTGGGGCCGAGATCGGGCTGCGTCACCTCCACCACGCGGTCGGGGAGATCGTGATCCGCAAGGACGGAGGCCCCGTCTTCTCCGTCGTTCCAGACCGTCACGAAGGTAAACGAGACGTTGGGGTGGTCCGCGACGAGATCGGCCCAGCCGTTTTTCAACTCGCCCGTGGAGTTGGGGCACCAGGGGGCCCAGAAGTGGACGACGTGCAGGCCGTCTTTCCGGATGCGGTTCTGGACGTATTTCTCCGCCTCGGTTGCCGGGGTCACGGCGGTCGCCGGCCGGGGATTGGTCACGTCGGCCTGCTTGGCGAGGGTTGCGCTGGTGTCCGTCGGGCTCGCGGCGTCCAGGTTGAGGTTGCCGGCCTCACAGTCCCCCCCGGCGTCTTGCGCGTGAACGGGGGCGGCGAGGAGCAGGCACAGCGCACCGAGCAGGGTCCAGAAGGAGTTCACGGGACGGACGGGGATCGATGAGGCAATTTGTGAAAGTTGTGAGGGTCGGGTCGTCCTTGGGCGAGACACGCGACGGTGGATCAATCGGCGCCGTGGACGACGATGACGCACTCTCCCCGCAGGTTTTCATACGCGCCAAAATACGATCGCACATCAGTGAGCGTTCCCCGTTCCAGTTCCTCGTACGTCTTGGTCAACTCCCGGGCCACGACGGCGCGGCGCTCGGGGCCGAAGTGATCGATCAAGTCGTCCAGCGTGCGGAGGAGCCGGTAGGGGGCCTCGTAGAGTACCTGCGTGCGCGGGTCCGTCGCGAGCTCCTGAAGACGGGTTTGGCGTCCACTCTTCTTCGGCAGAAACCCTTCGAAGGCGAACCGGTCGCTGGGGAGGCCGCTCGCCGTGAGGGCGGGGATGAGGGCGGTGGGGCCGGGGAGCGCCTCCACGTCTATGCCGTCTTCCCAGCAAGCCCGCGTGAGGTAGAAGCCGGGATCGGAGATGCCCGGCGCCCCGGCGTCGCTGATGAGGGCCACGTCGTGCCCGGCGCGCATACGGGTGAGGAGCTCCGGGGTCTTCTCTCGCTCGTTGTGTTCGTGGTAGCTCGTCGTTGGGGTGTCGATGTCGTAGTGATCGAGCAGCACACCGGACGTGCGCGTGTCCTCACAGGCGATAAGGTCCACCTCTCGGAGCATTCGGACGGCCCGGTAGGTGATGTCTTCGAGGTTGCCGATGGGGGTGGGGATGAGATAGAGCACAGGGAGGTGCGGTCAGATGAGGGAGGCACGCTCGCCCGGCGCTGGCCGAAGCGAAGGGGGGAGGGGCGTCGGCACGTGGGAGCACGTATGGAGCGGTCGGTCTGCTTCGTTCCGTTACGTGTCCTCGGAGGTGAGCCACGTCCAGAGGCGGTCGCGGAGGGGCGGGGTGGCCCCCAGATCGAGCACCACGTAGAGAATGAGCCAGATGCCGACACCGGACATAACGACGTTGGCAATCCACATGCCTATCCAGGGGGGAAAGAAGCCCCGCTCCGAGAGCTTTTCGCCCTGTACGAGGGAGACCCAGTAAAAGATAAAAATGCCGAGGGCGACGGCTCCGACCACGGCCAGTCCACTCCGTCGCAAGGCCAGGCCCATCGGTGCCCCGATGAGCATAAAGATAAGGCAGGCAACGGCGATGGAAAATTTCTTGTGGACCTCCACCTGATAGCCGCGAAGGCGGCTGTCCGTCCATCCCACGTCCCGCTGCACGTTTTCGATCTGAGATTGGACCGACCGGGCCCGCTGCATGCCCGTCTGCGCGACCCTTCGCAGATTGGATGCGTCCAGGCCACCGATCGCGAAGTACGGACGGTCCGCCCGCTGAGATTTCGGAACGGGGCTCCAGGCCGAGTCCGGGCGGGCGGAGTCGGCGGGGACAGCCTGTGCGGTGTCGGGAAGCAGGTCGTCGTTCACGTCCGCGTAGAGGCTCTCGTAGGACCGCTGCAGGTTGGCTCGCAGCGAGTCGACCTCATCGAGAAGGCCCGGAAGCGGGGTGGTGCGGGAGGACCGCGATGCATCGTCGTCGTCCGATCGGCTGAACACAACGTCCGATAGATCGAAGTGCATGACGTGTCGGTCGAATTGGAGCGCCTCGTAGCGGTCATCGACGCTGCCCGAGGTTGGGGGGCGGGGACGATGCATCTCGCCGTCGTTGAGGACAAGCGTGAGGCGCCGCCCGCCCGCCTTCGACCGAATGCGCCCACGACGTGCCTTAATGACGGCTTGCTGGTCGCGGCCCTCTGTGTAGTCGTAGATCGTCACGCCGATGAGCTTGTTGGACCCGGCCGGGCGGTCCTCCACCAGAATGCTGTAGTCGTCGATCCCGTCGTAGAAGGTCCCCGGCTGAAGCTCGAAGCCGGGCCGCTTGCTTCGGACGTCGCTCCAGAGCTCGCTCGCTCGAAAGTTGGCTTCCGGAAGCATGAAGGTGTTGAAGTACAGGAGCCCGCCGCACACCAGAAACGCTGCGCCTAGCGCCGGCCACACGACCTCCCCGAACGAGATGCCGGTGCTCTTGATCACTGTGTAGTACTGCGACTCGGCCAGGTCGCCAAAGGCCATCAGGGCGGCCAGCAGCACCGACATGGGCACCGCCAGCACCAGCATATAGGCCAGGTTGTACGCGATGAGCTCGACGATGACCAAGATCGGGATGCCCTTTCCGGTAAGCTCTGGCAGCCACCGGATCAGGAACTGCATGAGCAGCAGAAACATGAGGATGCCCAACCAGCCGAAGAAGGGGCCGGGCAGCCGGCGCAGAATGAGCCAGTGGAGACGACGAAGCATGAAAGCAGCGATCAGAAAGCGCCCATTCAGAAGAGCGAGTGACGTTCGAAGGCGCAGCCCTTCTCACACGGGGGGCAGGGTTGAGGGTGGAAACGTTGAAGGGGGCTGGGTCTGTTGCGTCACGATAAACGGGGCGTCCGGCCTTCAGATTCGTGCGGCTGACTGTCGGATCTTTCCGGGGCGGCAGCCGATTGGGGAGGTGTCTTTTGTGGTCGTCTCGTCCATTCAGTTTGGTTGCCATGCACGTCGAGGCATTTACCTTCAGTCCCTTCAAAACGAACTGCTACCTCTGCCACGATCAGGGGGAGGCGGTTCTGGTGGACGCTAGCTGTGCCACCGACGCCGAGCGCAACGAGGTGCTCGCCGTCATCGACGAATACGACCTCGACCTTCGGCACCTGCTGCTCACCCACGCACACGTCGATCACATTTTCGGCTGTCGGTTCTTTGAAGACCACTTCGACATGCGTTTTCAGGCCCACGAGGCCGCCGTCCCGTTCATCGAGCGGGCCGAGGAGCAGGCTACCGCCTTCGGGGTGGACGTCGACCCGCCGTCCGTGCCCACCACCTTTCTCGACGAGGACGACACGATTTCTTTCGGCGACGTCACGCTGGAGATTCTGTACACGCCGGGCCACTCGCCCGACTCCATCTCATTCGTCCACCGGCCAAGCGACCAGGCGCTCACCGGTGACGTGCTGTTTCAAAACTCGATCGGGCGCACGCAGGGCCTGCCGGAGACCTCGCGCTCGCAGCTGATGGACTCGATCACCGAGAAGGTGCTCCCTCTCGGCGACGATGTCACGATCTATCCGGGCCACGGCCCCAAAACAACCATCGGCCGGGAGCGGCAGCAGAACCCCTTCGTTCAAGAGGCGCTGGGGGAAGGAGGCGGCGGCATGAGCTCCATGCGCTCATGACGAGCGTTTCGACGGTTGGCCCGGACGCTATGCGGGGGACACGGACGCCGTTCCGCGCACCGTTTCGTAGTAGCGCTCGTACATGGGCACCACCCGATCGATGTCGAACGTCTCCTCCGCCCGAGTGCGGGCGGCCTCGGCCATGCGGCCATGTAGGTCTTCGTCGGCAAGGAGCGCCCGGGTTCGTTCCGTAAAGGCGTCCACGTCGCCGATTGGGCAGAGGAAGCCCGTCTCCCCGTCGTCTACCAGTTCGGGCAGTCCCCCTACGTCGCTTACGATCGTCGGGACCCGGCATGCCATCGCCTCCAGGGCTGCGAGGCCGAAGGTTTCCGACTCGCTGGGCATCAAAAACACGTCGGCAATTGACAAGATCTCCTCGATGGGGTCTTGCTTGCCGAGGAAGCGAATGTCGTCGTAGACCCCGAGCTCACGGGCCTTGCGTTCCGTGGGCACGCGCTCGGGCCCGTCGCCCACCAGCAGGAGTTTCACGTCCGAGTGGCCATTCCGCACCCGGTGAAAGATGTCGACGACCTGCTTGGTGTTCTTGACGGTCCGGAAGTTCGACACGTGTACGATGACCTTCTCCCCGTTCGGGCACAGGGCCTGCTTGAAGTGCTCTTTGTTCTGGCGGTAAAAGCGGTCGGTGTCGATGAAGTTGGGGATCACCTCGATATCGTTGTCGACCGCGAAGTGGTCGTAGGTTTCCTGGCGCAGGTACTTGGAGACGGCGGTCACCCCGTCCGACTCGTTGATGGACCAGGTGACGACGGGGGCAAACGACGGGTCCTGGCCAATGAGCGTGATGTCGGTGCCGTGGAGGGTGGTTACGACGGGAAGGGAGTGCCCCTCCCCCGCCAGGATCTGTCGGGCCATGACGGCGCTCGTGGCGTGGGGAATGGCGTAGTGCACGTGCAACAGGTCGAGCCCCGCGTGCTTGGCAATGTCGACCAGTTTGCTGGTCAACGACAGCGTGTAGGGCGGCGATTCGAAGAGGGGGTAGCTCTGTACGTTGACCTCGTGGAAGAAGATGTTGCCGGCCACGTGCGACAGGCGGAAGGGGAGGGAAGAAGAAATAAAGTGGATCTCGTGCCCGCGCTGGGCGAGGCTTTTGCCGAGCTCGGTTGCGACGACGCCGCTCCCGCCGTAGGTTGGATAGCAGGTGATGCCGATCTTCATGGGGGGCGAGACGGCCGTTCGGAGTTGGTGAGTGTGAGGCATGCAGAGCTTGGTTGGACCAACTTACCAGCAAAAAACAGGTTGCACGATGTCGCGTCGATTGAAGGGGCTTTGACCTCCCGGGCGGCTCAAACTGTAACGACGGCGAAAGAATTACGGATCTGCGGATTATGGGTGCGTCGACCCTCGGTGTTGTTCTCTTCCCCGGCGTCGAAGAACTGGATTTTGCGGGGCCGTGGGAGCTGTTTGGGCTCTGGCGAGAGCAGGGCGATGGGCCACGCTGCTTGACGATTGGGGCCCAGAACGGTCCCATCCGGGCCCGGCACGGACTCCAGGTTGTGCCGGACGTGGCAATGGACGGGGCCCCACCGCTCACGTATTTGCTGGTGCCCGGTGGGCCGGGGGCCGAACAGGCAGCCCACGACCCGGCCGTGACCCGGTTCGTGGCCCGACAGGCAAAGGGGGCAACGGCGGTCCTGTCGGTGTGTACGGGGGTTCGGCTGCTACACGCGGCCGGCCTGCTCGACGAGCGCCGCGTGACCACCCACCACACTGCCCTCGACGACGTGCGGGACTGGGGCGGCGTCACGGCGGTCCGTAACGAGCGGTACGTGCGCGACGGCGCCCTGTGGACGGCGGCCGGCATCTCGGCCGGGCTCGACATGGCGCTGGCCTTCATCGCGGCGGAGGCGGGATCGGGGGATGCGGCGCGCGTTCAGCGGGCGGCCGAGTATTTTCCGGAGGGGCGGCGGTACGGGGATGAAGCAGGCGGGGGCGAGCCCAGCACAGAGTAACCATTGCATGAAAGCCCATTACTTTCTGCATCGGGGACGCGTCGTTCCCGTACACTTGCACTCAACGGAATCGAGCCTGCCGTATTTCTTCTGGGCTCTCCGTTCGTCTTTCTCTCCACAACGGTCCATTCGCAACATGAGCGCCAACCCCATTCGCCTTCCCGTCGCTGCCGCCTTGGCCGTCTTGCTGACCCTCGGAACCGCTATGCCTGCTCAGGCCCAGTTTGGCGTCGCCGCCGGTCTGAACTTTGATTCGGCCGGGGATATCGACGGCTCGTCGCAGGATGCGACACTTGACAACTCGACCGGCTACCACGTTGGGGCCGTTTATGACCTCGGCCTTGGTCCCGTCAACGTTCGTCCCGGGTTCTTCTACCGCAAGGTAGGGCAAACGTATGAGTTTCCGGACTCGGAGGCGGACGTGTCGGCCTGGGAGGTGCCCGTTGACGTGCGAGTAACCGTTCTTCCCACGCCTCTCGTCAGCCCGTACATCCTTGGAGGCGCGAAGGCGAGTTTCTTGCAAAGTGACCTCGATGCGTTTGAGAACAGACTTGATAGCGTGTCCTATTCGTTCGTCATCGGGCTGGGCGTCAATGTGTCCCTTGGGCCCTTATTTACCCTCCAACCCGAGTTGCGTTACGACTTCGGGGCGACGAACTACGTCGACGACAGCTTTGAAGTGAACGGCGTAGAGTTCGAGCAAGAAGATCCAACGCTGAGTGCTTTTGCCCTGCGGCTAAACGTGCTCTTTTAAAGGACCGAGAGGCTTGCTTCTAACACGAAAACGCCCGCTACCGTCCTGGCCGGTAGCGGGCGTCTATGTGTTGTTGGACGTGATCGGTGTTCTACGAGGTCAGGAGATCTTTTTGTAGAACCGGAAGCGCCGCTCGTTGACCTGATAGTCCCAGCCGGGGGTCACAAACTGCTGGCCGTTTGCCCAGTACGGATGGCCGTGGCCCTGCATCGAGCGCTGGCTGTAGAAGTGCCGCGTCTCGATGGAAAACGGTCGGTGTTCGGGGGCGGCGTGGCGAACGTAGTGCGCAATCCAAAGGGCCTGTTGCCACCCCGGCAGTTGCATCTCCGGCGTCAGGCGTAGGTAGAAGGATCGCTTCGACTCTCCTGGGTTGAAGGCGCTAAACTGATACGGGTCTAAGATGACATCTCTGTACGTCGTCTGACCGCGGTATCCGGTCTCGACACGGTTCCGGATGACCCAGGCCACCAGCTCTTGCTCGTGGGGAAACTTCGTCTCGGAGTAGATGGCGCGGGCGAGCCAAAGTGTATTCTCACTTACGGTGCTGGGGGGAACCCGTGGCCGCTCAACGGTGGGCTGAGTGGGTCCGTAAGCAGCACTCAACAACTCACGCTCGGTTTCGTCGGGAGTGGGCGGCGGATCAGCGTCGGCCAGAAGGGCGGGCGGGCCATCGTCCATAGAGGAGAAGACAAGGGACATCTTGGCCGCCGGGAGAAAAAGAATTCCTAAACACACCGATAGAATGAGAGCACGTTTACTCATATTGGCTCAGCTATTATGAGCAGTCAGCGAAGAAGAACAAGAGAAGTGATGAGAGGAAAGGAAAAGCGCACTGTTGTAGTTACAGTCACTCGAACCGGGCTACTCCCTGTCCCCGCAGGAGGTTTCTGTACGCTGTCTATGCATAAACCAATGAATTTTATACACTTAATGGATAAGCGCCGCGTATTCACGGCCGTTTGCAAACGTATTGATTGGGGGTTTAAACTCTCTTTATCCATTCTCTGCACGTTTATTCACCCGTGATACTTTTGGGGGGGATTCGAAGCGCTTCCGGAAATCAATTGTTATGATCTGGTATGTCCTCTCTTCAAATTTTAGCTGATAAAAACATCCCTTGTGTCGAAGAGGCGTTTGGGAATCTCGGTACGATCCAACACTTTGCCGGACGGTCCATCGGGGCGACGGACGTGGAGAACGTGGACGTGCTCTTGGTGCGGAGCGTGACCCGAGTGGGCCCGGCGCTGCTGGCAGAGAGCCCGGTACGCTTTGTCGGTTCCGCCACCATCGGGACGGATCACGTGGATCGTGATTACCTGACGGAGCGGGACATTGCCTTCGCCCACGCTCCCGGCTCCAACGCTGACTCGGTGGCCGATTACGTGGTGGCGGCGCTCCTGGCCCTTGCCGAGCAACGGAACGAGTCCCTGCGCGGCCGGACGGTTGGGGTCGTCGGATGCGGCAACGTCGGGGGGCGCGTTGCCCGGCGGCTCTCGGCACTGGGCCTGTCGGTGTTGCGCAACGATCCGCCGCTGGCAGAAGAAGCGGAGGCGGCGGGCCGTACGCACGACTTTGTGTCGCTGGAGACGGTGCTTCGGAAGGCGGATATCGTGACGCTTCACGTGCCCCTGAAAACGGAGGGCCCCCACCCTACCCGTCACCTGATCGACGCGGCGGCGCTCTCCGACCTGCAGGCCGGCACCTGGTTCGTGAACACCTCGCGCGGATCCGTGGTGGACGGCAGTGCGCTGCTGGACGCAATCGAGGCCGGACGGGTCGGGGCCGCCGCGCTCGACGTGTGGGAGGAGGAGCCTACCCCCGACCCGGCGCTGATTCGGGCCGTAGACGTGGCAACGCCGCACGTCGCCGGCTATGCCTACGACGGAAAGGTGCGGGGCACGACCATGCTCTCCGAGGCCCTCTGCGACGTCCTCGACGTGGAGCCCTCGTGGGCCCCCCAGACGGTGCTCCGGCCCGACGATCCGGGAGCCCTCCACGCACACCCGCCGGATCCCCGCCTACCCCGAACGGCGTGGCTCCACCACCTCGCGCGGCAGGCCTACGACCTGGCGGCCGATGACGCCCGGATGCGGCGCCTTCTAGACCGTGCTCCGGACCAGCGGGGTGAGTACTTCAGTCACCTGCGTGCCACCTACCCCACGCGGCGCGAGATGCAGAAGCATACGATCCGACGGACCGGCGTACCGTCCGCCTACGAGACGGCAGTCGCGGACGGCCTGACGATGCAGTGTCGGTAGTCAGGCCCGCTACGACCGGTAGCCGTAGGAGCGAAGGAGCTGTTCGCGGTCGCGCCAGTCCTCCTGTACCTTCACGTGGAGATTGAGGTACACCGGCGTCCGGACGAACTCCTCGATGTCCTCCCGGGCCTCCGTCCCCACCTGTTTGATGGCCTTGCCGCCCTCGCCGATGATGATGCCCTTGTGCGATTCGCTCATGACGACGATCTCCGCGTCGATGTAGTCTTTTTTCGGGCCGGGACGCTCCTCGTAGGTGACGATGTTGACCTGAATGGAGTAGGGTAGCTCTTCGTGGTAGTGCTGGAAGGCCTTCTCCCGGATGATTTCAGCCACGAAGAAGCGCTCCGGGTGCTCGCTGATCATGTCCTTGGGGTAGAAGGGCGGGCCGTCCGGCAGTTCGTCGACGACTAGGTCGAGCAGCGTGTCGACGTTGCGGCCTGTGAGCGCGGACGTGGGCACCACCTCGTCGAAGGCGCGCCGGTCGGTGTAGGAGTCGACGAGGGGCAGCGCCTCGTCCTCCGGCACGAGGTCCATCTTCGTGAGCACCAGGAAGGCGGGGGTGTCTCCGATCTGCCGGAGGCTCTCGGTGTCGGGCTCCTCCTGGGTGGCTTCGTGGAGGAAGAGGAGAAGGTCGGCGTCGCGGATGGCCCCTTTGACCTGTCCCATCATCGCCTCGTGTAGGCCGTAGCGGGGATCGATGATGCCCGGCGTATCGAGAAAAATGACCTGATGGTCGGGGCTGGAGTGGATGCCGATAATGCGGTGCCGCGTCGTCTGCGGCTTGCGCGTGACGATCGACAGCTTCTGGCCGAGCATCGCGTTCATCAGCGTGCTCTTGCCCACGTTGGGTTTTCCCACAATGGCCACGTAGCCGCTCTTGTGGTCCTCCGGGACGTCTTCGAAAAAGGATGGAGACTCCTCCATGGAATTGGGTTTGGCGTTGAGGGGTAGAGGGTTCAGCGTTGAGGGTTGAGAAGCTGTTTAGCGGATTGTCTTCGGCCACCCCAAGAGTACTTGAGCGTTTTACGCTCAGCGCTGCGACTTCCTGGCTCTCGTGCAAAATTGCTTCTTCATTGGAGATCTCAGATCTCCTCGCCCGGTAGTTCCACTACAGGACGTCATTTGAGCGCCATTTTGCAGCTTCGCCCACTGTGTCTCGGCTTCGAATCCATCCACCAAACAGCTTCTGAGGGGA
>CAYULG010000060.1:0-13526 GCA_964445365.1 uncultured Salinivenus sp. | reverse complement strand
GGTTTTGCGCGAGCATCCCGAGGCCCACGTCCCGATGATGGGATTTGGGGCGTCGGACTGCGATTGTCCTGCGCATCTCGTCGTCTTCGAGGACACACCGTCGCTCGATTCGTTTCGTCGGCGCCTCCAGACCCTCGACCCCGGCCACGCATCCGTTTCGCAGGTTCCCCGGGACGCCGTCCTCGAGTAACGAATCCCTTTCAGGGAAACCCCCAATGTGGGTTGGGCCGTATGGAGAAATCCCGTACTCAATCCTTAGTGTAGAGGGTTGCGGTGCACAATCCCTTACCCAAGTGATAACGTTCTCGGTGCTCGTGGCCCCGGTTTCCTGGTTTCATCGTATCGTTTTTGGCGTCGTGCTGTTGATGGGAGGGCTCAGTGTTGAAGGCCCCCTCCTCGGCCCCGAGCCGGCGCGGGCGACCTCTCCAGAAGCTGCGGACTCCTCGACCTTTGTCGGCGACTGGGCCGGCACCCTCACGGTAGGCGCCACCGATCTGCGGGTCGTTTTTCGCCTCCGGACGGATGCGGCGGGGCGCCTCACCGGGACGATGGACAGCCCCGACCAGGGCGCGACCGACATTCCCATCGGGCGCATCCTGGCGGACGCGGACACGCTGCGCCTGGCGGTACCGTCCATCGCCGGGCGGTTTGCGGGCGTGCTTCGGGACAGCGCGCAGGCCCTCGACGGGCAGTGGGTGCAGGGCGGTCAACGTCTATCCCTTCGATTGGAGCGCACCGAGAGCGCTCCCACCGTGCGCCGGCCGCAGGAGCCGACTCTCCCCCTACCTTACGCGAGCGAAACCGTCACCTTCCGTAACGAGCAGGCGGACATTGCGCTCGAAGGGACGCTCACGCGGCCTCAGACGGACAGCCCAGTGCCCGGGGTGGTGCTCGTGGCGGGCTCCGGGCCCAGCGACCGCGACGCCACCATCATGGGGCACAAGCCGTTCCTCGTCCTGGCCGACGCCCTGACGCGCCGAGGGATGGCCGTCCTGCGCTTCGACGAGCGGGGGACCGGAGAGTCCGGCGGCACCCAGCAGGGAGCCACGTCGGTTGACCTCGCCGGGGACGTGTCGGCGGCCGTCGAGGCCCTTGCGAAGCGAGAGGGCGTTTCCTCCAGTCAGATTGGCATCATTGGGCACAGCGAAGGGGGGCTGATTGCACCGATGGTCGCCACGCAGAGCGAGGATGTGGCCTTCCTCGTGTTGCTCGCGGCGCCGGGCCTACCGGGCGACGCCATCCTTGCCGATCAGCTGGACCGTCGCATTCGGCGGCAGGGAGCCAATCGCCGCACTCGGGCCCTCCAGTCCGGTACCCAGGAGCGGATCTTTGAGGTCCTGAAGCAGGATGCTGACTCGGTCGAGATCGCGAGCAAGTTGCGGAAGATCATGGTTCAAACGAAAGGGATCAACGGTGATGCAATGATCGAACGGGAGATTCGGCGCCTCATGGATCCATGGCTACGCTTCTTCATCACGTACGACCCTCGCCCGACGCTCCGCGAGGTGGACGTGCCGGTGCTGGCGCTGGCGGGGGCAAAGGACCAGCAAGTGGCTGCCGACACGAACCAGGCTGCCATCGCCGAAGCCTTGAATGTGGCCAAAAAATCGAGCGCGACAGTCCGCACACTGGACGGCCTCAATCACCTCTTTCAGACGGCCGACACGGGCGCGCCCTCGGAGTACGGACGCATCGAGGAAACCTTCGATCCCAAAGCCATTGACGCCATTTCCAGCTGGATCGATGAGCAGATCGGACTGCCCGAGGAGTAGTCGTTGCCACGTGTGATCAGTTCGGCAGATTCGAGTCGATTTCTGCACGCCGTTAGAGGGGCGGTGTGACTGCAGAAGCGTCCGTCAGAACGGTTAGATGTGAGTGTCATGGTCCCGGTTCGAGGGAAGCGGGGCCACGACGAGGTCTGCAAGATACGAGGTCTTGGCCGAAGTGAAGCGGGGTTCGTCTCCGAACCGAGCTGAATGTGGACGTGAGGGCCCGTTACGGCCCGTCCGCGGAAGAAGCCTCAGTCGAGAGCGAGTCGGCCCGACTGCGCCAGCGCCGCGCCTCGTTCGTCTGGCCCTGTTCCGCGTAGAGGGTCGCCAAAGCCGTCCGTAGATCGGCCGTCAATGCCGAATCCGGTTTTTCGACCTGCTGGTGGACGGAGCGGGCCTCCAGCAGTCGCTCTTCGGCCGCTGCATGGCGTTCCAGTTCACGGAGGAGCGTACCCTGCGCAAGCAGGGCCTGTGCGAGTTCCACGGACGGCTCGTGTTGGCGACGGACGGACGCCTCTTCGGAAAAGGCCGCCAGGGCGCGCTGCGGTCGGTTCCGGGCGCGATTCACGGCCCCGATGGATTGCCAGTCGTCCGCGACGTAGGGATGGTAGGGACCGCGCTGGGTCGTATCGACGGCCAATGTAAGGCGGTAGAGCGAATCGGCCGCCGCGTATCGCTCCTGGGCCTTTCGTACGTCGGCGAGGTTGCTGTAGTAGGTCGCCATCTGGGCGTGGCGGGGGCCCAGCACGCGAGTCCCCCGGGTTATGGCCGTGTCGAGATGGGTGGCTGCCTCCTCAAGACGGCCTTGGTTCTGGAGCATCAGTCCGATGGCCGAGTGGGTTGTGAGCACGGCGGGATGATTGGGGCCTCTGGTGCGACGATACGTCTGGAGGGCCTTCCGGTACAGCCTCTCGGCCCGGGCGTGATTGCCGCGATAATAGTGAATGCTTGCACGATTGTTAGAGATGTCCGCCAGGGCAGCAGAATACTCATCCGCCGCACTACTGTCACTGGCCGCATGCAGTGAGCGGTACCGTTCCGCCGTCACCTGGAAGAGAGAGTCGGCTGCCGGAAGCTGCTGTTGACTCAGAGCGATGTTGGCCCGCAAGGAGAGCGCTTCGGCGTATTCTTCCGTGTCCGTGGCCGTCTCTGCACGCATCTGCTGTAGGGCACGCCGGGCCAGTGAGTCGGCCGCGGTGTATTGTCCAAGCTTCCACTGTACGCTGGCGCGCTCGCTCAGGTATTCGGCCAGGCGTTCACGGTTGGGAGTGGTCTGTGCGCGTTGCAGTTGGACAGAGCGATGGAGGAGCGAATCGGCGGTTTTGTAGTCGGATAGCTTCTCGTGTACCTCGCCGACGACATCGAACATGCGGGCCTGAAGAGCGGGCTGGTCGGAGAGCGTGCTCAGGCGATTGCGGCCCCGATCCACCAGGTCGAAGACGGTGAGCGTGTCGCCCTTTGCCTCCTCGGGCGTCGCGTTCGCAAAGAGATTCGTCAGGAACGTGACGGCCTCCTCCGCCTCGGCCTGTGCGGCACGTGCCCGGTCTCGCTCCGTGGCGGCGACCCGGGCCTGCCAGACGGCCACCCCCAACCCAATGACAAGAGCAACAACGGCCGCGGCGGCGCTCAGGACTGCCGTTCGGTTTCGCGCCAGGAACCGCCGGAGCCGATACCCCGTCGTGACCGGGCGGGCCTCCACCGGTCGGTCGTCGAGGTACCGCTCGATGTCTTGGCCCAGCTCGGCCGCCGACGTGTAGCGCCGACTGGGCTCCTTGCGGAGGGCCTTCCGTACGATCATGTCCAGGTCGCCTTGCATCTCGCGACGCAGTGCCTGGGTGTTCATTCCGTGGGAGTCAGCAAACGACTGTTCGTCCTTCCCCTCCACCTGCTCACTGGGGGGATTTGGATCGCGGTTTGAAACGACCTGCGCTACCTCAGCCACTGATTTCCAGCGTACGGAGTAGGGGAGCGAGCCCGTGAGTAACTCGTTGAGTACGACCCCGAGGGTGTAGACATCCGTCGCGGTGGTGACGGGGTCCCCTTCCACCTGCTCGGGGGCGGCGTAGAGGGGCGTCATGGGACGTTCGCCGGTCCGGGTGAGCGCCGCACCCGCCTCGGCGCCCTCCAACACCTTTGCGATGCCGAAGTCCAGCAGTTTCACCTGCGCCCCCGTCTCGGTTCCCGTTCCGGTGCTGGCGCCGGTGTCAGGCTCGGTGACCAGGACGTTCGAGGGCTTCAGGTCGCGGTGCACGATGAGATTCCGGTGCGAAAACGAGACCGCCGCGCAAACTTGCTGAAACAGCCGAAGGCGTGCCTCCACGCCGAGACCGTTGTCGTTGCAATACCTGTCGAGGGGCACTCCGTCCACGTACTCCATCACAAAATAGGGGCGTCCAGCCTGCCCGGGACTAGACGCAGGGTCGGTGACGCCTCCATCCAACAGGTGTGCGATGTTTGGGTGTTGGAGCTGCGCTAGAATTTGGCGCTCGGCCCGGAACCGCTCCTGCGCCTCCTCGCCGAGATCATGACGAATGAGCTTGAGGGCAGCGCGCTGCTGAAAGTCCTCGTCGTCGCGCTCGGCGAGGTACACAGTGCCCATGCTGCCGCGCCCCAACTCCGATTGGAGGCGCCAGGGGCCAACTCGCTTGGGCGCCTGGCCCACGGGCAAGACCTCGTCGGCGCCCGTGCCAGAAGCCGTCGTTTTTTCTCCGTCGGTGCCCTGCGTCTGTTTCGTGTCGGGATCCGTCGACGCCAGTTCGTCGAGGCGGTCCCGGACGGCGTCGCGCATCTCCGGGGTCGAGCAAACCTTTCGGAGGAAGGCGCTGCGCTCGTCCGGGGGGCGGGCGGCGGCCTGGCGCGCGAGGGCGTCGACGCGGTCGGGATCGGGAGCGTCACTCATGGCGGGGCCCTACAGATGGTTTGGTGGGAAATTGGGCACCTCTTTTGGAAAGTACTCCATTCGGAATTGGAAAAACAAGAGTGGTCGTACCTCTCGTTCGACTTTTCCGCCGAAAACGCCCGAGATGCCGTTCATCTCCTGAGGAGTACGCCCACGAGGAAGGAGAAGTCGGCCTCACGGCATCCCGGAGTCGGGCAGCTTTTCTCGGTACGACCAGACTGCCCGCCGTGTCCTGTCCCTCGCACCGCGCCACCTCGCCCATCTCGACTAGCGCGACTCGTCTGTATCCGGGCGGCGCTCTCACCTTGCGCGATTCCGATCAAGTGGATACCGTCGGTGGTTGATTACATCGAGGTGTAGTCTGCCCCCGTGCGCCTCGTTTCACCGACACGTTCTATTCCGTCGAGGGCATTACGGCTCCCGACGGGACTGCGCGCTTCGGGCCGGAGCGGGGGACGCACTACGACTGGGGCAGTCTTCCCATATCGACCACGATGCCGACGGTGTGGCGGGCGGCCGCCAGCGACTGCTCCCTGGTGTCCGTCACCCTGCCCGCACCGCGGAGCGAGGGTTGTGGATGGGGAAGGCAAGCCGATTGACGTGCTGGGAGAAAAGAGGGAGCTTGGTAAAGGTGGACGACGGAATGGGAGTAGAGAAGAGCACCCATTCTGCCAGCGCTGCAGGCCGTCATCATCGCCAAGATTAGCAGACGCCGGTCTGCGGGCAGTCTGGATAACGGCTGGGATGTAGCGCGATTACACCTCGTGCCGCGTCCACACAATGAACGAGATGCCTCGCTCCAGCGTGCCGGGAAGCGCGGGTTCGTCGGCAGTGGCCGACTCCGTGTCCAGGAGGGCTTCGATCTGGTCGTGCACGTGGCGGGCTTCTTCGACGAGGGCCTCAGACACCTCCGGATACAGACTCAGAAGATGCTGGTGCATGGTCGTGACGAGGTGTTCGGCCCGGCGCAGCTTCATCAGAAGGTCGAAATGGCGCACGGCGTGGGCCATCTCTTCCTCGTCGCCCTGCTGGGGCACCTGTCCGAGGGCCAGCTGCATGAGCAGATCCATGAGCGTTTCGCCGGCCTCGTACAGGCGTGCAGCCGCGAGGTCGGGGGGAGCCTGAGCCGACGGATCGCGGCCCGCCCGGCGCTCGGCCATCGACTCGCGCACCTCCTCGGCGGTCGACAGCGCAGCCAGTAGGGTCATCGACTGTAGCACGGCGGCCGAGTCGGGGGTACTGTTTAGATCTTCTTCACTCATAGAAGGTCTATTTCATCGGCGAAAGTGCATTCGTACGCCGCGATGATGCGTGAAGACGGGACGCGTGAGAACCGGTCACGAATCACGTTTCGTGCATCACACCGATTCTAGAAAGCAGAGGGAACGGCCCACGATCACGATCGTCCAGGGAAGGCTCACCCCGAAGAACGCTACACCTCCAGGTACCGCACGAACTCTTCGACGAGTTCTTCGATCTCGCCCTCAGCCTCACCGAAGGAGGCGACCACGTGGTAGCCGTTGTGCTCCAGCACGTGGCGGATGCGGGAGGTGTCTTTCACATTAAGTTTCAGTGTGACTCGAATCTTGCCCGTCGAGGACTCAGGCTCCTCCGAAGCGACCGCCAGGACCTTTCCTTCGTTTTGCTCGATGAGGCGTACGAGGTTGGCGAGAGCGTAGTCGCGCGGGTCCACTTCCAGGGCCACGATGGCCCCGCTCTGCTGGGTAGACAGCATCTGGGCAAACGTGTCGAAGATGTCGTGGCGCCGGATGAGGCCGTGGTATCGGCCCTGCGTGTCGGCCACGGGAATGGTGCTGAGGTCGTGGTTGACCATCGAGCGGGCGGCCTCAAAGATGTGGACCTCCGGGGGGACGCTTACCGGACGGCCTACAACCAGGGAGCCGATCTCGGCATCCGGGCCCTCGGCGTCCATGAGTCGTTCTTCGGAAAGCATGCCTGCGAGGTCGCCCTCGTCATCGACTACCGGGAGATGGTTGACGTGGTGCTCCATGAGAAGACCGAGTGCCTTCTCGACCGAGTCGGAAACCTGGAGGGCCGGCGTAGAGGGATCGATGGCGTCTCGTACTTCCATGGATCTAGGGGCGGTTGCGGAAAAGAGTGTGGACAACGCCGACGTTCGGGCGTTGGCTGTTCAACGATGGTACCTGCAAGGGCCGTGCCGCACCTGCCGTCGTGCCAGAATCGCAGGGCCTCTCTAAACCAAACCCGGATCTTCTGACGACCCGACACGGGTAGACAGCCACTACGACTCCTGAACCGGCACGCCGTCATCCACGACCGGGCGCAGTTCCGCGAACGACTCCAGGGTTTGCCGGAGGCGGTCGTCGTTGCGGGGAGAGGCCCGAAACCGCATGCGGGCTACGGCCTGCGGGTTGTCTTCGTCCCCGTTCTCAGCGTACATGTAGTCCTCACTGATCACGTCGGACAAGCGGTGAATCTTTGCGATGGCCTCCGGCTCCGTCACCGGCACGTACGTGACCCGATCCACGTAGTCCTTCTCGATCAGATTGAGCAGATCGTCTTTCAACTGTTGCAGCCCGATACCGCGGAGGGCGGAGATAAACGACGCGTCGGGGTGATCCTCACGAAGGGCCCGGAGCAGGCTCTGGTCATCCAGGGCATCCACCTTGTTGAAGACCACGAGCGTCGGTTTCTCGCCAGCGTCCATCTCCTCAAGCGTATTTTCAACGACTTGCATCTGCTCGTCGAAGTTCGGATGGGTCACGTCTACCACGTGCATCAGCACGTCACTCTCACGCACCTCGTCGAGGGTGCTCTTGAAGCTTTCGATGAGCCGGTGGGGCAGCTTCCGGATGAACCCGACGGTGTCGGACATGAGCGCCTCCTTGTTCGTGTCGAGTTCGACGGTGCGAGTCGTTGCGTCGAGCGTTGCAAAGAGGCGGTCCTCCGCCAGTACGTCCTCGTCGGCCAGGGCATTGAGGAGGGTCGACTTCCCCGCGTTCGTGTACCCGACGAGCGAGACGGTGGTGTGCTCGTTCCGGCCCTTGCGCTGCGTCTGGCGTTGTTGATCGATCTCGTCAAGCTTCTCGCGCAGCTTTGCCATGCGCTTGTCAATGATCCGCCGGTCCATCTCGATCTGCTTCTCACCAGGTCCCTTCGTGCCAATTCCCCCCTCCTGGCGGGACAGGTGGGTCCAGCGCCGCGTAAGGCGGGAGCGAAGGTAATCGAGTTGAGCAAGTTCTACCTGTGTTTTGGCTGCCCGCGTCTGGGCCCGGCTGGCAAAGATGTCAAGGATCAATCCCGTGCGGTCGAGCAGCTTGCAGTCAATCTCCTGCTCGACGTTCTTAACCTGAACGGGACTCAGTTCATCGTCAAAGATGACGAGATCCGAGTTGCGCTCTTTCGTCAGGCGGGCCAGTTCGTCGACCTTTCCTGAACCGATGAAGGTGGCGGGGTCCGGGCTGTTGAGCGACTGCGTCACGCGGTCGGTGACGTCCGCTCCGGCCGTTCGGGCCAGGTGCTCCAGTTCGTTGAGGTGGTCGCGTACAGTGAACCGCGACTCCTGGGGCGTGATCACCCCTACGATAATGGCGGATTCGGCGTCCTTCGTTTTCTCTTCCGGTCTAAACAAAGGCAGGGTCGACTTGTGATGGAAGAATGCGACAGGTGGGTGCTTCCTTCGGGTTCAACCAAACTGCATAGACGTATACCCGAAACTCGATTGGGTGTTGCACGCTGTCAGGCGTTCGCGCAACGTGTTCGTTCCGTTCTTGGATTTGAGAACGGGCAGTTGCCGCAGAGCCCAAGACCGACGTTGCTGGATCGGGGTCGGACGTGGATCCAGTGTACTTTCCGCCGCCGCGACGACTTCGCGGTTGATCTTCTCGGCGGCTGATTGTCATCCTTCGTCTCTCGTCAGGACCGGCGCCAGGTCGGGGCAGGAGCACAAAGACCTGAAGGAAGCGCCCCTCTCCATCAGGGCGTACAGGCCGGTTCCACAAACGTCAACGACCGATGCCTCGCGGCAGAGTACAGATTGGGTGCCGGAGTGAAATCGAGGCCCGAGCCCCCGGCGCAGAGGCTGTCAGTAGCCGTAGATCGAGAGGTTATCCCGTCGCATGTGCGTGTTGAGCACAATGGCCAGAAGCGCTGTGTTGGCGAGCATGGCCGAGCCCCCGTACGAGATAAACGGAAGGGGCAACCCAATCACAGGCAAAAGGCCGGTAACCATGCCGACGTTGATGACGATGTGGAGGAGGTAGACGCCCACTGCGCCCCCCGCCACGATGCTGCCGAATGGGTGCTTCACGTCCGATCCCAGCTTGATGAGGCGCAGGAGCAGGGTGGCAAGCAGGACCATCACGAGCAGCGAACCGACGAACCCGAACTCCTCAGCAATAACCGTGAGGATAAAGTCGGTCGTCTGCTCCGGCACGTACGCCCCTTGTGTCTGCGTGCCTTCCATGAAGCCCATGCCCCACAGCCCACCGGACGTGAGCGCGGCCTTCGACTGGACGAGGTGGAAGCCTACGCCTTCTCGAAATTGCTCGGCGCCTGGATTCGTGAATGAGAGCAGGCGGTTGACCTGGTAGGGCTGGAGGAGTTTCGTCAATACGAGAGAGACAGCCGCGGCGACGCCCCCGGTGAATATGGCGGCGAGCCCGCCCACCAGGCGCTGGCCTGTGGCCCACCACATCCCCAGTGAAAATACCACAGCGAAGCCGATGGCCACCGGCATGTAGACGAGGGCCAAGTAGCCGGCGATGGCCGGCGAGATCAGCAGCAGAATGACCGTGATGGGCAGCTCGCTCCAGAAGAGCATGATGGGGACGAGGCCAAAGAAGACGAGGGCCGTCCCCAGGTCGTTTTGCAGCACGATGAGGAGTGCCGGCGCCACGATGAGCCCGGCGGCCTTCAAGGCGTACCCCAGGTTCTGCGTGGCGTGGGTATGCCGCTCAGACAGCAGTTGTGCCACGGCGAGCACCGTGCCCACCTTTGCCAGCTCTGACACCTGCAGGCGAAAGGGACCCAGGGCAAGCCAGGCACGCGTGCCATTCACCTCCACCCCTATGAACAAGCAGAGGACCAGCAAAAGGACGGTTGCTCCGTAGATCGGGTACGCCAGTGAGCGGAGCACCCGCACCGGTAACAGAAGGACGATGCCGATGCCCACCGCCGCGACACCGCCCCACATCAACTGTCGATAAAAGTTGTCACGGACGCTCTGGCTCAAATACTCGGCCGCCGGGCCGTGGGTGGTGCTGTAGAGGGCCACGAGCCCAGCCGCGACCAGGGCAAGCCACGTCAGGAGCGTCCAGACGTCGAGGTTGCCTTTCCAGCTTCGCATGGGAAGAAAGCTGCTGGGTTACTGTGGCGGGCGTGGGGGACGTTATCGACTGAGATTCCCCTTACGAGGCGTTCCCAATCCATTAGGGGCGCACGATGGCGGTCGTCGTTCTCGTCGTGTCACTCGAGCCTGGGTCGGATGGGGCGTCGGTGTTGAGTGGTTGAGGCGGGTCCGCCGGGGCGGGCTCGGTGCTGTCCGGCGTCCCGCGACCGAAGCCCTTCGGGGGTGCGCTGCGGACTGAGTCGCGCAGGCGTTGGATCCAGTGGCGTCGTTGCCAGGTATCTGCGATGCTGCCGGTCAGGTGCTTTTCGGCCATGAGGCTGGCGATGGGGGCCGCCGCCGAGGCTCCATACCCTGCATTTTCGACGGCCACCGCCACGGCGATCTCCGGATCGTCCAGGGGGGCGTACATGATGAAAAGCGAGTGGTCTTCACCGTGTGGATTTTGGGCCGTGCCCGTCTTGCCGGCACTCGGAATGCCCGGAATGCGCACCCACTGTCCGGTGCCCTCGGTCATAACCCGATGCATGCCTTCCTTTACCGTCTCGAAGTGGGCTGAATCGATGGGGATGGTCTCCGGCGGGCGATCATCCGGGCGGCGGACCTCGCCGGTCTGTGGGTGAACCATTTTTCGCACGAAGTGGGGGTTGGGGAGCGTGCCCCCGTTACCGAGTGCCGCTGCGTAGCGGGCCAGTTGGATCGGCGTTGCCGACATGTCCCCCTGCCCGATTCCAAGGTTGATGAGGTAGCCCTCGCCCCACCGTCCGTAGACGCGGTCGAAGTACGAGGAGTCGGGAATCAACCCTGGTGACTGCTGGCCGATGTCAAGGGGGGGTTCTTGGCCGAAGCCGAATTCCCTGGCCCACTTTTGCCACGTGCCCAGAGGCATCTTTTCCATGACCTGATAGAAGAAGGTATTGCAAGACACCTCAATGGCTTTCTTGACGTCGATCATGCCCTCGTCCTGTCCGGCGTGGTTCTTGAAGACACGGCGCCCGACGCGGTAGCCCGCCGGACAGTCCATCTGCTCGTTGGGTTCGAGGAGGCCCGTTTCAAGTGCGACGAGGGACATGAAGGGCTTCCAGGTCGAGCCCGGTGGAAAGCCGCTCCGTGTGGCCCGATTGTAAAGAGGGTCGGCCGGATCCGAGCGGAGGCTGTCCCAGGCGGCGTCGCTGACCGATCGGGTGAAGATCGACGGGGAGAAGTCGGGCTTGCTGACAAAAGAGAGAATTTCGCCATTGTCCGGGTCGAGGGCGACGGCTGCGCCCCGCTTGCCGACAAACAGCGATTCAGCCAGCACCTGTACGCCCGAGTCCAGGGAGAGGTGCAGATCGTACCCCCCCACAGGGGGCTTGTCCTCGGCGCCCTCCTTGTAGGGCATCACCTCGCTGCCGTGCACGTTCACCAGCACGAACTCACTGCCCCGCTCGCCCCGGAGCACCGATTCATAAGCCTTCTCGACCCCGGTTTTGCCCACGTAGTCGCCGGGTCGGTACCCCTCGTTGTTCGCCTGGGCGAGAGTGGTCTCGCCGATCTCGCGGACATAGCCGAGGGCGTGGGCGGCACGGGCCTCGGTGTGATAGCGTCGGCGGAGTTCGACCTCGTGGGACACCCCTGGCAGCTCGTACAGGTGTTCTTGAACTCGGCTGAACGTATCGAAGGAGACCTCCCGAAACGAGCGGCTGGGCCGGAAGGCGCTCCACTCGCGTGCCTCCTCTAATTTCCGAGCTACGGTCGAATCGGGCTTGCCGAGGAGGTTGGCCAGGAGCGGAATTTTGGACCGGTCGAAGTATCGGGGCGTCAGACGAATTGTGTATGCGGGACGATTGTCGGCCAGCAAGGTGCTGTCGCGGCCGAAGATGGCCCCTCGTGCCGGCTCCACGGACCGCTCGCGTACGGCATTGCTGCTGACGGCGCCCGATTCGGTCTCTCCGCCCCCAAGCTGAAGGTGGGCCAGCCGGGCTCCGAGAAACAAAAAGACCGTGGCGACGACGCCGGCGTAGATCCGTACGCGAATCCGATATTCGTCCATGTCTTCGAGCAGCCACGTGGATGGTGCCGCAGAAGGCCAGAAGGACTGGTACTCAGGCGTCGCGCAACCAAACGGGAGGGCGAGCGATGGGTTGCACCCAGTCTCGAGAGATCTCCTGCTCAGATCTGGTGCAATGTGCGCCAAGGCGTCCACTGTGACGGCATTAGGGCCTCAGGCGCTGTTGTACCTTCGCCCGTTGCTTGCTTGGCTCCGTCGTTACGACTGAGGGAATCTCAGATGCCTGGGAATTTCGTAATCCCACACGGATTCCCAAGATCGGTCGATGCCAGCCCCTCTCTGTCCCCGTACGTCAGGGTCAGGCATCTAGGGCGGCGGCCCCCCACGGTTGGAGCGATCAAAAGTTGAAACCGCCTCCCGTCTCGGAACTGCGCCGTAGGTCATACGATTTCGTTCCATCCGCTTTGGACCTTCAGCTCTGAAGGAATGTTTGTTGATTCTACATATAGTCCACCTAGCAAGTGCTTTCCCCACCTAGAGGCGGAAGGCCCGAGGAAGAGGGCGGCCGGGTCCATACAGGTGCCGTTGGGATTGGACCCGCCTCCTAGCTCTTGGGTACTCCGCTCTCCACTTTTCGTGGGCAGATGTACAGGGTGAATTCCTTCGAGTACACGGGATGCCCCCTGAGGAAACGTGACGCCCAAACTTTCTCCGACACGAACCGATAGGAGAGAAGCATCCCTAAATGCAGTTTTCATTAAGCTTTGCTGATTCCTCCGGCTGTGCCATGCAACGACGTCTGCTTCGGGTTTCCCTCCTGATGATTGCGCTCTCCGTCTTCTGGATTGCCGGGCCGGCTTCGGCTCAATACTTCGGGCAGAATAAGGTTCAGTACGACGATTTTGAGTTCAAGACCTACAGTACGGATCACTTCGACATCTACTTCTACCCCGAAGAGCGCGAAGCGGTGATGGACGCGGGGCGTATGGCTGAACGCTGGTACCAGCGGCACTCGCGCACGTTCTTGCGGGAGTTTAAGGAGCAGAAGCCCCTTCTTTTCTACGCCAACAGTGCCGACTTCCAGCAGACGAACGCCGTTCGCGGTAAGCTTGGGCAGGGCACGGGTGGGGTGACCGAAAGCATAAAGGAGCGGGTCATTATGCCCCTGACCGGGAGCTATCAGGAGACCGACCACGTGCTCGGCCACGAACTGGTCCACTCCTTCCAGTACGACATTGCACTCCGACGAAACAACCGGGGCTTTTCGTTGCGCAACCTGCCGCTCTGGCTGGTGGAGGGGATGGCCGAGTACCTGTCGGTTGGAAACGTAGACACGCACACCACCATGTGGCTGCGGGACGCGGCCCTCCGGGAAGACCTGCCGACAATCCGGCAGATGACTCGCAATATGCGAGAGTACTTTCCGTATCGCTACGGGCAGGCTTATTCCGCCTACATTGGTGGGAAGTACGGCGATGCCGCCGTCACGGACCTGTACAAGATGAGTGGACGAGTAGGCGTCGACTCGGCCCTCGTCTA
>CAYULG010000059.1:0-13744 GCA_964445365.1 uncultured Salinivenus sp. | reverse complement strand
TCGGAGTGGAGGTGGCACTCCTGCAGGTCGAGCACCTTGAAGAAGTTGCCGGGGACGTGGAGGCCGAGGGCGAAGTCCGTGTCGAACTCCTTGCCGGTGTCGATCTCGTCGCGAGTGAGCCAGCGGTCCGCGCTGAAGTCGAAGTCCATCTTGTTTCGGTAGAAGAACGGCTTCGGCGACGCCAGGGTCGGGCGCACCTCCACGTCCTCGAACTCAGTGTGCTGCTGGAAGGCCTCTCGCACGCTTTGCTGCTTCATGTCGAGTTGCGCCTCGTACTCGACGTGCTGCCACTTGCAGCCGCCGCATTCATCCGCGTACCGGCAGCGGGGCTCAGTGCGCAGGTCGCTCGGCTGCAGCAGCGTGTCGAGCTTCGCCTCGGCGTAGTTCGACTTCGTCTGGTGGACGTAGGCCTTCACGCGGTCGCCGGGGACGGCTCCCTCCACGAAGACGACGTAGCCGTCCACGCGAGCCAGCGACTGGCCCTCATCGGCAAACTTTTCGATGTCGAGCTCGATGAGATCGCCTCGGCTGACGGAAGCCATCCGATTGGTGGGCTCTGTGACGGAAATCGCGGTCCGGCTGCACGCAAATCGGCCGGTTCGGTTCCGCGCTACCGCATAACGAGCCCGCCGTCGACGATGAGATTTTGGCCGGTCACAGCCCGGGCCCAGGGCGAGGCCATCATGAGAACGGCGTCGGCCACCTCCGCCGGCGTCGTTACCTCACCGCGGGGCGTGTTCTGGGCGATGAGGTCGAACACCTCGTCGGGCGTGGCGGCGCTGGCGTCGGTTTCGTCGAGGAGCCCGCCGGAGACCATGTTGACGGTGACGTTCTTGTCCCCGAGTTCGCTCGCCATGTTGCGCACGAAGCCGAGCAGCGCAGCCTTGCTGGTGGTGTACTCGTGGTACGGGACGACCGGGTCCTGCACGAGGTTCGAGCCGATGGCGATGAAGCGACCCCCGCCCGCCTCGTCCATGCCGGAGAGGGTCGCCTGCAGGAGATGGAGAGCCCCCTGTACGGAGCCGTCAAGCTGGGCCTGGTAGTCGGCCCAGTCGACCTCGTCGGCCTCAGCGCGAGCCGCCGGGTCAAAGCGAAAGTCAACGAGGGCATTGTGGACAACGCTGGTGACAGGTGTCCCGAAGTGATCGGCTGTCGTGTCGACCATTTCTTCGACGGCGGTACGGTCGCGAATGTCGGCCTGGACGGGGAGCGCCCTCCCATCGTACTCGGCGGTTAGGGTGTCGGCAAGGGTATGGGCGGCTTCTTCACTCTGGAGATAATTGACGACAACATCGGCCCCCTCGCGGGCGAAGGCGTGTGCGAGGGCGGCGCCGAGACCCCGACTGGCCCCGGAGATGAGAACGAGTTGCTCATTAAGCGACAGCATGTGGACAGGCGTCAGTGAAAGAAAGACGGATCAGAAGCCGGGATCCACACCGAACGCCTGAGAATTGTCGGTGCTGCTTTTCCTTCGCCGGTACAAGCCGGATCAGGTTCGAAGGGTTTACTCTCAGCCTCAGCGCATGGCGCCGATGGCACCCCTAACTTCACCGTGTAGGGTAAGCGGTAGGGACGAGAGTTACAACAGATGGAGCGATCGTGGGGTGCCGGGTCGTAAACGGGCTAGAAGAGCAGGGAAACCCCGTTCTGCGTGTCTATTCGACGAACTTGTAACCGACGCCGTAGACGGTCTGGATGTGGGTGGGCTCATCCGAGTCGGGTTCAATTTTTTTACGGAGCGAAGCGACGTGGCGGTCGATGGTCCGGGTGGTGATATCGCCACTTATGCCCCACACGTCGCGCAGCAGCTGCTCTCGGCTCACGGTACGGCCCCGGTGATTGATGAAGTACTCCAGGATGTCGAACTCCAGGTCAGTAAGTTCGATCTCCTCGTCGTCCTTCGTTGCGGTCTCTTCAGTAAAGTCGATCGTGAAGTCGTCGAACGTGTAGATGTCCTTCACCTCGGGCAGGGGGCTCTGGCTGCGCTGCAGCACAGCACGCACCCGTGCGGCCAGTTCCTCAGCGTCAAACGGCTTCGTGACGTAGTCGTCAGCCCCAAGGTCGAAGCTACGCAGTTTGTGTTTCCTTTCGGATTTGACGGTGAGCATGATGATGGGCGAGTCGACGCCCGACTTGCGTGCCTCCCGTAGCACCTCGAACCCGTCTTTCTCGGGCAGCATCACGTCGAGGAGGATCACGTCGTAGGGAGGGAGAGCCGTAATTTCCTGAAGCGCCTCCTCGCCGTCTTCGACACGCGTCACATCATAATCCTTGAGGGAAAAATAGTCTTCGAGGCCGGTCCCCACCTCGGGGTCGTCCTCAACGATCAAGAGCCGAACGTTTTCGATCTCCGGTGTTGGACGTTTAGGCGGGGTCATGGGAACCAGAACATAATGAGGAAGAGAAGCGAACTAACACCTTCGGGAAGAGATGGATTCTATCGTAACACATGTTACCGATGCAGTTCCATGTGGTGCAAGCACCGGTATTCCCCGCGACGGCCTCCACGGAGAACAATTGCTATCCGGGTCAATCTTACGCTCCTTTTGGCCGGACCCCTTGAACCGCACGCCCACGATGGTCGTTTGTCAAAGCTCCTACTCCTTGTGCAGCCAATCCTAGGCTGTCGAGTGTTGTCGACCCCTTCCGTCCATATGGACCTTTCGCCGCTGTTTGATCCGGAATATCTGCCCATCATCGTCGGAACGATCGTCGGGTTTGGGCTGCTGGCTGCCGTGCTCCTGGTACCGGTCTATCGCTTTCTGGAGCGCGAGGAGAAGGTGGCGGAGAAGTGGACACCGGAGGCTCTCGCCAAGCGGATGCGGGAGCGGCAGGAGGCGAATGGGACCGGGGCGGAAGCAGCGGACAACGCGTCGGCGTCCGACGAAGCCAGCGACGTGTCAGATTCCTCGGTCTGAGCCGGTGATTCTCACCGGGCCCCCGACGATTCGACGGTCACCATCGGGCGGAGGTCGGCCAGTGTTTTGGGGCCCACGCCGCTGATGCGCTTGAGTTCTTCGACCCGCTGGAAGGACCGCTGTGTGGAGCGGTACTGGACGATCCGCTTCGAGAGGGCCGGGCCGATGCCGCTGAGTGTCTGCAGGGCCTCGCGAGAAGCTTCATTCAGGTTGACGGGGTCGTCCGGGGACGGAGACGCCGGTTCGGTAGACGTAGAGCCGGCAAGAGACGCCGCTCCGGCCGTCTTCACGGACGTCTGCGCGACCAGGGAGTCGACAGCGACGGGAGGGACCCGCTGCTCCTGCACGTGCCGCACGGTGAGGCCTGTCACGAACAGGACCGTCAGGGTGAGCATGGCAAGTCCCTCGTGCCGCGTAATCGAGAGCCGTTGCTGGAGACGATAGAGCCAGATCATGAGAGAGAAGGATCTGTAGCGCGGGCTGTGAATTGCTGTGCTTGGTAGACAACGCATACCCCCAGAATCTAACGTCGAGCGGTCGCTGCCTCAGGGACAGACGGCCGTCCGTTGCCCCGAAATCATCATGGCTGAGCGGGAGATCATTCGGACGGAAGCGGTGGTGCTACGGAGCCTTGACTATGGCGAAACGAGCCAGATCGTCACGCTCCTCACCCGCGAGCGGGGAAAAATCGGGGTGATAGCGAAGGGGGCCCGCCGGACGAAAAGTCAATTCGGGGCCACCCTCCAGCCGATGGCCTACACGCAGGTCGTGTTCTATTACAAGCCCACGCGCGAACTGCAAATCCTGAGTGAGAGCAGCCACGTCGAGTCCTTCCACCGGCTCCGCCGCGACCTGACATCGATCACCATCGGGCTCCGCATCGTGGAACTCGTGGATGCGATCGTGGAGGAGGAGAGTCCCCAGCCCGACGTGTTTACGCTCACGATGCGGGCACTGCGGTGGCTCAACCGCACGGAAGAGCGCGCGGCCAACCTGTGGCCGTTCGTGCAGCTGCGCATGGCCGAGTTGCTGGGCATCGCCCCTGCTATCGATCGCGCGAACGTGGAGGCTGTGGAAGAAGAGGGCCTGCTCTCCCGGGCAAACGGAGGAGTCTATCCAGTCGACGCCGCCCCCGAGGCGCCCCGGCGTGCCTCCCGTGCTGCCCTCCGAGCCTACGCCGTCTTTGCTCGGGCCGACCTCGACACCGTCATGCGCATGGAACTCAAACCGGCTGTGCGACGGGAAGTAGAGACGCTCGTCCGCGATTTTCTCCGCTATCACGTCGAGGAGGCGTACCCCGACCGCAGCCAGAAAGTGATTGCCCAGCTCGAACGAGGGACGACGCAGACCGCATCCCCGTCCGCTCAACAGTCCCCGTCGTCGGAATAGACGTCCGTCCTACACGTCTCACGTTTCTTTCCTCGCCCTTCGCTCCTTTCCCCTTTCCCCTTCGATCTTCGGACACGGCGGGGCGATTGAAGGAGGCCGTTGAGGCGAGGGCATCTTACCCGCAACTCAAATCGTGCTGCCCTGCTGGTCTTGACCTTCTCCCGTTGCCTCGATACCATTATGTGTGGACTATAAGTCCCCCGTGCCTCCGAATTGCGAGATGGGGCCTGATTGTCGCTTCGACACGTTGCACCACACTGGTCGCACACGTCATGGGTCGGAAAAAGCTCACCGCCAAGCAGCACGAGTTTCTCCAGTATCTGATCGATCACACGAAGGAGCACGGCGTGTGGCCCACCTACCGGGAGATTATTGAGCACTTCGGGTACAGCTCCCCGAACAGTGTCACGCAGAATCTGAAGGCCCTTCACCGGAAGGGGCACCTCAAACACGATGAACAGCAGGGCTATCACTTGGCCGAGCGCTACCAGGAGCAGCCCGAGCCGGGCATTCCGATCAAAGGCGTCATCTCGGCGGGCACCCTGCAGGAGGCGGTCGAGGCGGACCTCGGCACCATTACGCTCGACATGTTGTTTCCCAACCTCGACCGCATTTTTGCCATCCGCGTGTCGGGCCAGTCGATGCGGGGGGCTGACATCCACGACGGCGATTATGTGCTCCTCATCGACGAGGACATTCCGGAGGGCGGGATCGGGGCCGTGCTCTACAACGGCGAGACCTCCCTGAAGCGGGTCTACCACGACGAGGACGGCCTGCGCCTCGAACCATGCAATCCAGAGTACGACGACATCCACATTCAGCCCGATGTCTTCGAAGAAGTCACCATTCTCGGCCGCTACGTGGGCCACATGAGCGACGAAGGAATCCACAAGCGGACCAGTCAGGGTGAGGTGCCTGTCACTTGACAAATCACACGGCCGGTCTGTCCGTAGGAGGGAGGCGTTGAGTCACGTTCCTTCCATACACTCCTTCTACGTTCATGAGCGACCTCCCGAGTTGGACGCAAAACCTCGGCCGCGACGATGGCCATTGGGACAATGGCCGCTGGTACGACATTCATCTCGAGCGCCGGATGCCACAGGCCATTCCGATGTTGGAAGAGATGGCGATGGCCCTGCCGCCACTCCCACCGGGGTCGGTGGTGGGCGACCTGGCCTGCGGCACAGGCAACGCGGCGGCGACGGTGCTGGACGCCTACCCCCAAATCCAGCTCGTGCTGATCGACGAGGATCCCGATCTTCTCTCCATTGCCCACGAGAAAGTCGAGCGCATGACGCGTAACGTGGAGCCGCTCGGCGTGACGATTCCGTCCGATGGTGAGCCGTTGCCGGGCGGTCCGTTCGACCTCGTGGTGGCCTCTCTTGCTCTGCACGCCGTCATTGGGCACGACGTGGACGCGGCCGAGGCGGAATCGCGGTACGAACTGCTCTTCCGCAGCATCCACGAGCCCCTGCGTCCGGGAGGCCACTGCATCATCGGAGACCACGTGGGCACGATGCCGCTCTTTCCGCAGCTCAAGGCCATGGAGCGTGCCGGATTTACGGACGTGGACTGTGCGTGGCGACAGGACGACTTCTTCGTGGCCGGCGGGCGGAAGAGTGCGTAGTGTCTTTCCCCTTCGCACTGAGGGGAGCGTATGCGCTCACGACACCAGGTGAGGGAGGGGGATTGGTGCTCTCGACGAGTACCATGTGCGGGCCTCCGGTCCGTCCGAAAGAAAGGGCCCTACGCCTGCTTCTCCGACATTCCCCGACTTGCCCCGCATCCCGCTTTCAGTCGCGTTCCGCGCGGATGCGCTCGTAGGTTTTATCCAGATCCACGACGGGTTTCGGATAATCGGCCCCGAGCACACAGCCGAACAGTTTCTGTTGCTCGTGGCTCATCTTGTGGGGCTCGTGGACGTACTCGTCGGGAACGCCTTCCAGTTCAGGGAGCCAGTACCGCACGTACTCCCCGTCGGAATCGTAGCGCTGGGCCTGCTTTACGATGTTGAAGTAGCGAGCCCGGGGGTCGTTGCCCACGCGAGAGTTGTACGCCCAGTTGCCCCAGTTGGAGCCCACGTCGTGGTCTACGAGGCGAGACTCAAAGTAGGCCGCCCCCATCCGCCAGTCCAGCTTCAGGCTCTGTGAGAGCATACTGGCCACGTTCTGTCGGCCGCGGTTGGACATGTAGCCGGTCCGGTTGAGTTCGCGCATGTTGGCGTCGACGAAGGGGATGCCGGTGGTACCAGTGGCCCAGCGCTCGAACGACTCGTCGTGGTAGTGCCAGTCGATGTCGTTTCCGATGATGCCACCGGGGTGGAAGAGACGGTCGCCGGCCTTCCGTGTCACATAGGTGAAGAAGTCGCGCCAGATGAGCTCGAACTTCATCCAGTAGGTGGACTTGTTGTCGAACCGCTCCTGCTCGTAGCGCTCCACCTCTTCGTGGATCTGACGGGGTGTGATGCAGCCATGGGCCAGCCACGGACTGAATTTGGACGAATAATTGGCGCCAAGCAGGCCATTCCGGGTGGCTTTGTACTTCTTGAGGCAGTCCTCGCGCCAGATGTATTCGTCGATGCGGTCAAGTCCCCGCGTTTCACCGCCGCGGAACGGGAGGACGGATCGTTCGTCGACGCTTCCGTCGCCCTCCATGCCGAGGTCGTCGAGCGTAGGAATGGGGCCCGGCTCAATTCCTTCGGGTATGGGCGAGAGGGAATCGGGGGCGGCGATGGTGTCCCGGACCCGACTCTTTTTTTCCACGGCCTTCCGGAAGTTCGTGTAGACGTTTGGGATGTCCGC
Source organism: uncultured Salinivenus sp. (assembly GCA_964445365.1). GTDB lineage: Bacteria > Bacteroidota > Rhodothermia > Rhodothermales > Salinibacteraceae > Salinibacter. The sequence continues at coordinate 6,636 of CAYULG010000059.1, read as the reverse complement.
CGGCTCGGAAAAGGGAACGTCGTCGACGTGGTAGAGGGTCTTGCCCCAGAAGAAGCCTGCCGTCGCGTCCGTATCGCGCAGGGCCTCCTTGACGGCGGACTGGACCTCTCGCTCCTCAGTCCCTACCTCCTGAAACTGAAGCACCTCGTCGGCATCGGTCCGTCGTGCCAGCGTCGGAAGCACGTCTTCGGGCCGTCCCTGACGCACGACTAGGTCGGCACCGAGATCTTGGAGCGAGCCGCGAAGGTCCTGCACCGACTCGCGGAGGAAGCGCGCCCGGATCGCCCCGGTCTTCGGGAGGTCGAACATTGTGGTACCGAAGTGGCGGGGATCGAAGCAGTAGACGGGAACGACCTGGTCGTGGTGGTCGGCCGCGTAGCGGAGGGGTTCGTGGTCGCGGATGCGGAGGTCGTTCCGTATCCAGACGAGGGCGGTGGAGGGCACGGAGTAAAGGTCGGAAGGTTAGAAGATGGAAAGTTGAGAGGGGAGGTACCCACGGACGCGTAGACACGCTGAGGTGCTTGGCAGCGGCGCTTGCGGCCCCGCACGATCTCAGGTCATGCCTCTTCGGCCCAGGGGACGTGGTCACGATCCTTGTTGCGGCGACAGCGCTGACTGCAGTATTTGACGTTCTCCCAGTCGTCCTCCCATTTCTTACGCCACTCGAACTCGCGGTTACAGACCGGGCACGTCTTCGTCGGTAAATTTTTGTGACTCACGACGGAGATCATAGCTGATTCCAAGAGGGTTCAAGGAGGACTACGTCGCACCCGGGCGTGCGTGCCAGGCGGATCCTGCTTCTTACAGGCTCGTCACGACGCCCGCACGACATCTTTGCGCGGTTCTCACGCTTGGAGCCGGGTGTGGTGGGCGCCATCCCCGAGCGTGGTGGAACAGGGGGGAGAACAGGGCCGTTGCAGGGTACTGCATTTAGAGAAATCGCAGAGCTTTCTGCTCTGCCATTTCACCACCTGGGGCCATAGCTCAGTTGGTAGAGCGCTGGAATCGCACTCCAGAGGTCCTGGGTTCGAATCCCAGTGGCTCCACACCGCCTGACGAGGTGGTTGCCCTCGCTTACACACCCGAGAGGGTGAACCGAGCGGGGGTTTTCATTTCGTCTGTGTGTGTATCCAAGCGGGCAATCCAACAGTGCGCCGCTCGGGTCTCAGTGAAGGGACTTCCGCCCTCCGAATCCTCTGATTCGACGTTCGATTCCTAGAATAGGAAGAGCCGTGTGCTCCCGGAGAAGTGAAGGAACCGGGACGGCTAGGGCCGCTACTCGTCGTCTTCGTCCCAGAGGTCTTCCAGGTCGTCGAGGGTCGTATCCGACGGCTCCTCGTGCGTACCTTCGTCGTCTCCTCGCATGAGAGCGAGGATGGCAGAGTGGGGGACGATCATGTAGTGCGTGTCGTCGTAGCGCAGGTCGAACGCCTCACTGGGCAAGAAGAAAGCGTGGTCGCCCGGTTGAGCCTGGAGAGGAAGATACCGAACAGGGGTCGTCGACTCTTTCCAGGACTCCGTTTCGCTATACTCGGGATTTTGTGTGAGGTAACCAGGTCCCGTCTTCACCACGCGGCCGTTTTTCACGTCCTCCTGCCCGGAGACCGAAGCTGGCAGAACGAGGCCCGCATCGGTTTTTTCCTCGCCGGTTTGAGGGCGTACGAGAACGCGGTCACCTACGACGACAAGCTCCGCCATGGTAAAGAGAGAATGATCGTGAGAAGAGATACAGACCCGTGCACAAAGTTTTCAACGACAGCCCTAACGATGCCTACGGGTACAGGATTCCGACCGGCAGGAAGTTTCTACAGAACACACACGTTTCCCATCCCCCGAACGATTCGAGGATGGAGCGGTGGCCAAGGCCAGCCGGGACCAACTTTAGACGAAGTGAAACACAACGAACACGAGCAGACTGACGACACCCGCAGCAAGGGCCATCAACCGAATCGTGCGGTCAACTGGATTCTCCATGGCGGTGGGGAGTGTGAGCCAATGGATACATTGGAATAATCCAAATCCAGAAGAAAGTATAGACAAATTCTGGACCGATTCAAAATTTTTGGACTCATCCTTCATTACGTCCCGATTATCATCCGGAGAGCGGATGACTGAGACATGTTTCTTTTCGTTCCATCGCAAACGTATGACATTTTCGACGGGCACATTGCGCGAGCAAGCACCGTGCCTGCTCCTTCTGCCCGATGAGAGACCGTGCGAGGCAATGGTTTTGAGGCGCCGCCCTTATTGTCAAGCCGTGCCAAAGCAAAATATTCGCTGCACGATTCATTGGGTGACGCGTTGTCATACGACCCCGACCCTCCAGCACTGCCTGACTCTGCTTCGCCAATTCGCCCCGAGCCGGTCCTTCGACGAGGAAATGCGTTGTGATTCGCGCTTGTTTTCATGCCCGTCGTTCCGGCTCAGGGTCGCCCGTTGGGCGGATCGGGTTTTTTACTTGGGAATCGACAACCACGAGGTGCTGTTCTGGGGCGCCCCTCTCTCCGCCTACAAGGACCGCGTGGACGACGCGATTTCGGACTGGCGCAGGACCTACGCGCAGAGTGGAGCCTGAACGACGCTCGTTTGCTCCCCCCGTAGGCCGGGTTGCGGGTTGTTGGGGCGTGGAGTCGGCCAAGCAGCGTCAGAATACGATGAGCGACCCTCAGCGTCCGAAAACTTCGGTCACGAATTATAAGCTATGAGATTGGCGTAAGGATGGGGGCGGCACTGAACAGGCTCGCGCTCAGATTGAGGCTGGACGGGCGTCTTCATCGAGGAACCACACGATTCCTTCCCGGGGCTGAACCCGGCTAATCGGAAGCGACGCGTCGCCGTTGTCGAGGGCAGCCTGGACCGTTTCGCGCTTCGATGCCCCGGAGACCAGGACGTAGGCGCGTCGTGCCTCGTTGAGCACGGGGAGGGTGCAAGTAATTCGCTGGGCCACGTCGTGTCGGGGTGGGGCGGACACGGTCCGCACCCACTTCGGGTCGTTGAGAGAGGGATCGTGCTCAGGAAAAAGGGAGGCGGTGTGCCCGTCTGTTCCCATCCCCAGCAGGACGAGATCAAACGTGTGGGATCGGTCGGCAAACGCGTGCTGAAGGGTGTCCGCATACGAAGATGCTGCGGCGTCGGCCGCATTCGCCGTAGGGATCGGATGGATGTTCTCGTCCGGCACGGAGGTGCGGTTTAGGAGGGTTTCCTGGACCATTTTGACGTTACTTTTGGGATGGCCGTGCGGCACTACTCGCTCATCGCCCCAGTAGAGATGAACTCGGGGCCACGGCAGGTCGGCCTCGGCCAGAAGCTCGTACAATCGGCGCGGCGTGCTACCGCCGGCGAGGGCAAGGGCGAACTGGTCTTTTTGGGCCAGGGTCCTGATTGTGGCGGCTTGAATCCGCTGCGCTGCCGTTCTGCTCAGGGACTCGTAGTCGGGTGAGACATCGATCTCCATGCGATGGGCCGAAACCGGATTCAAAGGGGGCGAAACGACAGGGCACATTATTCAAGCCGAGGACAGCGACGTTACGGGAGACGTGACCAAGCGGACCCTATGCCGTTTGGAGAGCAGGCTGAGGGGTGGTGGGCAGCGTAAATCCAAAGATGGAGCCCTCTCCCTTTGTGCTCTCGACGTTCAGGGTGCGATCATGCGCGGCCAGGATGTGCTTGACGATGGCGAGACCCAGGCCCGTGCCGCCCTGGTTGCGGGAGCGGCTCTTGTCCACCCGATAGAAGCGCTCAGTAAGCCGGGACAGGTGCTCCTGAGGAATGCCAATGCCGTCGTCGGCAACGCTGAGTTCGACCTCGTCTCCGGAGCGGACCCGGGCACGGAGCGTGACGGTACCGCCGGCCTCGTTGTACTTGATGGCATTGTCCGTCAGGTTTACGATGACCCGACGGATGCGCTCTAGATCGCCGTATACGGTGGGCAGGTCCTCCCCTACGTCCAGATGGAGGGCGATGTCATTCTCGCGGGCCTTGAGCTCTAGGGAGTCGTGCACCTCCTGGAAGAGGGCGTCCACCTCGAACGGTTCCTTCGACATTTCCATCTCCCCCGTCTCGATCTTGGTAATGGCCGAGAGGTCGCGGGCAAGGCTCTCGAGGCGGCCGACGTTGTGGAGGATTTTCTCGAGGAAGGTGCGGTTGACCGCTTCGTCGTCGAGTGCCCCGTCGAGGAGCGTTTCTGCGAAGCCCTGGATGGAAAAGATGGGGGTTTTCAGCTCGTGGGAGACGTTGCCGATGAACTCGCGCCGATAGCTCTCGCGTTCTTTGAAGTCCTGAATTTCGCTCTCAAGCTTCTGGCCGGTGCGGTAGACCTCCCAGCGGAGGCTGTCGAGGTCGTCGGTGCGGGGACCGGTGGGGGGCGTCAGGTCCTCGAAGGCATGCTGGCGGATCTGATGGAGGGCCGTGTGGGCCCGCCGGAGACGTCGGTGCAGGACGAGGTGGGCCGCTGCGTAGGCGACGCTGCCCAGGCCCAGCCCGGCGACCAGTGCGCCCCACAGCGGCCAGGCGGTTCCCAGCGCGGTCCCGACGGCCGCGACGAGAGCCACCGGGATGGCCACCTTGAGGGCGAGGCGGTTTACGGCGGTCGGAAGCCACCGGACCAGGGACGTGCTCATCGGGGCATCGGTCATCAAGTCGGGAAAAGACTCAGTTCATGATACCCGAACGGGCCAGACGGGCGTTCCGGGTCGCCCGCCGATCTAGATTATGATTCTGAAAACCGAGGAAGGAGCATCGAAATCGGATCAGTCGGCGTCACCGGGCGGCCCCAGATCATCCAGCAAACCCGACAACGGCGGGTCGTGGGCCTCGCCGAACAACTCGAACGGCACGCCGTCCGCCACGGATCGGAGCGGCCGCTGCTCCTCGATGACGGGCCGGTAGGTTTCGTACCGGTAGAGGGCCTCGCGCGCCGTCTTCAGGTCGGACTCGTTGATCTCCACCACGCAGTCGATGAGGGAAGATGGCGAGTGGCGAAGGTGGGCGGCTCGGTCGGTGTCCTCGGGCGGTGGGGGCAGCGTAAAAAAGGCGAGCCGCTTCGGGTATGAGGCGCCATCGGACTGCAGGGCACAGGCGACGCGCTTGACGACGCCGTGGGTGACCAGGTGATCCGGGTGGCCGCTTATGCCGTGGACCGGGTACGTGACCAGGACATCCGGTTCGACGTCGTGAATGGAACTGGCGATCTCCTTCTCGAGCACAAGGGGGTTGAGCTCCGCGAGATGGCCGTCCGGGTACTCCAGGACCGTGAGGGACGTCAGGTCCAGAGCCGCTGCGACATCTCGCATTTCCTCGTGCCGCACCTCGGCCATCCGCTCTTTCGAGTAGCCGAGCCGGTCGCGCTGGGTGGTCGCCTCCCCCCGCGTGAGGGTGAGCAGGTGCACCTCGTGCTCCTCACAGCGCTGGTGAACGAGGGCCGGAGCGGGCCCGAAGCATTCGTCGTCGGGGTGTGGGAAGACGTAGAGGAGGGCGGCCATCGGCATAAGGACGGACGGGGGAAAATCACTTTGTGCCCGTGTTTACGGACGACGCGGACGGTTGGTCGCTCGGGGAGCAGTGTCGCTCAGGACGACGCCGTGTCCGGAGTCGCGTCCTCCTCGATAATCTCGTCGAACGTCGTCTGGCCCGTCTCCAGCATCCGGCGCACGTACGGGTGGCACAGCTGGCAGTTTTGGCCAAACGTCACGTGCGCCTGGAGGTCCTCGATCGAGTCTGCATCGGTCTCCTCGGCCACCGCCCTGAGGGTCTCGAACGTCTTCTCGTAGCAGTAGCAGCGGTCAATGGTCATGGAGGATGGAGGAGGATGAGCAATTATTGAGTCGAGAAAGAAACCGGGGCTGAGTCTCGCTGCCAGGCTGTTCCCTGGTGCGACTGATCGAACGCGTCACGGAACCGGTCCGGATGAAGGATCTCGGCCAGAATTTCCAGGGAGGTCGACAGGCGCGGGCCCGGCCGATTGAAGAAGTGGTTTCCATCGGTCAGGTACACGTGCCCGTTCTGTACGGCCTGCAGTGTAGGCCACCGTCGGTCGGTCCGAAGACTATCCATCTCGGTGTCTGTGCGGGCCAGACCGAATCCGCACGCCATCACGATGATACGGTCGGGATCGGTGCTGCGCAGGGCCTCTAGGTTGGCGCGACGACGGGCAAAGACCGGCGCCCCGCCGGTCGCCTCAAGAAGCGTCGGAATCCAGCCCCCGGCACCCATTAGCGGATCGATCCACTCCAGGGCCGCCACTGTCGGGCGCTCAGCGTCGTCGGGCGGAGCGACGGCGTCCGACACCGCCCGCATGCGATTTTGCATCCGGCCAACGAGGCGGTCGCCGCGGTCAGGACAGCCGAGGGCGGCGGCCACGCGCCGAATGTCGCCGTGTACGTCATCGAGGGTGTGGGGCTCCAGTGCTACGACCGTCGGGGTGCCCTCGACACGGTCGGCCACCGCCTGCTCGACCACCGGCAGGGACACGGCGCACACCTCACACTGCGACTGGGTGAGGATGAGGTCCGGCCGGAGGGCATTCAGCCGCTCCACGTCCACGTCGTACACGGACATCGCTTCGTCGAGGAGGGTGCGCACGCGGGCATCGATCTCGCGGCTCGACCCTTCGAGGGGGACTTTTGGAGCGGTGAGAGC
>CAYULG010000058.1:0-13929 GCA_964445365.1 uncultured Salinivenus sp. | reverse complement strand
CGCTCGTCGTACTCGGCCATCTTGGGGTACCACTGCGTCATCGTGAAGTCGATGCTGTCGCCCCGGCTATCGCGGCCGCTGCGCCGTGTCTGGAGGGGGACCTGTGCCCGCCACTCCATGTCGAAGGTGGTTGACGAGCCGGGGGGAATGGGCTCGGCGAGCTCGACGCGCATCACCGTGTCGGTGACGTCGTACTCGACCGTTTGGCCGTCTTGCGTCAGCGAGCGAACGCGATGCCAGCCCTGCTCGTCGGGGCTGAGGTTGAAGATGCGGGGCACGGTGCGGCCGTCCGGGTCGGGGAGGTGGCGGTGCCGCTCGGCGAACATCGACTCCGGATGGAAGGCGTTGAAGTAGAGGTGGTAGAAGACCGTATGGAGCGTATCCGGCGAGTTGTTGGTGTAGGTGAGCGTTTGTTCGCCGGTGTACTGGTGGTCGTCGGGGTGCAGGGCGATATCCATCTCGTAGTCCACCCGCTGCTGCCAGCTTTCGGGCGACTGGCCCAGCGCAGGGCAGGCGAGGACGAGAAGGCCAACGAGGAATGGCAGGGAGCGGTCGAGCATGGGCGAGAATGGATTTCCGGAAAGATGAACAGGCCGAAACCGCGATTTAGAACCGCCCACATCCTTCTCAGAACGGCCCGGAATGTTTCTCGACGAAAAGAACGTCCCGGTTTTCTCGCGTCGGCACGACGGGAATCAACAAACGGCAGCGTCCCGTTTCGCAAGCCATGTTTTCGTTCGGTTCTCACTGAAAGATAACCGTACCAGCTGCCGCCATGACGAAAGCCGACATCGTAGACCACATTGCCAAAGGCACCGGACTTACCAAGATCGAGACGAAGGCCGTCGTCGAGGGCTTTATGACAACGGTCCAACAGGCAATGAAGCAAGGAGAGCGTATTGAGCTGCGAGGGTTTGGCGTGTTCGAAGTCCAGCACCGTGCGCCCCGCACGGGCCGAAACCCGCAGACCAATGAACCGGTGCCTATCGACGAACGGTTCGAGCCGGTCTTTCGGCCCTCGGAGAAGTTTAAGGAGGCGGTCGACGAGACCCAAAAGGCAGAACGGGCCTCCAACGACCAAGGGGGCCAGTAACGAACACCCTATTCGACTCCCACCACTTGTTTTAGAATCACATCAACTGTATGGCTGATGAAGCTCGATCATGCCCGTCCTGTGGGGCGAGTGTCCCGCCCGAAGCGGCGGCCTGCGACCTGTGCGGCACGCTGGTGAATACCCCGGACGAGGCGTCCGATGACACGGCCGCGATCGAAGAGGACCCGGCCGCCGAGTCCGAGGACGCAGAGTCGGGAGAGGCTGAGGTGTCCGGACAGTCCGTGTACTGTCACGACTGCGGCTGGGAAAATCCACCAGATGCCAATTATTGTAGTCAGTGTGGCACCGAGTTGCAGGACCTGACGGATGCGGCCACCCCGGATGGGACGCGGCCGGTTGCGGCCGATCTTCCGTCTGGGTCGCGCTCGTCTGAGCCCGAAACGGAAGATCCTGGAGACACGGACGAGCAGGCCGAGATGGGGCAGCAAATTCTCGCAGTTATAGGCACGGCGGTTCTACTCGTGGTCGGGCTTTTCTTCCTGACGCAGTGGAGTCAGCAGTACGAGTGGGGGAACGAGGGGGCCTCCGTCGAAGGGGAAACAGTCGCCGACCAGCAGGCGCCGAGTGGGGAGGCGGGCCCTTCATCGACCGCAGGCGGGCCGACCGGGGGACGTTCCGGAACGCCTTCTCCACAGGCGGCGGCCGCCTCGGACCCCACGGATCTCTCAACGCTCGTGGATGAACTCGGCGGATCCGTAGACGGGTCTGTGGCCGACCGCGTGGATTCCGTCGAGACCGCTTTGGAAGGGGCCGAGGGAGAACAGCAGCGGAAGCTGCAGATCCAGCTTTCGAACCTCTACGTTGGGGCCGGAATCCCGAGCCGGGCCGCCTTTGTCCAGTCACAGTTGGCGGACCAGACCGGACGCATCGAGGACCGACGCCGGGCCGGCGATCTGCTGTATAAGTGGATGCGAAAGGTGCAGCAAGAGCAGGGCCGGCGAGCGAAGGTGGCAGACGTGGCCCGGCACGTGGCCAACGCGTATGCCGCCGTGGCAGAGGCGCGGCCGCAAGACCTCGGTGCCCGGACGCGGATGGGCGAGTCGTATCTTCTAACCAACAATCCGATGAAGGGTATCCAGGCGATTAACCAGGTGCTCGACGACGACTCGACGTTCGTCCCGGCCCGCTTTCAAAAGGGACTCGCCCTCTTGCAGATCAATCGGTTGGATCAGGCAGTGGAGCAGTTCGAAAAGGTGATGGCCTCCGCTAGTGAGGACGATCCCTTCTACCAGCAGGCAAAGCGGGCGATTGAGGTGATTCGAGAGCAGTCGGGGGCGTCGGGGCAGGGAACGTCAGGCTCTCGATGAGTTGATACTTTTGAAGGAGCCGTGGAATGAGGCCGATAACTCGGTAAAATAATGGGGGCTTTCTCGGCGTGGCCCATCTTTGAATTGCCCGACGTATCTTATAGCTTTTCGTCATAGAAGTAGTGGAGAGTCGGGCTGAACCGACTCTCTCCATACTCTCACCGAGTGTCTGTCACGCCGCCATGCAGAATGCTATCGATCGTCTCGACGAAGACCGGGTTCGGGAGGCCGTGCAGCGGGCTGAGGAGCGAACGACGGGGGAGATCGTGCCGGTCGTCGTCCCGCGCAGTGCATCGTACGAGGTCGTGGCATGGCGAGGAGCGGGTGTGGCCGCGCTGCTTGCTCTGACCGGCATACTGCTTACACTCCAGTTCTACGAGGGCTGGGGGCTCGCTTGGCTCTACACGCCGTGGGGCGTGGTGTTGGCTGCGCTTGGGGCTGCCAGTGTAGGGGCGCTGTTCGCAAACTCCGTTGCCCTCTTTGAGCGGTTCGTGGCGGGCAGTGACTTGCTTGATGAGACGGTCCATCGCCGTGCGATGCAGTCGTTCATGGAGGAAGAAGTCTTCGACACGCGTGACCGCACGGGAATCCTCTTGTTCGTGTCGCTCCGCGAGCACAGGATCGAGGTACTCGGCGACACCGGCATCAACGAACACGTTGAGTCCGACGACTGGGCCGAGGTCGTGGCCCGTGTCCGGCGCGGCATCCGGAACGACAACCTCACGGACGGGCTGGTCGAGGCCATTGACATGTGTGGCCGCCTCCTCGAACGCCGAGGCGTCGGCATCCGCCCGGACGACGAGAACGAGCTTTCGAATACTGTCCGTACGCCGGAGTCGCCCGACGAGCCGCAGTCAGGGGATGACGTAGGCCCTGAGGCTGGACCCGAGAATGGCGGGTGAGCGGGAGCGGTGCCGGGTCGAAAGTGTGTAGCGCAGGGGAGCAAGGAGTTGACGGAAGCGGACGACGAGCCCGGCCCCTCGGCCGCGACGAAACTGCGACCACCCTTACGTCGACATGGCGGTCGCGGGACTGGTTTCGGGCGGGGTGCCCAACTTCTTGAGCATTCGATAGTGCGAGCGGATGGACTGCCAGAGCGTGGGGTGGGTGTGATAGGGAATGTCGTGCTTCTCGGCCACCTCCTCCACGATCTCACTGATGGCCGGGTAGTGAACGCTGCAAATGCGAGCAAAGAGGTGGTGCTCGATCTGGAAGTTTAGCCCCCCGACGTACCAGCAGATGAGGGCATTCGATCGCGCAAAGTTGGCCGTCGTCTTCACCTCGTGGACCAGCCACGCGTCTTCCATCATGTCGGTGCCCTCGGAGGTATGGTGTTCGGGGCCCTCCACTACGTGCGCCAACTGAAACACCACGCCTAGGATCAGTCCGGCGGTCATGTGCATCGCCACAAAGCCGATGGCAAATTGCCACCACGCAATGTTAAGAACGAGAAGTGGCACCACAATCATATAGCCGTAGTAGAATAGCTTCATCCCGAAAAGGGTGGCCAGCTCCTTCGGGGGATGAGAGATGTCGTCGTAGGGGCCCAAGTCCATCTGCAGTAGGTACTTGTAGTCTTTCGCAAACACCCAAAAGAGCGTCGAAAAACTGTAGATGAAGAAGCCGTAGATGTGTTGAAACCGGTGAAACCAGTACTGCTCCGACTCCGGAGAAAGACGTAGGAGGGGCGATACCTCCAGGTCCTCATCGATACCCTGAATGTTTGTGTAGGTGTGGTGGATCACGTTGTGCGTGATTTTCCAGAGGTAGCTACTCGCGCCCAGGAGATCAAACGTACGGCCGAGCCATTTATTGACCGTCTTATTCGATGAGTAGGCGCCGTGGAGTGCGTCGTGTGAAATGCTAAACCCGCAACCGGCGACGCCCACGCCCATTATGATCGCCAGACCGAACATCGGCCAAACCCCGAGTCCCCCGAATAGAATCAGGAAATAGGGGATAAAGACCATCGAGAGCATCGCGACCGTCTTGACGACCATGCGGGTATTTGCGTGTTTCGAGAGGTTGTTCTCCTCGAAGTACGCATCGACCCGGTCGCGGAGTTCACTCGTGAATTCTTTCGACTTTTGATTGTCGAATGAGACGGTGGAACCAGCCATTGATGGAAAAAAGAGGTTGAAAGAGGCTCGCGGAGGCCCGGTGCAAGAATCGTGAGGGAATGAGAACCTTCACGATAGTAGAGGGGGAGTACAAAGACCGGACGCTGAGGATTGTGTAGCTATCTCTTTTGGATGAGTCGGCATTGAGTTGGGGAAATCGTTCACAGCGGGGGAGCCACTGTCCGGGAAGGCACGACGGGCCAATTTAGAGTGATCTGGTCGGGGGGCCGTCTTGCACCAGATCAGAGGGACTCTTAGCACCGTTGGGGAGACCCGTAGAAAAGCGGCACCGTGAACACCCACGGCACCGCTTATAGTTTAACACACATACGTTCGCCCGTCAAACGTTCGCCTGCTCAAACGCGTGAACGGAGGCGGATGCCTAGCTCATGTTCTCTACGACTGCTTGGCCGAACTCGCTACATTTCAGCAGCTCGGCGCCCTCCAGGTTGCGCTCGAAGTCGTACGTCACCCGCTTCTGACTGATGGTCTTCGAGAGACCGTCGAGGATGGCGTCAGCGGCCTCCTGCCAGCCCATGTACTCGAACATGATTCGTCCGGACAAGATGAGGGCCGAGGGGTTCACTTTGTCCTGCCCGGCGTATTTGTTGGCGGAGCCGTGCACCGGCTCGGCTAGGCACGCCGCCTCGCCAAAGTTGGCACCCGGGGCCACGCCCAGCCCGCCGATCTGAGCGCCGCAGGCGTCGGACAGGTAGTCGCCGTTGAGGTTGGGCATTGCCAGCACGTCGTACTGGTCGGTTCGCGTCTGAACCTGCTGGAGCATGTTGTCGGCGATCCGGTCGTTGACGACGACCGCGTCCTCGGGCGGCTCCCCGTCGCGCTCCTCCCAGAGGGTGTCCTCGGTGATGACCTCGTCGCCGTACTCCTCGCGGGCCACGTCGTAGCCCCAGTCGCGGAAGGCGCCCTCAGTGAACTTCATGATGTTGCCCTTGTGGACGAGCGTCACAAACTGCTTGTCATCGTTCTCCAGGGCGTAGTCGATGGCCTCACGGACGAGGCGCTTGGTGCCAAACTCGGTGATCGGCTTGATGCCAATGCCCACCGGGCCGTCATGAATGGTTTCGTCGTAGCCCATCTGCTCTTCGACGAATTTCCGGACCTGTTCCACTGCCTCGGTCCCAGCCTCCCACTCGATGCCGGCGTAGACGTCCTCGGTGTTTTCCCGAAAGGTAATCATGTCCATCTCCTCCGGGTTCTTCATCGGTGAGGGTACACCGTCGATGTAGTAGGTGGGGCGGACGTTGGCGTAAAGGTCAAGCTTTTGCCGAAGTGCCACATTTAGTGATCGAAAGCCGGCGCCGACGGGCGTCGTCAGTGGGCCCTTGGCGGCAACACGGTGCTCGCGGATCGTTTCGACGGTCTCGTCGGGGAGGAGCTCGCCGGTGTGCTCCTTGGCTTTTTCTCCGGCCAGGACCTCCGTCCACACGACCGAGCGCTTGCCGCCATAAGCCGTCTCGACGGCAGCGTCGAAGACGGGCTTCGCCGCCGCCCAGATGTCGGCCCCGACGCCGTCGCCCTCAATGTACGGGATGACTGGATGGTCGGGGACGTCGAGGCTGCCGTTGGATTTGGTGATGCGTTCACCCTCCTCGGGTGGTGTCGGATTGTACGAAGAATCGGTACTCATAGGGATTGATTGGTCGTCAGAACAGTGGGCGAGTTTAAACAACACCGTCACCGCTATGCAGCAACGGTAACGATCAAGATACAAGTCGACTCGCACTCCGTCCATTAGGAAAGCAAAAAATCCTCGAGCTTGTCGCCGGACGATCACGCGTCGCTCACTGCTCCGGACTCCGGTGTTTTTTGAACGTCCGACGGTTTGCGGGCAACGCGTTCCTGTCATTGCAAAGTCTGCCGTCCGACTCCACTGGTGTCTACCCACGGGTCTCAGATTGACAGGAGCCTTTCGAAGGATCATCCGTTCGCTCGTGTAGCTCGAATTGCTAGGCTACCCAGGCCGGCTGAACACGTGGCGCTGCACGGCATTCTCAAATGTATCACCTCTCGACGCCCGCTTTTCCACCCACAATTCCATCATAAATACCGATGCGTTTCGCTACCGCCGTCCGGTCCAGTACCGGGGGCCGCTCCAAGAATCAGGACGACGCCGACCACTTCGAACAAAATGGTCTTGCCGGCTGGGTGCTGGCCGACGGCCTCGGGGGACACCGGGGCGGGGGGCTGGCTTCTTCCCTTGCCACCGACGCGATGCTGTCTGTCTGTCAGGATCGTGGGCACATGGCCCGGGAGACGATCTCCGCGGCGGCCCAGGCGGCCCAGAAAACCCTCCACGAGCGGCAGCAAAAGCATCCCGAGTATAGCCGCATGCGCACCACCTTCGTGCTTCTCCTTGTGGATCGGGAGGCTGGTCGGGCGCTCTGGGGACACGCCGGGGACAGTCGCCTCTACCACTTCCGAGACGGCACCATCGCCAATCAGACGAAGGACCACAGTGTGGTTCAGGCCCTCGTGGACGCCGGGGAGCTCGACGCGGACGACCAGCGTGACCACGATGCGTCTCACCGCATCCTCCGCGCCCTCGGCGACTCGGACGCCGCCAACCCCGACGTGGCGGACGAACCGGTTCCTGTAAAGTCCGGTGATGCCTTTCTACTCTGCTCCGATGGCTTCTGGGAGGCGATCCACGAGGATGAGATGCGTGGCGCAATGGAAACCGCTGGCTCGCCCGATGACTGGATCGACACCATGGCCACCCAAATCAAAGAAGGGGAAGGGGAGGATCAGGACAACTACACCGCCGTGGCCGTCTTTGTCGGGTCTGAATAGGGGGCAACAAAGGGGGTGATCTCTTTCGTCTCAGCCTGTATCGTAGACGAGAGTGGTCCGCACCGGTTCTTCGAAACGATTTCGTTCGCGCGTGCACGGTATGTAGACCGTGTCGAGCAGTGTCCGGACCTATCGTTGTTTTGCATTTGGTGGTCTCGGCTCCGAAGTTAAATAACGCCCTACGAATTACGTGCTGAGCGTTCGTTGGACCGGCTGCTGGATGCACCCATCCTGATTAGTGTGCGTTAAGGTGTAGCCGCAATCGTCCTGTACGTGAGTTCGATACTGCATCTGAATCGCAGATGCGATCTCGGGGGCACTTCGGATGGTTTTCCCTTTTCTTTTTTGACCATCGATGACGGAAACTCAGTCGCAAATCTGGTTTCGTGGGTCGAACGGGGAACAAGAACAGCCGGCATCAACGCCATCCGTTCCGAGCATAGCTTCGGCTGCCCGCGACGTAGAGGAGGATGAGCTCGAAAAGGCGTTGAATGCGGTCGTGCACGACAGTTTGGGGCCAATCCTGGTGGGACTGAGCACCCTGTACCTGGTGCAGATGTTCACGCACATGCTGTTGCTGGCGCGTCCGAACGCCGTCTACATCTCCCTGATGGCCGCCGGATCCTCGGTCGTGCTTCTCCTCCTTCGGGTGGTGTTGACGGATATCGATCCGAATAGCGACCATGTTTATACCCTTAGCGTGCTCGGGGCCGTGATTGCGGTAACAAACACGCTCTGGTCCCAGGCCTTGACCGATGAGATTGAAGTCGTCGTCATGGCACTATTGTTGGTCGGAACCGGTTTCGTTTTCCTTTCACCGGGGTGGTTCTTTACTGTATTGCTTAGCTCGCTCATTGCCTGGTTTTTGGTTTCTGGGATGGTCCACCAGCCCGCAGCGCTCTTTTTTCCGGCAATTGGGTTGTTTGGGGCAGCGGCACTGGGCATCATGATGCACGTCGTTCGACGGCGAACCAACCGGCGTGCAGAACGTCTGCGGCGAGCGAACGAGGAGCAGCAGCAAGCTCTTGCCCGCACCGTCATGGTCAAAGAGCGACACCAGCGCCAGTTGGAAGAGTCGGAGCAGTCGCTAAAGGAAGCACTTGAGGACCTCCAGCAGACGAAAACGGAGCTGGAGCATCGGGAGAAGGAGTTGTCGAAAATGGTTAACGAGCTTACGGAGGCGAAGCAGAAAGCAGAGGAGGCCAGCGAACTGAAGTCGGCGATGCTGGCAAATATGAGCCATGAGGTTCGTACGCCCCTCACCTCAATTACGGGCTTTGCGGAGGTCCTGACAGAGGAGGCGACGGGTCAGGTCCAGCAATTTGCCAATATGATTCACGAGAACAGCGAGCGCCTCCTCGAAACGCTGAGCTCGGTCCTCCGCCTCTCCAAGCTGGAGGCTGGGAAGCAGAACCTCCGTCTGGAACCGATTGATTTGGTGAAGGAAGTGAAGGCGATTCGGGAAGAACAGTCTGAGCGGGCCAGCGATGCGGGAGTGGATTTTCATCTTGAGTTCGCTTGTGAGACGTGCTCGTGTAAGCTAGACCCCGGTGCCATCCAGCGCATCCTCCGAAACCTCGTGGGAAACGCCATCAAGTTCACGGAGGAGGGCGGAGACGTAATTATCCGTGTTTCGCGCGTCGACCGGTCCGACGGCGAGGTGGGGGGCGATGTCTCGTTTTCGCACGCTCGCATCGAAGTTGAGGATACGGGAGTTGGAATGAGCGAGTCCTTTCGGGAGAATATGTTTCAGGCGTTTCAACAGGAGACAGAGGATGCTCGCAGCAGTCACGAGGGCAGCGGTCTGGGGCTTTCTATCACGAAGAAACTTGTGGAACTAATGCGTGGCGACATCGCAGTGAAAAGTGAGAAGGGAAAAGGGACGCGCTTCACCATCGATCTTCCTCGCAACCCAAAGGGAACTGCGAGCGAGGAGATTCCCGCAGGATCCTTCCGTGACGGACGGTAAGCGGTACGGAGATGATGAAGGGACCAAGGAGATGGAGGGCCGACTGGGTGTGTCCCACCCCGAAAAAACGGAGAGTAGCATTCGGCGGAGGAACGGTACCGGGTAGGGCATGACTGCTTCTGAGGCGCCCGTCTCTTTGAGGTTTTGGTGGGAATGAAAGATGCGTAGAAGTGGTCTCCTGCCGGACGATGTTGAAAGAGATGTTTTAGCCGAGCGCCACGTCCAGCACCATCATCACGGTAAACCCACCCATGGCGCCCAGCGTGGCGAGATCCGTGTTGCCGTGGCGTTGCGATTCCGGAATGAGCTCTTCGACCACGACGTAGATCATGGCCCCGGCGGCGAAGGCCAGTGCGTAAGGCAGAATAGGCCGTACGGCCAGCACGGCCCCGGCCCCGGCCACGGCGGAAATGGGCTCGACGACGCCCGAGAGTTGGCCGTACCAGAAACTGCGACCCGTCGAGATGCCTTCCCCCCGGAGCGGCATGGCTACCGCAATACCTTCAGGGAAATTCTGTAGGCCGATCCCGATGGCGAGAGCCACCGCGGCGGCCAGGGTAGCGCCCGTGGCCACTTCGATTGGCAGGGCCGCCGCGCCGAAAGTGACGCCTACAGCCAGGCCTTCAGGGATGTTGTGGAGCGTGATTGCCAAAACGAGGAGCGTGGCTCGCCGCCAAGATGTCTCGATGCCCTCGGCCTCCGCCCGGTGTGCGCCTGGGTGCAAGTGGGGTAGCACCGCGTCGGCGAGGCGAAGGAAAATGCCACCGACCAAGAAGCCGATTGCCGCTGGGATCCATCCCGGTAGGTCCTGTGCCTCGGCCATGTCAATGGCGGGGACCAGCAGGGACCAGAAGCTGGCGGCGATCATGACGCCTGCTGCGAATCCCATCATTGAATCCAGCAGTTGGCGGTTCACCTTTCGGGTCGCGAACACGATGGCGGCCCCGAGAGCTGTAACGCCCCACGTAAAACAGCCGGCGAGCAGAGATTGCAGCAGGGGGGAGAGGCCCTGAAACCACGTCGAAACGGTAGAGGCCATACTAAAAAGGGGGTAGTTCGGTAGAATAGCATCCCCAATAGACCGGTTCTGATCTGAAAAAACAAGCAGCTACGCAGATGGTGCTCCCCATATTGAGCCATCAATGCAACGAATCCTGCAGGGCCTCTCGGCAACAGCTTCACAAAGCAGAACCTGCAGGCAGTTCGAGCGATGAGTCGTGGCGATATGCGTGGTCCCTCTACGGGGATCAAGAGGCCATGGACTGGTACCCTGTAGGAGGACAATCAAGTGGGGGGAGGCTGTGACGCTGTAGCCGGTAGTGGGTCCGTGGACGGTGCGGCCCAGTCTTCGTCGGATGGAGCTCGGTTCTTGAGAAGCGGGTCAGGGGCGAACCTGCCGGGCCGTCACGAATACAGGGGATGATCTGCTCTTCTGACTGACGATCCCCGTTTCGATTATGGTCACCTTGCCCGACGGCGAGCACATGCTCTCCAACATTCAATGGCACCGCCGCGACGAAGACGGTGCGCTGCGACCCCTGCACGGATTCACGACGGGCACCATCGTCGAGGACGGGAGCACGATCCGGGTAAAGGCCCGGTTCACAGACCAAAACTTGTCCAACCGCTTCAGTGACTTCGAACAGGATGGCTCGCGCGTCACGCTTCAGGTGAGCCTGCTGGGCGAGTCGGACGTGTACCGGATGCCGGGTGATGCCCCCACGCTCGAACGGGCTGGGGCCTGCTACATCCTTCGCCTAGCGGGACAGTCCGAGGACCTTTCGGTTGTCCATGCCGCCGCGTGAGACCGATTGCTGCCTGCGTTGAGCCCAGTCGGTATGATCGAGATTGAGGATCCGGTGGGCACGCAGGGCCGATAGTGCCGTGCTGGTGGTGCAGACCGCGCTGCACACCACGACGGTGCGTTACATGGTCCCGGAAAGGTGGCCCCCATCCCCGCCATTGACTTCTATGCGCCCTCGTTTCTGCCTGTTATCGAGCGGATGAGGCCGGTGCTTCGTGCGGCGCTCGATCGGCGTGGATTTCAGCCGTAGGGCGGAGCTCGAGATACGGGGGAGGTGGAGCCGATTTCTGTTTGCGATTCCTTAGAGTTGATGGGGCGGGGGGCGCTTCGATGCAGTATCGTCCAGCCGATCGTCGCGAACCGGCCCCGCCACATCGCGGAGCGCATGGGCCAGGCCGGCAGAAGGGTTGACCCGTCCCACTACAGATGACTCAGCGTGGAATTCGAACACCGAGGAAATTCCGCTACGCGGCAATGAGGGGACAGTATGAACGCCCTGATGTTACCGGGCGCTAGTCCCGACGCCAGTTTTTCGGAGGCGACGGCTCATTGTTGAGGATGTCCTCAATTCGGTCCTCCACCTCGTCGTCGATGTGCTCCACCACGTCCAGGGCCTGCATGTTCTCCTCCACCTGGTAGGGCTTGGACGCACCGGTGATGACGGTGCTCACGTCCGGATTGGTGAGGCACCAGGCCAGGGCGAGCTGGGCGGTGGTACAGTCCAGGTCTTCGGCCACCTCCGTCAGCTGACGTACTTTGTTGAGGCGCGCTTCGCGGAGCACCTGGTCCTGCAGCCACTCGTAGCCCTCCGTGGCGAGGCGGCTGTCCTCTGGGATGCCGTCGTTGTACTTGCCGGTCAGTAGGCCGCTGCCGAGCGGGCTCCAGATGGTGGTGCCGAGCCCAACGTCGTCGTAGAGGGGCGCATACTCCCGCTCCACCCGCTCGCGATGAAACATGTTGTACTGCGGCTGCTCCATGGTCGGCGGCACGAGGTTTTCGCGCCGGGCGACCTCGTAGGCGTGGCGGATCTGCTCGGCGCCCCACTCGCTCGTGCCCCAGTAGAACGCGTATCCCTGATTGACGAGGTAATCCATAGCCCGGACCGTCTCCTCAATGGGCGTCTCCACGTCGGGCCGATGGCAGAAGACGAGGTCTACGTAGTCCATCTGCAGGCGGTCGAGGGCTGCTTCGGTGCCCTCGACGACGTGTTTGCGAGAAAGGCCCTGGTCGTTGGGTCCGTCGCCGCCCCAGAAAATTTTGGTGGACACGACAAGGTCGGTGCGGTCCCAGCCTTTTTCTTGGATGATCTCACCCATCATGATTTCTGACTGGCCCCCGCTGTACGCCTCGGCGTTGTCGAAGAAGTTGACGCCATGGTCGTAGGCAATCTGCATGCACTCGGCGGCCCGGTCGGTGTTGATCTGATCGCCAAACGTGACCCAAGAACCGTAGGAGAGGGCGGAGACTTTGAGGCCGGAGCGGCCGAGGTGACGGTATTGCATATCGGGTGTTCGAGTGTTGGTGGATTGGGTGTTCGGGGGGCAGTCGCGGCAATGCCGAGAGGCGCCTCCGGTTGTGTCAAAAGAAAAAGCCGTCTGCCCCGAAGGGATCGGAACAGACGGCGAAGCGGGCCGGACGGGATTTGAACCCGCGACCTCTGCCGTGACAGGGCAGCATTCTGAACCGCTGAACTACCGGCCCGTCTCCTAATTTCACGGTCGAATAAAAACCGACGCCGGGCGCAGGTTCCGGGCTCAGGGAATGTTCACAGACGGGTCCTTTCAAGGGCACTTGGTTCTCATCAATCTCACCCCACACGGATTTTCTAAATTCGACAAGAGCCCGGAAAAGATAAACCGATGGTCGTTCTCACTCCTGGTCCGGTCCGCTGAATTCCAAACATAAAGAAGGGTGGAGGATAGTCAGTAGTGTCGAACATACATCATGATTGTCACTCACAAGATCCAAAAATCATGGATAACTCTGGTCCCGATCTCACTCCTCCGAACTTCCCGTCTCAGCTCGCAAGTGGTTTGCTCGACGACCGTATGATTGTCGTTGCGGAGGCCTTAACAACGGCTGTAGCGGGTGAAATTACCGAACAACTGGTCGTGTTGGATACGAAATCGGATGATCCCATCCACGTCATGATGAGCAGCGCCCCAGGCGGGGACGTAGAAGCGGGCCTTTCGATACACGGCCTGATAGAGTCCTTGGCCGCCCCCGTGACCGCTATAGCGAGTGGGCGCATTGCCGGAGCGGGGGTGCTCGGATTTCTCGGCGCGTCGGCCGACCGTCGTTTTTCGCTTCCCCACGCCCGATTTCGGGTTCAAGAGCCGACCGAATCGCTCGACTACGGTGCGGCCACCGATCTTGATCAAAAGGCGCAATCCGCCCACGACCGCCACGAGCGAGTGGTGACGATCCTCTCTGAAGAAACAGGCCAGTCCCGTGAACAGATCGAAGCCGACTTATCGAGTGCGCGTGCTTTCGAGTCCGACGAGGCCGTCGACTATGGGCTCATCCGCCGCGTCGTGAAGAGCCGTCGCGACATTCAGTGAGTTCGGTGTTCGTGTCCAGAGGGCCGATTTCGAGGGAGGAGAGGATTGCTTGCAAGCGATCGTAACCACGCCCGACGTCGTCGTGGGTGAGGAGGCTAGTGTTCTCCGCCGGGGGATCGGGAGGAGAGAGGTTGGTCAACCTTTTGTCGACGAAGGCGGACTTGGTAGCAGTCCAGTCGATTCTGAAGCGGAGAACACCACGCCCCTGTGCTACGGCCTCAAAGCGGCCCACCATCGTTGTCC
>CAYULG010000057.1:0-14046 GCA_964445365.1 uncultured Salinivenus sp. | reverse complement strand
TGATGACCTCTCCGTCGGGTGTGGTGAGAACGGCCTGGGCCTCTCCTTCCGGGGTAGGGGATGGGACGGTGCCGTCCTCCGAATCAAAGAGGGCGAGGACCGTGTCGACGTCGTCCTCCGTCAGGGTGTCGTTGCGGTCAAGCAGGACAACCATCTCGTTGAATACGCGCTCGACCTTCTCAATGTCGTCCTCGTCGCCCCGGAGGTGAATGTCCGTGCCGCGGGCGGTAATGTGCGTGTCCGGAAACGCGTCCTCGATCTTCCGGAGGTACACGTCGTTGAAGCCAAAGAGGAGGAGAGGATCGGCGCCTTCGATGCTCAGCTTTTTTTCGGGCAACGGTTTGAGGGCTTGTCTAAAAAGACCGTGGAATAGAGATGCATCCGGTAGAAAACGGAGCGATCTCGGATAGCGTCCCTATACTCCCGCTGGCCCGGATCGTGCCACGGAAATAAATCCAAACCGCGAATTTAGAAAGCCATCGCTATGAGTCCTTCGCTCGTCGTCGAATTCACCAAGATGCACGGCGCCGGAAACGACTTTGTCGTGATCGACAACCGGTGGTACCGCTTCTCGGACGACGAGTTGGCTGACCTGGCCGCCACGTGGTGCCCGCGCCGCTTCGGGGTGGGGGCCGACGGCCTCCTCGCGCTCAACGAGACCGACGGTGACGATGCCGCCTATCGCATGCGCTACGTCAACGCCGATGGGTCGTGGGCCACGATGTGCGGGAACGGGGCGCGGTGCCTGGTCCGGTTTGCTTTGCAAGCAGACTTCGAGGGACCCGAGCTTACCTTCGAAACGGACGCGGGACGCTACCACGCAGCAGTCTCGGAAGAAGAACCTGACCGCGTACGCCTCTTCGCGCCGTCCCCCAAAGCGCTCGACCTCAACCTGACAGTAGACGTCGACACACCGGAGCCCGTCCACTTCATTCACACCGGTACTGAACACCTCGTCACGTTCGTGGCGGACCTCCGGGCGGTGTCCGTTGAGGAGTGGGGACCGCGGCTCCGGAGTGATTCCCGTGTGCAACCCGAGGGGGCCAACGTCAATTTCGTGTCGACGGACGCGGACGGAACGCTCCACGTGCGGACCTACGAGAAGGGCGTAGAGGAGGAAACCTTCTCGTGCGGGACCGGCGTACTGGCAGCCGCGGCGGTGGCGGAAGCAACCGGCCGCGTGGACGGAGAGCCCGTGACGGTCCGCACACGGGGCGGTACCCTCGCGGTGGGCACCACCACGACGAGCCGAGGCCGAGAACGGTATCTCGAAGGCCCCGTCGTCAGCGTCTTCCGCGGCTCCCTGAATCTATGA
Source organism: uncultured Salinivenus sp. (assembly GCA_964445365.1). Taxonomy (GTDB): domain Bacteria; phylum Bacteroidota; class Rhodothermia; order Rhodothermales; family Salinibacteraceae; genus Salinibacter. The sequence continues at coordinate 12,731 of CAYULG010000057.1, read as the reverse complement.
GTCAGGAGAAGGGGCAAGCCCGGTGTCACGCGGGCAGCGGCCTCAGTGACGCTACTGGAACTGGCTGCGCTGATCCTTGATGGTGGCGTCCTCTTTCAGGGCCGACATCCACTGCGAGGAGACCTCTTTCTGCTGCTGCTTTAGGAGCTGCTGCCGAAGTTGCTGGCGCTTCGCGGCCGTAAGCTCGGGCGGATCCTGCATGGCGCTTACGCGGACCACAAATGCGGCATTTTCGCCCTCGACGACGCCGGAGGTTTCCCCTTCATCCAGGCCAAACACCGTGCCCGAAAAGGCGGGATCCCGACCCACCCCGGGCACCGTCTCCGTAGAGAAGGTGACCTCCGACTTCGACCGCAGTTCTGTACCGAGGACCTGCGGCAGCTCAGCGAAGCCGTTCTGTTCCAGGGCACGTCGCATCCGCCGCGTCTGAATGGCCTTCTTCTTCTGCAGCTCCACCTGGGGCCGGATCTGGCTCTTTACCTCGTCGAACGGCCGGTAGCCCTCGGGCTTCACGTCCGTGACCTTCAGCAGGACGAACTTGTCGTCGACCTCGAGGACCTCGCTGATGTCGCCGGTTTCGGCGTCTTTCATGAATGAGGAAAAGGATCGGCTTCGTCCAAGGCCGGGAAGGGCCTGCTGGTCGGCCTCGGCCTGTACCTGTTGTATCTCAAGGTTACGGCTGTCGGCTTCTTCGTCGAAGGAACTGTTTTCTTCGGCGTAGAAGCCAACGTCTTCGAGCGTGTTCTGCTTATCGGTGAGAGTGGCTTGGCCCGGCTCCAGACTAAACGCGAGATCCGCGACCTGGACGGCCTGAGAGGCGCGCTGGCTCACCCGGATGAGATGATAACCAAACTCCGAGCGCACCGGACCCACAATCGTACCCGGCGTAGCGTTGAAGGCCGCCTCTTCGAAGCGGTCGGCCATGGTGCCTCGTTCCCGCCAGCCCAGGTCGCCGCCGTCGGAGGAGGACTGATCCTGGGAGTGGCGACGGGCCATCTCGGCAAACGTGGCATCGCCGGTTTCGATCTTCTCCCTAATGGATGTCAGCCGCTTTCGAAGTTCAGGGTCCTGGCCGTCGGATTTCAACAGAATGTGAGAGGCGTGGACGTAGCGCTTATCAGTCGGTTCCGCGTCGCGAATCTTGATAAGGTGGGCCAGGTTGCCGGCGGCCACTGGTCCAACGATTCGTCCCGAGGTCGGATTGGCGTAGACCGAGTCCGCCACGTTTTCGTCCATCTGGACCGGCGTCAGGTAGTCCTCGCTGAAGGACCGGCGGGAGGAGTTGCGAGCGAGGAAGAGGGAGTCGTCCTCGGCGTTGGCGAGTGCGTCGCGGTTGCGAGACAGGTCGCGGAAGACAGCGGCCGTGTCTTCCGCGGTCGGCGTCTTCGGAAGCGTCACGTAGTCGAGTGTGAGGGTCTTCTTGCGCTTGAAATCTTCCTTGTTGTCGTCGTAGTAGGAGCGGAGATCGGACTCGCTGACCGAAACCGAATCGCCGGTCACAGAGGCGTACCGCAGCGCGACGTACTCAACCGAGGCGCTCGCGTTCTGGCGCCAGTGATAGTCCTCGATGTCGTTCTCTGAAATGAAGATGGTGGATTGAACGAGCGTACTCATTTTGCGCTGTCGCCGTTGCTGCCGCAGCATCTGCTCGATCTGGACCCACTGTTGCTTGTACTCCGGATTTTGGGCCATATTGTTAAGCAGCTGGTAGTTGATCTGGCCCGTAGAGTCGGCAAACTGCTGTCGAATGAAGCGGTGGGGCGTTTCCCCGAAAACCATCTCTTCGACCTCCTTGTCGGTGACGCTGATGCCGAGGCGCTTCATCTCCTGCTCGAGCAGCGTGCTTTCGACAAGTTGATTGTAGGCCTGTTCTCGCATCATGTCTTGCATGCGGCCCGTCATATCCCCCTCCATCTGCTGCTGGAAGCGTTGCCGCTGCTGCTCGACGGCGTTCTGGTACTCCTGGTTGCTAATGGACTTCCCATTGACCGTCGCCACGTTCTGGTCCGGTCGGTTCATGGCGTCGAAGACGTTGGAGTCCTGGAGCGTCCAGATAATGCCGAACGACAAAACGAGAATCCAGAGAATGACCCCGGTGTTTTCCCGGAGTTTGCTCATTGCACCCATGGTTCGGGAGAGGTTGGTCGATGACGGAGTGTGCGCGGCAGTAAGTCTCAACTGACTCTCTCCTGTACCTTCGGGCCGGGTTTATTGTTCGGGTGAAGTTCCTGTGAGTCGAGGCGATCATCCGTGAAAAGGGCGAAGAAGGCGGGAGGCTCGGCTGCTGTTTTTCTGTCGCTTCTGCCGAATTGTGCTCGGGTGCGTATCCCGACTATTGTTGAAATGGGTGGGGGGGGGGAGAACCGAGGGGGGCTGAAGGGAGCCCGGACGATTCCTCCGGCACCTGCGAGTGCTGACTCTGGATCGCGGTCGAGATCAGATAGCCTATGCGCAGGCCTGTGTGGCGGATAATCGTAAAACCCACAGATCCTCCTGGTCTTTTTGGGTTCTTTGATGCCGACGAACGATCGGCCCGAAAAACGTCCTCGGAAGGAGACCAAAGAAGTCAAAAAAGGCTGGAAGGAACGCGGAGCGGACGGTCCCGACGGGAAAAGACTCGCCAGATGAGTGAACAGCGGTGTCGAGATAAATCGTGCGCCCCTGAATTTTCTTGGTGTCGATGAACTGGTTGTCCCGACGCGGGGAATCACGAGGCGGCGTCTCGGCACTTTTACACCCATGCCCGCATTCACGTTAACCCGAGAAAAATTTCGGTTTCGCGTGCACTCATCGATTTCGGCCGACCGACAAGGTTCGGTCTGTCTTTCTATGCGCATCGCCCGTCGCTCTTCTGTGTGGACCACCGTCCTGCTGGCCGTTGTGGTGGGGGGCGGGGTCGCCCTCGCGGGCCGTCAAGTAGGGACCCACGGCGCATTGGTAGGGCTCGTGCCGACTGCGCTAATCCTCGGTCTGGGCCTGCGCCGAGCCGTCCAACGCTGGCGCCTTGCGCGGATTCCGCTGCCCGATCCGGCGCGGGCGTGGCTCTCGGCCCACGTGCCCCTCTACGACCGCCTCGGCGAGACGGCCCGCGAGCGCTTCGAACGAGACGTGCAGTTCGTGCTGCACGAGTATTCTTTCGAGGGCGTGAAGGACGTGACCGTGACCGAGGAGCTTCCCTTGAGCGTGGCAGCGGGCGTGGCGGTGCTGCTACACGGGCGCCCTTCGTGGGAGCTTCCTGGGAGCAATTCGGTGCTTTTCTATCCCGATCGCTTCAATGATACCTACTACGAGAGCGCCGACGCGGCCTACGACGGCATGGCCCACCAACAGGGACCCATTATCCTCACCGCCCCCGCCGTGGCCAGGAGCTGGGCCGATGCCTACGACGCCGACAACGTCGTCCTCCACGAGCTCGCCCATCTCTTTGATTTCGACAACGAAGGAGCCGATGGGGTCCCGTCGCTCGTTGCTTCGTCGTCGTCGGCGGAGTGGCAGGCCCTGGTGCGACGCGAGATGCATCGGGTGCAGCGGGGGCGCTCCATTCTGCGGCCCTACGCGGCGGAGGCGCCGTCTGAGTTCTTTGCGGTGGCTGTGGAGACGTTTTTTGACCAACCGAACCGCATGGCCCGCCACCACGGGGATCTCTTCCGCGCTCTCGTCTCCTTTTTCCATCTCGATCCGCGTACGGGACGGCGCACCGCGACCCTGGACGAGAAGGGCCTAGAGGAGGAAATGGCGGCTGTCGATCAGGTCACCGGCCCGGACGATTCGACCGACGCTTCTCGGTAGGCGTCCGTTGCGAGTGCATCCTCAATCCGGTCGAAGGTGCGGTGGACCTCCTCGGCGGTGTTCCACAGGAACGGCGCCATGCGCACGACCTCGTTCTGCCGGCTGTCGGTGTAGATGTGGTGGGTCTTGAGGTGAGCGGTCAGTTTCTCGGCCTCCGGCACCTCCATAAGTACCATCGCACTGCGGGCCTCCGGGTCGCGCGGGGAGCGGAGGGGAAGGTTGGCGGCGTCGGCTCGCTCAATGGCCAGCTGGGTCAGGTCGAGGGAGTGCGCGCGTACCGTGTCGAGCCCGTATTCTAGCAGGAGGCGGACGCCTTCAACGGCGTGGTACATGGAGGCGACGGCAGTCGTGCCTCCGAGGAACCGCCGGCGCACGTCGGGGTGCGGTTCGGGCTCTGGTCGGAACTCGAATGGGGCGGCGTCGCCAAACCAGCCCGTTAGTCGGGGCGTCAGCTCAAGACCGTCGCGGACGTAGAGGAACGTATTTCCGGACGACCCGCAGGCCTCCTTCAGTAGGCCGCCGACGTAGAGGTCACAGCCGAGGTCCTGCACGTCCACGGGCATCGATCCCGCGGCGTGGTAGCCGTCCAGCAGGAAAAGCGCATCGTGGGCCCGGGCCGTATCCGCCACCTCTCGAAGAAAGGCGGTGGGGAGGCGTGCTCCCGTCGTGAAGCCGACGTGACTCAGCGCCACCATGGCGGTGTCCGCGCCGATTCGGTCGAGGAGGGCGTCCCGATCTACGTGATGGGCGTCGGTGGAGGGGACGACGGCGGGCGCGAGGTCTTGGAGGTCCGCCCACTGCTGCACGCTGTGGAGGACGGACGGGAAAGCAGTGTCGGAGAGGACCACGCAGTCGCCTCGGTCGTCAACCTCCGGCGCGGAGAGGAGACACTGGACCGTCCAGTGCACGTGGGGCTGATGAATACAGGTGCCCTCGGGGGCGCCGAGGAGGGGGGCAATGAACTCGTCGCCGAGGTAGGTGGGCAGGGTCCACCAGCCGACCGGGTCCTCGCTTTCCGGCCGCCAATGATTGGGGACCTCGTTCCAGGCGTCCACGCCGAAGCGCCGCCAGTCCTCAGTAAAGTGTTCCATCATGGCGGGGACAGTAGCGGGCTGCAGCCCGTGCGTGAAGGCGCGGAGCTCCACGGCGTCCGGGTCGTCGGGGAACCGAAAATGGTCAGCCGGAGAAAAGCCTTGCATAGGGAAGGGGACAGAGTCCTCACAAACGCAAAAAGCTCCTCTCGCTCGGGGGCGACAGGAGCTCTTCGCAATGGAAAATGGGGGTGATGAGGTTAGGCCTCATCCGGAACCACGTGCACGTACTTCCGGTCGCCGCTTCGCTTAAACTGGACGACACCTTCGCCCTTAGCGAAGAGCGTATCGTCGCCGCCGCGGCCCACATTGTGTCCGGGGTGGAACTTGGTGCCGCGCTGACGGACGATGATGTTTCCGGCGTCAACAAACTCACCGCCGTAGGCTTTTACACCGAGATATTTGGGATTGGAGTCGCGACCATTCTGGGTCGACCCCATCGCTTTCTTGTGTGCCATAACAACCTCGCGGGACTTGGTTACAGGTCGTGCGAACAGGAACGCAACGTTACGCGCTCGAATCACTGGACGTCGACTCGTCGTCGGCGTCCGCGTCATCCTCTTCCTCAAACGCATTTTCCTCCGAGAAGGCCTCGTCAACCGCAGCCGTTCCAGCGGACGTGTCCTCCTCAGTCGATTCGTCCTCAACGTCGGTCGGCTCTTCCGACACGTCCTCATTCGCGGAGGGGGCGGCCTCATCGGACGAGGACTCTTCCTCATCCGGGGCCTCCGGCTCGGAATCCGATTCAGGCTCCGGTTCCGGCTCGGCATGCACGGCCTCCTCCGCCTCGGATGATTCTGTCGTCGACGGTTCGCCGTTGACGTTGAGCGATTCGATCTGAATCTGCGTGTATTGCTGGCGGTGACCACGCTTTACGCGGTACCGTTTGCGCCGTTTCTTCTTGAACACGATCACCTTATCCCCCTTTACGTGGTCTAGCACGCGGGCTTCTACGGTCGCGTCATCGACCGAGGGTGAGCCCAGGGTCACGTCGCCGTCCTCATCGGAGACGAGAAGGACGCGGTCCAGGGTGAGTTCCTGGTCGGCCTCGGCGTCTGAGTGGTACGGGACGTACAGGGTGTCGTCCTCGCGAACCTTAAACTGCTTGTCTTTTACGTCGACGATCGCGTACATAGGCGCCTCTACTTTGGAGCGCCGGGTTGGGTACCGACGCGAGAGTGACTGATTTTGTGCGATTTCGCCACAAAACCACGCACCGAACGCCCATCCGTTCCGACGATGAACGCAAACCCCGTTCCATTTCGCATGAAGATCACCCTGCCCGATTCCAACCGACCGGTCCCCGTTGGGAAGCTGCTGTGCATCGGCCGCAACTACGCCGAGCACGCCGACGAGATGGCCAGCGACGTGCCCGACGAACCGATGGTCTTTCTGAAGCCCGCGTCCGCCATCACCCGCACTGGCGACACGGTTCGGCTTCCCCCTCAGTCCCAGAATGTGCACCATGAGGTGGAACTCGTGGCCGTGATCGGGGAAGGAGGCCGCAATATTTCGCAAGGGGATGCCCTCGATCACGTCGCCGGCTACGCGGTGGGGCTCGACATGACGGCCCGCGATCTCCAAAGCGAAGCCAAGGAGAAGCGCCATCCGTGGTCGGTGGCCAAGGGGTTCGACACGTTCGCCCCACTCGGCCCGCTTACGGCCGCCGACGCGGTGGGCGATCCGCAGGACTTGAGGCTCCGGCTCGAGGTAAATGGGGAGACGCGACAGGAGGCCTCGACCCAGCACATGATCTTTCCGGTGGCCGAACTCGTCCACTACTGTTCGCAGATTTTCACGCTCGTGTCGGGTGATCTGCTCTATACAGGAACCCCGTCGGGTGTGGGGCCGGTGGAAGATGGGGATTTCCTCCAAGCCACGGCGACAGGATGCGATTCCTTACGGGTCGACGTGGCTCGGTAGTTCGCCCCCGACCGGCCGGCCCGTCCAACACTCTGTTCCTGAACCGATTCTGCGTTATGGACCGATACACAGAGCTCGATGCCGTTCTCGATCGGGTGTGGCAACGGATGGAGCGCGCCGCCGAGGATTCCCGTTCTCCCTTTCGGATCCTCACCTTCGGCACCGTTCAGGGCGACCAGCCCCAGCTGCGCTCCGTCGTCCTACGGGCGGCGGCTCGTACGGAGCGTCGGTTGTCGTTTCACTCCGATCGCCGGGCGGAAAAGATCAAAGCCATTCAGGCCTGCGACCGCATCGCCTGGCACGGTTGGGACCCCGATACGAGCGAACAGATTCGACTCCAGGGCACGGCTACGATCCATACGGACGACGCCGTGGCCGACGAGATGTGGGCGACCCAGGACCCGTCCGCCCTCGCACTGTACCCCCATCCCGCAACTCCGGGCGCGCCGCTCGACGCCCCGGACGACGGCTTGCAGGATTCCGTTAAGGAAGAGCCGATTACTCGAGCGGACGTGGCCGACGGGCGACAGTATTTTGCCGTTGTCCGCACGGTGATCGACACGATCGACTGGTTGCACCTCCATCCGGAGGGCCACTACCGCGCCCGGTTTCAGCTCGACCCCGAGCAGACGGGCGTCGAGGGAAGCTGGGTCGTGCCGTAGCCGATCGTTCGTCACTGCACGGCCTCCCGCCACCGCGACAAGACCTCGGTCTTGGGCGCGCCGTCCTCGGTGTACAGCCCGGAGCAGGGCCACAGGTTGATGGCGTTGTAGGCGAGAGGATTGTCGACGCTCTGGAAAAAGGTGCGTCCGACCGGAGGGTAGTTCTCGTAGAGGGACTGCACCATAAATTCCATGGGCTGGTTCTTCGTCACCTCGAGGGCCTTGTCGAGCCAGAAGCGTTGCGTCGTCGGGGTGCCAGGGATGCGAAGGAGCGTCTCTCCGTTTTCGTTGACGGACCAGTTCCACACGGGACAGGATCGGGCGCTGGTCTCGGAGATCGCAAAGGGCTTGTCCCAGTTCAGCCGATCTAGCTGCTCCCAGGGATCGACGACGGAGGGCATCAGCAATTGATTCTGGCAATCCTCGGGGCCGTTGCTGTTGGGCGGATGAAACTCGACGGCGTCGGGGCCATCCGGCACAGACATGAGGAGCCCGTCCGGGTACGCCGAGAGGGCCAGTAGGTCCATCCGCCCGCCCTCGTCGAGGGCGTTGACCGAAGACAGGTCAATCTGATAGCACTGCTGCGGGTCCAGGGTCCCGTACGAGGGGTCTTCCACCGGTTCATCGCACGATTTGACCTCCGGCCCGCCCGTGCACCGGTCGAGGTCGTAGTTGAGGAGGTCAAGATATGTTATTGTCGCAAACAACCGGGGAGCGGGGCCCACTTCTGCTCGGACCGTATCGTAGATCGAATGATAGAGATCGACGAACCCCGGCCAGCGATTGGGACAGTTTTTCTTGAAGAGATTTGCCTCGACGAAGAGACCGATCTCGTCGGGGCCGAGCTTCTCGTAAAGGTAGAGGAGGAAGTTCGTGTACGCACGCTCATATTCGACCGTCTTCTGTGTCCCGTCAGGTCCAGTGGCCTCAAACTCACGACCCGGGGATATGTCGGGGCACGTCGCGTCGGTCACCGGGGCCCCATCCGTTTCGCCCGTAAACGACGGACCCGGCCCAGTGCGTCGGCTATTCAGGCCAGAAACCGCCAAGTAGCCTCGGGGCATCTTCTCGAAGTGGGTGGCGAAGGCATCGAGCCAGTTGAGGAGGAGGGGGGAAAGCCGGTCCTCGTAGAAGTCGAGACGGCTCGTCCCCTCCGGCGGGTCGGCAGAAAAGGTATGGTACGGAATCGGTCGGTTCCAGTGCAGCACTGCCAGGTCCGAGTCGTCGCGAACGCGCCCCAGCCATTGCTCGACGTTGTCCTCCTGATTGGTTTCGAAGAAGCAGTTGCCCTCGCCGAGGCAATCAGCGTCGTCAACGTTGTGGGAGACCCGAAAGGAGAGAACCCCGTACCGGGGTTGCTGGGGGCCGGTTTCAGGGTCGTCCGGTTGCCCGCCCGACGAGTCGCATGCCGGGAGGAGGACGCACAGACACAAGAGAACGCCCCACCGAAGAGGTGCGGAGAGGTTGATTTTCATCGTTTTGGGGATCACATATTACGAGCGCCTGAATTTTTGGCGCAGTATGTGTTCAGTAGGGGCGAGGTTCCAGCTATGGGTGGGCAGGGAAGTGGCCGCGGATGATCTCGGCGGCTGCATCGACCTCCTTCATCGACACGTCGCGGTGGGTCGTCACCCGGACGGTTTGGGGGCCGAACGGCGTGACGAGCACACCTTCGTTTTCGAGCGTGTCGACCACCGATTCGGCCGTGCCGTCCCTGACCGTAAAGATGATAATGTTCGTTTCCACAGTCTCCACGTCCAGGTCGAAGGCCGGCCGGGCCGCGATGGTCTCCGCCAGGTGCTGGGCCTTCTTGTGGTCGCGGGCAAGCTCGGGGCGGTGATGCTCCAGCGCGTAAAGCCCAGCGGCGGCTAGGATGCCGGCCTGCCGCATGCCCCCACCGAACTGCTTCCGGGTCCGCCGTGCGTCTTCGATGAGCGGCGCCGGCCCGGCAATGACGGATCCCGCCGGGGCGCCGAGGCCCTTCGACAGCGCGACCCAGGTCAGGTCGAACGGGGCGGCGTACTCGTGCTCCGGCACGTCGTGGGCAGCGGCCGCGTTCCAGAGCCGGGCACCGTCGAGGTGCAGGTGGAGATCGTGGGCCCGTCCGGTTTCAGCGATCGCCTCGATGCGGTCGAGCGGGTAGACGACGCCGCCGGCCTTGTTGGCGGTGTTCTCCACGGAGACGACGCGGCTGTGGGGCGCAACCACGGCGTCGGGCCGGACGGCGGCCTCCACCTGTTCGGGCGACAGCAGTCCGTTCGTGCCGTTGATCGGGTGCAGCTGCAGGCCCGACAAGAGGCCCGCCGCGCCACTCTCGTAGTTGAAGACGTGGGCGCTGCGCTCCAGAATCACCTCGTCGCCCGGCTCAGTGAGGACGTGGAGGCAGATCTGATTGGCCATGGTCCCGGAGGGGACGAAAAGGGCCGCGTCGGCCCCCAGCCGGTCCGCGACTCGTTCTTGAAGCCGGTTCACCGTCGGGTCCTCGCCGTACACGTCGTCGCCAACCTCGGCCTCGTACATGGCCCGACGCATGCCGTCGGACGGGCGGGTGACGGTATCGCTACGGAGATCGATCATAGAGAAAAGAACGGGGGGAGGTGAAGAAGCGGCTAGCGAATCCGTTGCTCCGGAGGTGGGGAACCGGGGGGCGGGGGATGAGGGGAGCTGGGGACAGGCTCCGACGTCGGGCGTGCTGCCTGAGAGATTGGGAGTCGCCCGATTTGGCTCATACGCTGAAGGATGACATACTGGTACCGGCCTGCAGTTTGGGGGCGACGGGTGAGCGGGGCGGGAATGCACGCGGCGAGGGCGGCGGCCTGAGAGCGTGTCAGGGCCCGCGCTGACGACCCGTAGTGGTACTGCGCGGCGGCCTCGGCGCCGTAAATCCCGGGTCCCCACTCGATCACGTTCAGATAGAGTTCTAGGATCCGGCGCTTTGAAAGCACCAGCTCGGCCTCGTAGGTGAGGGGCACCTCCAGGGCTTTTCGGAGAACGGTGCTGTGCGTCGTCAGGAACAGATTCTTAACGAGCTGCTGCGTGATGGTGGAGGCTCCACGCAGTTCATCTCCGTTCCGGTACGCCTGGATTGCTTTCCCAACTTCTTTCCAGTCGACGCCGCGATGGGTGAAAAACCGGCTGTCCTCCCCGGCCACGACGGCGAGGGGAAGCGATCGGTCGATCTGGGAAAGGGGTTTAGGCGCGTACTGACGCCCGTGATCCGAGCCCGAAACGGCTGCTTCGATGGTGCGCTGTACCTGCACGCTTGTTATGGGAGGGAAGGCCGACGTATAGGCGACCAAAGCGAGAAAACACCCTCCAAGATACGTGGCCGCTACAGCGAGTGCGACGACAAGGATGCGCCGGGCTGCCTGAATAAGCGCAGCAAACCAGGAGGCCAAATCGGAGCGGGCGGAGTCGTCGGGGCGGGCAGGGGCCATGGACGGAGAGCCCGAAGAGGGGGACGGGCTAGCGAGAGATCTCAGTAATTTTCAGCCGAACCGTTCCGGCGGGAACTTCAATCTCGACCTCGTCGCCTTCCTCTTTGCCGAGGAGGCCTTTTCCGATGGGGCTCTCGACGGAAATTTTACCGTTGGCCACGTCGGCCTCCTGTTCCGAAACGAGGGTATAGGTCTGCTCGGCCTCCGTGTCGAGGTTCTCGACCGTTACGTTCGAGAGAATATACGCCTTGCTGTCGTCAACAGTAGACTCGTCAACGATGCGGGCTCGCGCAATGGTGTCTTCGATTTCGGCAATGCGAGCTTCGAGTTTCCCTTGTTCTTCCTTCGCGGCGTCGTACTCGGCGTTTTCAGAAAGATCGCCCTTCGCGCGAGCTTCGGCAATTTCGTCGGCGATGCGCGAGCGCTCTTCCGTGCGGAGCCGCTGGAGCTCGTCCTTCAATTCTTCGAGCCCCTCTTCGGTCATGTAAACGGTGTCGTCAGCCATACTGATTGGATCCATTGAAATATTTTTGCGACAGCGTGTCCGCGTTCAGAACAGCCAAAAAAGGAACGCCACGACCAAGCGGTCTTGCATAACTCCTGAACAGACTCGAAAGGAATCCGCTTACGTAGTGCCCTCAGGTCCATACGTACTCGCACAGAAGGAAGGGCGTGCGAGCACAGGACCAACACCAGAGCCTGGTCACGTAATCGGAACCGTCGGGAGGTCAGGTGTGCAAGTCCGCTAGCGGCAGCGGCGTTGTCGGACGGGAGAATATGATGAACGCGTCCGACATATTCGAAGCGCGCGGTAAAAAGTTCCCAGTTGGGTCCCTCACCTGTCGAAAAAGAAGACGGGTCCGGCTTCGGCTCCTCGCCTGTTTAGATACGATCCAGCCTTTTCCTTCGGTCCTATCTTTCGTTCGGCCGTTTGAGGGGTACGGATCGGGAGGAGCTACCAGCCAACCCCCGAAGAGGCGTCATCGGCCCGGGTCGAATCAGAGGCGACGCGAGGCGGGTCTCCCGACAGATCGAGGAGGCGCCGGCCCTGCCACCACCGTTTCGTCCAATAAGACTGGGTAAGGGAGGAGATGGTGACCCCTTCGTTGGAGGAGGTGTGCAAAAACTCGTCGTCGGAGAGGTAGATGCCCACGTGGTATTTCTTGCGTCCATGTCGGAAAAACACGAGGTCGCCGGCCCGGAGGGTGGAGCGCGATACCTCCGTGCCCGTCTGCACCTGGCGTTCGGTGGTGCGGGGGAGAGACAACTGAAATTCGGTATCGTAGATGGACTGGACGAGGCCTGAACAATCGACCCCCTCTTTGGTGGTCCCACCCCATTCTTGCGGGACGCTCTCCCATTCGTCGGCGGCGGCCCGAAGTTGGGACTCGACGTTGGCGGCGTCGCGGGTTTGGTCCGCCGTGGGCTGCTCGACCGAGGTCGACCCGGAAGATGCACATCCGCCAGCCAGAACCCCGACCATGAGGACGAAGCCCACGGAAGCCGTCAGTTCAATGGTGCGGAGAAAGTGAGCCATTGAAAGAAGCGTCAGCTATAAATTACGGGGACACCAAAAGATAGGAAACAGTCGACACGATCTCCATACCAAGAGGATCGATCCCAGGGCAATCGCATGTCGGATGTCGGAGCGTTGACTAGAGGCTGGAGACTCATTCGCCTTCCGACGATCCGATTCTGCCGATAGAGAGTGGGAGAATGGGGGAAAGGGCGCAGTCTAAAACTACTTCTTCCTTGGCACGCCGCGTGTGCCTGCGTCAGGGCGCGGTCTGAAACCACTTCCTCCTTGGCACGCCATGCGTGCCTGCGTC
>CAYULG010000056.1:0-14221 GCA_964445365.1 uncultured Salinivenus sp. | reverse complement strand
CGTACTTGCCGGTCAGCAGGCCGCCGCCCAGGGGGCTGTAGGAGATCACCCCCAGGTTTTCGCTTTGGGCCATGGGTAAGATCTCGACCTCGGCCTGGCGCTTTGTGAGGTTGTACATGGGTTGGAGGACGTGGAACGGCGACCAACCCTCGCGGCGCTGAATGCCGAGGGCCTTCATCACCTGCCACGCCGCAAAATTGGACGCGCCAAGGTACAGGACCTTGCCCTGTCGGACGAGGTCGTTGAGGGCACGGAGCGTCTCGTGGAGGGCGGTTCGCTCGTCGAAGCGGTGGACGAAGAGCACGTCGATGCGATCCGTGCCGAGGCGGCGCAGGCTGTTTTCGACGGCCCGAACGAGGTGGTAGCGGTGCGCGCCCCGGGCGTTTGGGTCCTCGCCGGTGGGGAAGTAGGCCTTCGTCGTGAGAACCACTTCGTCCCGGCAATCGGCCACCAGGTTGCCCAGGATCTCCTCGGAGCGGCCGTCCTCGTAGACGTTGGCACAGTCGAAGGCATTGATGCCGGCCTCGCGGCAGCGGTCGAACATCGCGGCGGCGGTGTCGGGATCGGCGTCGCCGCCGAAGGGCATGGTGCCCAGGCAGAGCGGGGAGATCTTGACGCCGGTGTCGCCGAGGTAGCGGTAGAAATCAGTCATCAGTTCAGAGTCAGGAGTGGTAGGGAGGAACGGCTCGTGGAAGGGGGGGGCTACCCCCGCGAGAAGTGGGAGCGGAGGAGAGACGTGAAGGCTGAGAGGGGAGCGTTTGGAAGGCTGTGCTGGGTGCCGGGCAGGACCGCGAGGCGGGCGTTCGGGAGGGTCTCGTGTATTGTCATCGCTGCCTCCAGTGGGAAGAGTGGGTCCTCGTCCAACGCCGTCACGAGGGTCGGGTGCTCTACCGTTTGCAGGGCGTCGAGCGCGGCATCGGATTTACCGGGGAGCGTTGCGATGAACGAGCGGAGGGCGGGGAAGAGGCGGTCGGGGTGCGCGTGCTGTGCCGTGAGGGCCTCGGCGCGATCCGGCCGCTGCTCCCGCAGGGTTGCCACGTCCAGCCGATTGGTCATGGCCTCCACCAACGGCTCGGTCCAGGTCACGTTTGGGCTCAACAGGGCAAGACGCTCGGTCCGATCCGGACACGCCTGTGCCGCCCAAAGGGCCACGGAAGCCCCCAGCGAGAAGCCGAAGAAATGAGCCGAGTCCACGTCGACGGCGTCCAAGGCAGCCCGAACGTCCGCCGCGAACCGGTCCAGGGTGAGTTCGTCGTCGGGGGGGAGGGAGGAGGCGCCATGGCCGCTCAGGTCCACGCCGATCACGTGGAACGAGGGCTCCAGTCGTCGTAGGAGCGGGGCGGTGTCCAGGCGCGTGCTGCCCGCGGCGCCGTGGAGCAGGACGACGGAGGAACGGTCCCGGCGGCCGCGTTCGTAGACGGCAAGGTGTCCGTCGCGGTGCGGCACACGAGTGGGGGACCAGGGGGGCGTTTTTGATTCACAGAACTCGACCAGAACGCCGTGCGTCTCTTTCGGGTGCACGAAAAAGATCCGCTTATCGTCGGCGCCCGGTTGCGGCTGCTCGCTCAGAAGCGTATATCCGGCCTCTCGGAGGCGCTCCATTGTTGCGGCGGCGTCCGCCACTCTAAAGGCAAGGTGGTGGAGGCCTTCACCCTGGTTGTCGAGGAACGTCTGTATCGCTGAGTCCTCACCAACAGCTTCCAGCAGTTCGAGTTTGGCAGACTTCCCATCCAGAAAATGCGTGCGGACCTGTTGGGTGGAGACGGATTCCGATTTGTAGGGCCCCACACCGAGCAGGTCCTGGAAGCAGTTTATTACTGCCTCGACCTCCTCGACCGCAATGCCGACGTGTTCGAGCCTGGGCATCGTACGTTGAGCGTTTGGCGTTTGCATTGGGCAGTGGGTCGTTGCGAGGGCAAGGAACGGCCGAACCTGGGAGCGGGTGCTCGTGTACGGAACCCTGTCATGACAGCCGATCATTCCCGTACCGACGCAGACCGAAGCCAGGCCAAGCAGCCCACCGAGGGGGAGCAGCCCAGCGAGGTCAGGCAGGCCCGACGCTGGGCGATGACCCTCAGCCTGGTCGTCTCCTTTGTAATGTTGGTGGGCAAGCTTTCGGCGACTTACCTCACCGGGAGTACGGCCATCCTGTCCGACGCGGCCGAGTCGATCATACACCTCTTCGCCACCGGCTTTGCGGGGTTCAGTCTCTGGTACGCCGCCACCCCGCCGGACCCGGATCATCCCTACGGCCACGGCAAGATTGCATATTTTGCAGCCGCCGTGGAAGGGAGCCTCATCTTTATCGCGGCCGTCGGCATCGGGGGGATGGCCGTCCGTGACCTGATGATGGGGCCGGACCTCCGTCAGTTGGACCTTGGGCTTTATCTGCTGGGTGCACTCACGGCCATCAACCTGGCCCTAGGATGGTACCTGATCCGCACGGGACGGCGTACCAACAGCCTCGTCCTCGTCTCCAACGGCCAACACGTGATGACGGACATGTGGACGAGCCTGGGGGTGATCGTCGGGGTGGGCCTAGTGTGGTTAACGGGCATCCGTTGGCTCGACCCGGTCGTCGGGTTATTGGTTGCAGCGAATATTCTCTGGACGGCCACGAACCTACTCCGCCGCTCCGTCTACGGCCTGATGGACGAGGCCGATCCGGACGCCACGCAGGATCTGCTCGACGAACTCGCCGAGGCGAAGGCCGACGACACGATCGCCGAATTTCACCAGGTCCGCCACCGCCGCTCCGGGGAGCAGGTCTGGGTCGAGTATCACCTCATGTTCCCCGGCGGCATGTCGATCCGCGAGGCCCACGCCCGCTCCCACGAGGTGGAGGACCGGGTCGACGCCCTGTTCCCGGACGACGACGTGTACGTGACCGCCCACCTGGAGCCGCGCCGTCACGATGACGCCCATCCGGAGGGGCACTACGAACCGGCCGACCCGCTCCGGGACGTGTTCCTCGGATAAGTATGGAGGATGGAAGGGGGGAAGTCTGCAGGTGCGGAAGCAGACGTTTAGCCTCCATACCTCCACACTTCTATACCTATTACCCGATTTCCCCGGCGTCGCGGAGGCGCTGCAGGTCGTCGAGGTTGCTGTGAACGTGCTCGGCCGAGGTCTTGAGCTGGTCCGTTTCCTCGTCCGTCAGGTCCACCTCGATGATTTCCTCGACGCCGCCCGCGCCCAGCTTCACGGGCACACCGATGAAGAGGTCTTCGAGGTCGTACTCGCCGTCGCAGTAGGCGGCCGTCGGAATAATCCGCTTGTTGTCCTTGATGATGGCCTCCGTCATGTTGGCCGCCGCGGCGCCGGGGGCGTACCAGGCGGAGGTGCCCATCAGATCGACGATCTCGCCGCCGCCGCCCTTCGTGCGCTCCACGATGTCGTTTATCGTGTCGTCGTCGAGCCACTGGGGGAGCGGAATGCCGCCGATGGTGGTGTAGCGGGGAAGAGGGACCATGGTGTCGCCGTGGCCGCCCATGAGGAGGGCCTGAATGTCGCGCACTGACACGTCCAACTCCTCGGCGATGAAGGATCGATAGCGGGCCGTGTCGAGCGCCCCGGCCATCCCCATCACGCGGTTGGAGGGAAAGCCGCTGGCCTCGTAGGCCACGTAGGTCATCACGTCCAGTGGATTCGCCACCACGATGATCGTGCTGTCTGGGCTGCCATCCACGAACTGCTCGGTGACGCCGCCGACAATCTCGGTGTTTTTGGCCAGCAGGTCGTCGCGGCTCATGCCGGGGCTCCGGGGCAGGCCGGCGGTAATGATGCAGACGTCCGAGTCTTCGGTGGGGCCGTAGTCGTTGGTGCCGGTGACCGTGGTGTCGAAGCCGTGGACCGGGCTCGACTCCATCATGTCCAGGCCCTTGCCCTGCGGCATGCCTTCTTTGATGTCGACCATCACAACTTCGCCGACCATGTCTTTCTGAGCGACACAATCCGCAACGGTGGCGCCGACGTTGCCGGCCCCGATAACAGTTACTTTACGCATAGAAGAAAGGAGGAATGTGTGAGTCGTTTAGCGAGATGTACCCTCGAATCTTCAATCAAGTGATTAGCGGGAGATCCTGCCAGCAATATTTCGCAAAAAGGAGCGACCCGCTACGGGTAGGAGCGAGAGTGGGCCTGCAGGGCGGAGCCCCACTTGAAAAAATGCGTCGCAAGGCACGTTGTGAGATCGAACGAGACAATCCTTTGTCTGCCAAGGACTTGCGCGTTCTTCAATTCGACGAATTGCTGAGCACAAATGTGGTGTCGGCAACCCTGGGGTGGCGGACGTCCCGAGGCGTTACAACTTGCCGATGAGGTCGCGCAGTCGGAGTTCCCAGACCTTCAGGGCCGCTTCCCGAACGATCGTTCGGCTCATTTTGGATTGCCCTTCCGTGCGCTCGGTAAAAATAACGGGAATCTCCTTGACGGCAAAGCCGGCTCGCCAGGTGCGATAATGCATCTCCACCTGGAAGGCGTAGCCGTCGGAGTTGACACGGTCGAGGGGGAGAGCTTCCAGAACGCGACGGTGGAAGCACTTAAAGCCGGCCGTGACGTCGCGGATGGGCATGCGGGTGATGCTGCGCGTGTAGATCCCGGCGGCATAGGAGAGGACGAGGCGCGGCAGTGGCCAGTCGATCACGCGCACGCCCCCGACATACCGCGAGCCGATGGCGAGGTCCACCTCCTTGCTCTGTACGCTCTCAATGAGGCGGGGCAGGTCGTCCGGATCGTGCGAAAGATCGGCGTCCATCTCACAGACGTAGGTAAAGTCCCGCGCCAGGGCGTACCGAAAGCCGCGGAGGTAGGCCGTGCCGAGGCCGAGTTTGCCACCACGCTCGATAAGATCGATCCGGTCGGGGGCCTCTGCCATGGCGTCACGCACGACGTCCGCCGTGCCGTCCTCGGAGTTGTCGTCAACGACCAGGATGGAGATGGGCATGGGCTGGTCAAACACCCGGTCGATGACGCGGCCGATATTATTGGCCTCGTTGTACGTCGGAATGATGACGAGCGCGTCGGTCGTAGGCTCGTGTGACGAAGCGGAAGACACCAAAACCAGACAGTAATAAGTGGAACAGAAGCAAAGAAGGAACGGAGCGCCCAATCCGTCCTCACATCGAGGACAGACGATTGAAAACAAAACTTAAGCGGTGGGGGGGCGAATGGCAACGGGGCCGCCCGGATGGAAGCCGTTTCGATGGGATGCCCACGAAGATTGATCGGAGTCGAAACCGAGCCCGGGTCCTCAGATACAAGGGCGTGGCGAAATTGCATCTTTCGTATCCATGGTCGATTCTTCCTTTGTGATCGACTGGCCGATCAGGGGTCCCGGTGGGGAGCATCGTCCCCCTCCGTCTCGCTGTCTCCCTCAACTGATCTACGCGTGACATGGCTGACCAGAAAAATGAGGCACCCGACGCCCCGGCGGAGGATGCCGCTACGACCGACAAACGCCCAAGCCCTCTCTCCGAAAACGGGGCGTCGGAGGAAGCCGAAGATGGCCCCTGGACGCACCAATCTATCGACATTCCGGAGGGCCCGATTGAGGAAACCATTTCCTTCGACACGTACCCCGCCGACACGTACGACCACGACGATCTCGGCTTTGAGGACGACGAGGTGCTTGATCTGCTGCGCAACATGCTCTTGCAACGGCGCTTCGAAAATCGTTGCCGGCAGATGTACCAGCAACAAAAAATCTCCGGCTTTCTGCACCTATACATCGGACAGGAAGCCGTGTCGACCGGCAGCGTGAACGCCATTGAGCTTGGAGAGGACTCGGTTATTACAGCCTACCGCGATCACGGCATGGGGCTTGCCATGGGCCTTCCGCCCAAGGACTGCATGGCGGAGCTGTTTGGGAAACAGACCGGGTGCTCGAAAGGGAAAGGAGGCTCGATGCACTTCTTCGATGCTGACACCAAGATGATGGGCGGGCACGGCATTGTTGGAGCCCACATCCCGCTGGCCACCGGCATTGCCTTTGCCAACAAGTATCGGGATGAGGACAACGTGTGTCTCTGCTTCTTTGGCGACGGCGCCATGCATCAGGGGGCCTTCCGCGAAGCCTGTAACCTCGCCGGCATTTATGAGTTGCCCGTTGTCTTCATCTGCGAAAACAACCAGTACGCAATGGGCACCGCTGTGGATCGTGCCTTTAGCAAGCCCGACCTCTTCAAGCACGGGTACAACTTCGAGTTTCCGTGCTCCCTCGCAAGCGGAATGGACGTGTTCAGTGTTAACCGGGCCGTGAAGGATCACGTTGAAAACTACGCCCGGGAGGGCCAGCCTTCGCTTCTGGAGGTTCGAACGTACCGCTATCAGGGCCACTCGATTACCGACCCGGCCGAGTACCGTGCCGAGAATGAACTTGATGACCGGAAGAGTGAAGACGCCATTGTCCGCTTGCAGCAATATGCTCTTGACCACGGCCTTGCAACCGAGGAGGCTCTCGACGAGATGGACGATGAGGTCACGCAGGTCGTGAAGGATGCCATCAATGCCGCCGAGGCGGCTGACTTCCCGGACGAGGAGGCCATCTACGATGACGTGTATGTTCAGGAAGACTACCCCTTTCTCGCTTAGCGAGTGTGGAATGGGACGTGTGGACGGACGCCTCCCTCTCTCCGGCACACGGGCCCATTCCTTCGTATTTCGAATTCCAATTCCACGTTCGAACCGACATGGCTACGCTGCAATTTCGTGAGGCGCTGCGCGCCGCGATGACCGAAGAGATGGAGCGCGACGACGATATTTTCCTCATTGGGGAAGAGGTCGCCGAATACGACGGCGCCTATAAGGTGAGCAAAGGCATGCTCGACGAGTTGGGCTCCGACCGGGTCATCGACACACCCATCAGCGAGCTCGGCTTTGCAGGGCTTGGCATTGGAGCGGCGATGAATGGCCTCCGCCCGATTGTCGAGTTCATGACGTTCAACTTTTCTTTTGTGGCGTTCGACCAGGTTGTCAATAACGCCCCCAACATTCGGTACATGTCAGGGGGGCAGTTTGACCTTCCGATTGTGTTTCGCGGGCCCAATGGCGCAGCCGGCCAGCTCGGCGCCACGCACTCGAATTCGACGGAGGCGCTCTATTCCAACTTTCCGGGCCTGAAGATTGTATCTCCGGCGATCCCCGACGACGGCAAGGGCCTGCTCAAGAGTGCGATCCGTGACGACGATCCGGTCGTTTTCCTCGAAAGCGAGCTCATGTACGGCCTGAAGGACGAGGTCAGTGAGGTCGACGACTACACGATCCCGATCGGCTCGGCCCGTGTGGCGCGAGAGGGGAACGACGTGACCATTGTGGCTCACAGCAAGAGCTACCACATCGCAATGGACGCGGCCGAGGAACTGGAGAAGGAGGGGTACGAGGCCGAGGTCATCGACCCGCGCACCATCAAGCCGCTCGACATTGAGACCATCGTCGAATCGGTCATTAAGACCAATCGCTGCGTCATCATCGATGAAAGTAATCCGTTCGCGAGTGTCGCGTCGGAGATCACGCAGCAGGTGCAGGACCGTGCGTTCGACTATCTCGACGCCCCGATCCTCCGCGTCACCGCACCGGACACGCCGGCCCCCTACGCCCCCAACCTCATGGACGAATACATGCCGGGCGTGGACGAGGCCGTCGAGAAGTGCAAGCGCGTCCTCTATGCGGAGTGACGATTGCGGAGTGTGGAATGTGGGGGGCGGGCCCACTCACCCCTTCGATCTGCATTATTCCGAAATCCCAATTCTAAACTTTTAGTTTGTAAGCATGGCGATTCCGATAGAGATGCCCAAACTGAGCGACACCATGGAAGAGGGCGTCTTGTCCGCCTGGTTGGTGGACGAGGGGGATGAGGTCTCGTCCGGCGACGTGCTCGCGCAAGTCGAGACGGACAAGGCCACCATGGACCTGGAGGCGTTTGACGACGGCGTCCTGCTCAAAAAGCTCATTGGGGAAGGCGACGCCGTACCCATCGGCGAGCTCATCGCCGTGATTGGGGAGGCGGACGAAGACATTTCCGGCCTGTTGGCCGACCAGGAGGATGGGGACGGGGCCGCCGAGGAGCCGGTGGACGCCGAAGAAGAGACTGAGGAGGAGCCGGCGCCGGAGCCCGCCGAGACCGACGTGGTGGATGAGCCGGCGGGCGACGGCCAACTCCGGGAGCGCACGCCGGAGCCGGTGCCCGCGGGGACGGACGAGGAAGGGCGTCGCATCAAGGCTTCGCCGCTGGCGCGTCGCATTGCCGAGGACCACGAGGTCGACCTTGCCGTCGTCGATGGATCCGGGCCGGAGGGGCGAATCGTGCGTCGGGACGTGGAGTCCCGCATTGAGGAGCGGGAGGAGGTGCCCGAGCCCGAACCGGCTTCTGAGCCCGAACCGGCACCCGCCCCGGACCCCGCCGTGGACGAGCCGACCTACGAGATGCCGTCGGAGGAGCCGGCCTACGAGACGGAGGACATTTCACAGATGCGAGAAACCATCGCCCGCCGCCTCGCACAGAGCAAGTACTCTTCGCCCCACTTCTACCTCAATGTCGACATCGACGTGGAGCGGGCGGTGGCCCTCCGCGAAGAACTCAACGAACTGGCCGAGGAACAGGACCGCGCCAAGATCTCCTTCAACGACCTGATTACGAAGGCCTGCGCGCTTTCTCTGAAGAATCATCCGTACGTCAACGCCTCCTACCTGCCCGAGGAAGGCGAAATCCGCAAGTACAATCACGTGCACATGGGCATTGCCGTGGCCATCGACGAGGGCCTCATCACCCCCGTCGTGCGGAACGCGGATCGGAAGGGCCTGACGGAGATTGCTCGCGAGACGCGTGAACTCGCTGAGCGGGCCCGCACCCGCGACCTGGAGCCGGAGGAGTTCGAGGGGGCGACCTTCACCACCAGCAACCTCGGCATGTTCGGAATCGAGGACTTCACGGCCATTATCAACCCGCCGAACTCGGCCATCTTGGCCATCGGCGAAATCCGCGATACGCCGGTGGTGGAGGACGGAGAGGTGGTCCCAGGAAAGCGCATGAAGGTGACCCTGTCCTGCGACCACAGGGTAGTTGATGGGGCCACCGGCGCCCAATTCCTTAACAGCGTGCGCTCGTACCTCGAAGAGCCGATG
Organism: uncultured Salinivenus sp.; assembly: GCA_964445365.1. Classification (GTDB taxonomy): domain Bacteria; phylum Bacteroidota; class Rhodothermia; order Rhodothermales; family Salinibacteraceae; genus Salinibacter. Next base: position 5,101 of record CAYULG010000056.1, on the reverse strand, counting down.
AACCTCTTGTTATAGCGTTGCACGTTGTAACGTTGAACATTCAACGTTCTCACGTTCAACGCCATGAAAATTGCTCACTTCTCGGACCTGCACTTCGGTCGAATTGCGCATCCCGGAATCGTCGACGCACTGGTTCGAGAGGTGAATGGCGGCGCAGTCGATTTGGCAGTTCTGAGTGGTGATCTCACCCAACGGGCTCGTCCGGGTGAGTTCGAGCGGGCCTTGCGAATGCTCGACGCGATCGAGGCCCCAACCCTCATCGTCCCGGGGAATCACGACGTGTATCCCTGGTGGCGGCCCTACAGGCGGCTCGCTACGCCGCTTCAGCGCTACAAAGAGTACGTGACCGACGACTTATCCCCGTCCTTCGAAGCCGACGGGCTGGCGGTGCTCGGTCTCTCCACAGCCTATGGGGCCACCATCAAGGGCGGGCGGGTAAATGCTGAGGACCGAGAAATCCTTCAGCAGTATTTCGCCTCGGTGGAGCCAGCAGCCTTCAAGGTCCTGGTACTACACCACCACCTCACCGAACTTCGATCGATCGGGCCCCACGACGTGGCCCGACAGGCCCGCAAGACGCTTGATCTGGCGGTAGAGATGGGGGTTGATCTCATCCTGTGTGGTCACCTTCACGTCTCCCACATCGAGCCACTCACCATCATTCCACGTGAGCGACGCATCGTCGTGGCCAGTGCAGGGACCGCGACGAGTAATCGGTGGCGTTCCCCGCAGGGAGCCACCAATTTCTACAATCGCATCACGGTTGGGGAGGAGGTCTTCCGCATCGAAGAGCGTCGCTACGTCCCCACGGAGGATGAATTTGTACGGGACAGTACAACACGATTTGAGCGGTTGCCCGTCGGTACCCAGGAGTGAGACTCCATCGCCGCAGTCCTGCGGACAGTGATACGGCGAGGGCCCCAATTGCTGTTATTGCAAAACCTCGTTTTCTCGCCTCGGACGCACGGCAAAGGCAAAACACGTTCTGGTGATAACAACACAGAATCGGCGTAAAATCCAGAGACATTGCCCTGGTTTACCCCCCGGACGAATCGAGTTATCAGCGGCCTCAAAACGGGCTGTCGACGCACCCAGTCTCAAAAGTATCTCGGTGTTGAACGTTGATGGGAATGTGTGTACAAAGAGGGCCTCTGATGGGGCACCGGTGGGTCTTCCGTGTCCGAACGAGTGTCGGATGCTCCAATTTCCAGTTTCTATGCAATTTCTGTAGGGGCCAACGATTCGTGAACACGTGAAAGAGACCGGGCGTTGTGCTACCCTAGAAACGTCCGTCGACCCCCAACTGGGGCCCCGACCGACAATCTACTCATCGATCCGGACGCGAGCATGCCGCCGACCAAGACAACTGAAATCAACCAGCTGCTCCGTCCTGAACAGGTTCGGATTCGTCTTCCCGGTGCCACGAAAGCGGAAGTGATCAATGGGCTCGTCGACGTGCTCGACGGACACGAGGACATCGACAGCCTGGATGCGGTTCGGGACGCCATCTTCGACCGGGAAGAGATGATGTCAACAGGGGTTGGGAAGGGGCTTGGGCTTCCCCACGCGAAGACGCCGTCTGCGACGGATACGGTTGCTACCTTCGCGACGACCGAGCAGCCCGTGGACTTTGGCGCAATTGATGATGACCCGATTCGACTGCTCCTTCTTCTGGTAGGACCGGAGGACCATAAGTCCAAACACATCAAAATCCTGGGGCGCATTTCTCGTCTCGTGAGTCGCGATTCGCTGCGAGAGCGTCTCATCTCTGCCGAGGAGCCGGAGACCGTCATCGACATCCTGCGGAAGGGAGAGGCCGACCTTCGAAACTAGTACGACGTCGAAATTCGGTGCGTACCTAGAGGGGGGCGTCAGGATGAATGTCGTCGTTTGACCCTTGCCGGTGGGCGGGATCGCACCGGTTCGTTCTCTTTAACTGATTCATCGATTCGCACCTGTGAGCACCTTTCAGAATATCAAGGGGACGTTCGACATCCTCCCGGACGCCTACACCGATGACGGCGGCACCCGCGTGGCGCCTACCGCGGAGTGGCGATACATCGAAGACACCGTGCGGGACGTGATGGCCCGATATAACCTGGAGGAGATTCGGACGCCCATTCTCGAGCCGACAGAGCTTGTCGCTCGGGGGGTTGGCGAATCGACCGACATTGTGCAGAAGGAGATGTTTGCCTTTGAGCGCGGAGACACCCAGTATGTCCTCCGCCCGGAGGTGACGGCCCCGGTGGTTCGGTCGTTTCTGCAGCACCACCTCGATCAGCGCGGGGGCGTCCAGAAGCTCTTCTACATTGGCCCCTGCTTCCGAGCCGAGCAGCCGCAGAAAGGGCGGTATCGCCAGTTTCACCAGTTCGGTGTTGAAATTATGGGCACCGACGACGCACGGGCCGACGCGGAGACGATCGCTATCATGACCACGATCTACGAGGCCCTGGGCGTCACGGACACTCGGCTTCGCCTCAATACCCTGGGGACGCCGGATCGCCGCGCCGAGTACGTAGATGCCTTGCGTGAGTACCTGGAGTCCTACGCGGACGATCTCTCGGACACGAGCCGGCGGCGCCTGGAGCGTAATCCCCTCCGCGTGCTCGACACCAAGCTGGAGCACGAGCAGGAGATTCTACGGGACGCTCCACACCTCATCGACTACGTCAACGACGAGAGTCGCGCCCACTACGACCGCGTGAAGGGCCTCCTGGACGACCTGGACGTGCCGTACGACGAGGATCCGCACCTCGTACGGGGGCTCGACTACTACACGGAGACCACCTTTGAGTTGGAGAGCGCGGCGCTCGGGGCGCAGAGTGCACTGGGGGGTGGGGGCCGATACGACCGCCTGGCAGAGGTGCTGGGGAGCGACGAGCCGGTCCCCGCGGTTGGCTTCGCCGCGGGCATGGAGCGGCTGTTCCTAGCCCTGGACGCCGCGGAGGCGGACCGTCCGTCCGGGCCGGAGCCCGACGTCTTCATTGCGGCGCTGGGCGAGGAGGCTGAGCGGTGGGTCTTTCGTACCACGCAGGATTTGCGTGAGGCCGGCCTGCACGTGGCCCACGACCTGAAGGGTCGCTCGCTGAAGGCGCAGATGAAGGAGGCAAACCGTCAAAACGCCCCGTATGCGCTCATCATCGGCGACAACGAACTGGAGGCGCACGAGGCGACCGTCAAAGAGATGACGACCGGCGAGCAGGTGGACGTGCCCTTTTCCGATCTCACGCACTACCTGCGCACTCGAACGACCGGTGATACAGAACCGACCCCCGATAGCATGGACTAGCTCCAGCGGCTACGGCTACGTCCGCTGGGCCCGTTGCTCCGCACACCTACCTACCGGACCGTTATGAACTTCGTCCCGAAAAATCCCTGAACGGGTCATTCCGCACGAGGGAATCCCGGATTCCCAGACGCGGAATCTTTTCGCGAGAAGCACTGCGGATTTCGGAGAGATCCACGAACGCACTCGGGATGACGGGCCGAAAATCCGGGATAGTTCGGGACACCAACCGATTTTCATTCAGAACTGTCCGGTCGCTGCTCTGCACACCCCATTCTGAATTCTCCACTCGAATGTATCCGCGGCTGAGCGATCTCTTTCGAGACCTCCTCGGGATCGAACTTCCGTTTCCGATCTACTCGTACGGGGCGATGCTCGCGCTCGCCATCCTTGTGGGCTCGTGGCTGGCCGGGCGCGAGATGGATCGCAAGTACACAGCCGGGCAGATGGGGGGCGTGCAGGTCGATCGTGGCAGCCGGGGCGGGACAGCAGAAGCGCCCCCCTCGGCCCTCGTGCCGACCCTGGCCGTCATTGCGTTCGTGGCAGGCATCCTCGGGTCCAAGGTGTTCACCATCCTCGGGGATCCAGGGGCGTTTCTTCTCGATCCGGGAGCCATTCTGTTCTCGATGGGCGGCCTCACGTTTTACGGGGGACTGATCGGGGCGGCCGGGGCGATTCTGTGGTACGTGCAGCGACAGGGCCTGTCCATTCCCCACGTTCTGGATGCGGCTGCCCCGGTTCTCTTCCTGGGCTACGGCATTGGGCGCCTCGGGTGCCACTTGGCAGGGGATGGGGACTGGGGCATTGCGGCCGACGTCGCCGCGAAGCCCGAATGGCTTCCGATGTGGCTTTGGGCCGAGACCTATCCGGACGCCCTTGCCGGACCGCCCTCGGAGCCGGTGTATCCCACGTCCCTCTACGAAGCGATCATCTCTATCGTGCTCTTCGGGGTGCTCTGGGCGCTCCGCAAGCATCCGTTTCAAACGGGCTGGCTGTTCTCGCTCTACCTCATCTTCAACGGGATAGAGCGCTTTCTCATCGAAAAAATCCGCGTAACCGCTGAGTATCAGCTGTTCGGACTTACGCCCACGCAGGCCGAGATCATCTCCGTCCTGCTCTTCGCTGCGGGCATCGTCGGGCTCGTGTGGACGTGGGAGCGCGTTTCATAGTTCGTATTTCGAAGTGCATCTTTGGGGATCAACGTCTTATGCGCGATACGAAATACGCGCTGTTCGATCTATCCGCCCTACTGTTCGAGGACCAGGGCGCCGAGCGGCGGGAGCGTAAGCTCTAGGGAGTGCTGACGGCCGTGCTTGGGCGTCGGCTCGGTGTGGACGCTTCCCTCATTCCCCACGTTGCTGCCGCCGTAGATCTGGCTGTCGCTATTGAGACGTTCACGCCAGTCGCCCTCCTCCGGCACGCCGATGCGGTAGTTGTCGCGGACCACCGGGGTGGCGTTGAGAACAAAAATGAGCGACTCTGCGCCGCCGAGGCGTCGGTAGGTGAGGACGCTGTTTTCCCGGTCGTCGTACGAGATCCATTCGAAGCCGTCCTGGGCGTCGTTCCAAAGGGCGGGGTGGTTTTTGTAGACATCGTTCAGGTCGCGCACCCATTTCATGAGGCCGCTATGCAGCTCCTGGTCGGTGAGCCACCACTCCAGCTCCTGATCGTGGTTCCACTCGTGATACTGGCCAAATTCCCCGCCCATGAAGAGGATCTTTTTGCCGGGGTGGCCAAACATGTGGGCGTAGAGGACGCGGAGGTTGGCGGCCTTTTGCCAGTCGTCGCCCGGCATCTTGCCCCAGAGCGAATTTT
>CAYULG010000055.1:0-14239 GCA_964445365.1 uncultured Salinivenus sp. | reverse complement strand
TGCGAATCTCGGCGAGCTCGTCGTCGGAGAAGGTGCTCACGTCCTCGCCCCGCAGATGATAGGTGCCGCCCGTGGGGGTGTCGAGGCAGCCGAGCATGTTCATGAGCGTCGACTTCCCGGAGCCGGAGGGCCCCATGACGGCGACGTACTCCCCCTCTTCGATCGAGAGGGTCACGCCGTCGAGGGCCCACACCTCCTGGCTTCCCATCATGTAGCGCTTGGTAAGGTTCTCGACATCGATAAGTGCCCGCTTCGGGGCGTCGTCGGCCGCGCCGTTGGTGCTAGTCATGTCCATTGGACTTGAGGAAACGTTGGTGAAGGCGATCACGCGTTGAGACAGCGGACATTACTGAGACGCCGCGACGACCTGGCCACTCGTCTCATTCCCGGCGTCCGTCTGGATCTTGGTCCCGGGTTCAAGCTGTTGACTCACCGCCTTGTAGGGGCCCGTAATGATGCGTTCCCCCCCGTCGAGGCCCGCCTTGACCTCCATGTGCGTGTCGTCGGCGATGCCCGTGTTCACCTCCACCATCCGGGCCGTGTCGGCCTCGGCGACGAAGACGACCCGGCGGAGGTCCTCGGTCTCGCTTCCGGCCTGCGCACTCGAGTCCACGTCGGCGTTCGGGCCGACCTCCGCAAAGTCGCGGACGGTCACGGCCTGAATCGGGACGGCCACGGCGTTCTCGACGGTCTCGGTGTAAATGTCGACCGATCCGCTCATGCCCGGGCGAAGTACGGGGCCGTCCGCTTCGTCCGCGGGCTGCTCGGGCCGCGAAATACCGCCGCTCGACCGGGTGGCGGCGGGCCCGGTGTTCGGATTGTCGAGCACCCGAATGGTGACGGGGAAGTTGGTCACCTGCTGCTGGCTGCCCTGGTTTTCGATGCGGGCGGAGTTGGCGATCTCCGTGACCACCCCCCGGAACGCCCGGTCGGGGTAGGCGTCCACCTCGATCGAGGCTGTGTCGCGGTTGGCCACGTCGACCACGTCGCTTTCGTTCACGTCGACCTCCAGCTCCATCTGATCGAGTTGGGCGATGTTCATCATCTCCGTGCCGGAGCGCTGGCGCGTGCCCACCACGCGCTCGCCCACCTCCACTTCCAGCTTGCTGACCGTCCCGTTCATCGGCGCGTAGAGGCGCGTCTTCTGGAGCTGCTCGCGCTGATCCTGCAGGCTCGCCCTCGCGCTCTCGACCCGGAAACGCGCGGACTGCAGCCGCGCCACAGCCTGTCTATACGAGGACTCCGCATCCTGCAGCTCGCTCTCCGAAATGACCTCCTTCTCGTACAGGGTCTTCTTGCGCTCGTAGGTGCGGCGGGCCTGCACCGAATCGGCCTCGCGCTCGGCGAGGTTCGCCTGCGCCTCGGACACCTGCGCCTCCTGGCGCTCCACCTGCGCCCGGTAGTCGTCCGGCTTCAATCGGGCGAGGAGGTCGCCCTTCTGCACCGCGTCCCCCTCCTGCACCGGAAGCGCCACGACCTCGCCCGACACGTCCGGGCTGATCGTCACCTCCACCTCGGGCTGGGCGCGCCCGAAGGCCGTCACGACCTGCGTGACCGTGCGCTGCTGAGCCGATTCGGTTTCGACGGAGAGGCCGGGGTCCTGTCCCCCGATCCAGCCCATGCTCCACCCCAGGCCTCCGAGAACGAGAATGACGGCGAGGAGGCCTCCTCCCCAATACAGAATGTAACGGGTCGTGCTGGTTGACGATGCCATGGCTGTAGAGAAATGTGATCCACAAAGAACGAAAAGGAGGAAACCCTACCGGGCATCCGGCTGCCCAATGAGGGGGTCACCGGGGTCGAGCCGGCCGACATTGTAGTCAATGCGCTTCTTCTCAAGAAGGAGGCTGTAGCGGGCCCGCACCTGTCGGCTGGCCGCGTCGACGAAGTCGCGTCGGGCATTCTGCAGCTCCACGATCGAGGCCGAGCCCAGATTGTAGCGCTCCTGGGCCGAGGCGCGGGCCTGCTCGGCGGCCCGGAGGCGCTTGTTGGCCGCCTCCAGTTGCTGAACGGCATTCTGGTAGTCGAGATACGCCTGTCGCACCTGAAGGGAGATCTGCTGGCGCTGATCTTGGAGCCGGTACTTCGCGTTCTGGGCCTGGACCTGGGCGCGTTCGATCTGCGTCTCGCGCTGGAACCGATCAAAAATCGGGATGGTGAGCGACAGTCCCACACTCCCACTTCGGTTGTTGTCAAGCTGTCGCGAGAAGCCCGGTTCAATCGTTCCCCCTCCCTCAACCGGGATCGGGCGGGGACGGCTCGTCCACCTCGTTCCGTAACTCGCACTGAGGGAGAGGCTCGGGTAGTACGACGAACGAGAGGCGCGAACACCGCGCTCGGCGGCCCTCCGTTCGGCTTCCACGGACCGCAGATCGAGCCGGTTCTCAAAGGCGTCGTTCATCAGTGCGGATAGATCGTAGCGATCCACCTCCAGCGTATCGGCCGCCAGGTCGGGAATCGTAAAGCGGTAGGGCTTCCGCGGATTCAGTTGGAGGGTTTGGATGAGTCGCGTCCGGTTCACCTCCCGCTCCCGCTGGGCCTGCAGCAGGTTCTGTTCAGCTTCTGCAAGATTGGCTTCTTCCTGGTAGCGGTCCGAAACGGGCCGGGACCCCGCCTCCACAAACTCCTCAATCTGCCGCAGCTGCTGCCGGCGCGCCTCCACTTCCTCCTCGCGCACCCGAATGATCTCGCGGCTCTCAATCAGGGAGATGTACTGTTCCATCACGGTAAAGACCACCTCGCGCCGCGTCCGCTTCAGACTCGTCTCGCTGGCCTCCGCCTGATTTCGGGCCTGACGGAGCGACGCCGTGTTCTCGAATCCATTGAAGAGCGTGACGCTCGACCGGGCATTCGTACGCAGGTTATCGGTCGACTCCTGGATAAAGCCCACCTGCTCCTGACTGAAGGTGCGCCCGAAGTCGCGGGATACATCTCCGGAGATATCCAAGTTCGGGGCAAAGTCCATCCACTCGGACTGAACCTGCGTATTGGCCTCCCGTGCATCGGCCTGTGCCCGCTTGATGTCGGTATTTTGGTCAAGGGCCGTGCGGATGGCCTCGTCGAAGGTGACCTGAACGGTGTCCGCCTGGGCCATCGGCGTCTGGGCCTGGATGGACTGAAGCCCCCCAACCCCCCCACCGAGGACAGTAACCGCCGTCAAAAAGACAACGGGGACCGTACGACGAAGTAGAGACGTGAAGATCGGAAACATGGCAGATTGGTTCACTGACAAAAAAGTGTGTGGTTACTCGTACCGGAGCGACTCGATCGGATCGACGGACGCGGCTTTATACGCTGGATAGAGGCCGAAGACAAGAGCAATGACGCCCACAATGAGGAGACTCCCCACCGCCCAGTCCCACGGGATCGACGCCCCGATGTCGAAGTAGACGGCCGTCCCGTTTCCGGCCAACACCCCGAGCGCAATGCCCAGGCTGCCCCCAATCAGGCATAGCAGAAGGGCCTCCAGCAGAAATTGCCCCATGACGTGCCGCCGCTTGGCCCCCACGGCCTTCCGGATGCCAATCTCTTTCGTCCGCTCGGTCACCGACACCAGCATGATGTTCATGATGCCCACCCCGGCCGCCAGCAGCGCAATCGCCCCGATGCCCGCCCCCCCGAGCGTCAGTGTGGAGGTAAACGTACTGAAGGTGCTCTGCATGGTCTCGTTGGTCGACACCTCAAAGTTGTTGGGCTCCCCCGGCGGCACGTCCCGAATCACCCGCATGTGGCCGATGACCTGATTCTTGGCCGCCTGCATTTCCGCCAGGTCCGGCGCACTGACGCTAACCATTCCAATGTCTCGGTTCGGCCGACCGTACGATTCCAAAAGATGCGTGATGGGCATGTACATTCGCGCGTCAAAGCTATTGCCGAGAAAATTGCCCTTCGGTTTGAGTACACCCACCACCCGATACTTCCCTCCCTCAATACGGACCCACTTGCCCAACGGTGACTGCGCCGGAAAGAGCTCCGACGCGATATCGGGGGTGATGACGGTCACCGCCCGGGCCCGTTGCACGTCCGACTCGGTGAGGGACCGTCCCTCCCGAAGCTGTCGACTGAAGTTCGTGAGCAGGTGCTCGTTCGTCCCGATCACGTTGATGTTGCCCTGGTCTGTTTGCCGCCCCTCGAACTGTGCCCGCCCCACGTCGAAGAACTCCTGCGGCGCCACGGGCAAGGAGACGTGCTCGTCGAGACGCTTCACCTGATCGTAGGTGATGTCGGGTCGCCCATCGAGATCGTCGTTGGCGCCCGTTCTGATCACGGGCTCCTTCGAGATCGTGAACGTCGACGACCCGAGCAGCTGCAGCGAGTCCTGGAAGTAGGCGTCGATGACGTCGACCGCCGTCACCGACGTCACAACCGCGAAGATGCCAATCACCATCCCCAACAGCGTCAGCGCCGAGCGGAGCTTATTGGCCCAAAGGGCGTCGAGCGCCGATCCAAATGCTTCTCGAATGCCCATGTCGGATGGTATTGCGTGTTCGGAGGTCTCGACTCAGGTGCGGGACGGCGCGTGCTCTATTCGTAGCGAAGGGCTTCAACGGGCTCGGCCTGCGCCCCCGTCCACGCCGGTGCCAACCCAAAGCCCACCCCGACCGCCGTGCAGATGCCAAAGGCCAGGGCCACCGTCGACAGGGGAAGCGACGCCGCCACCCCCAGCGTCGACCGGACGAGCGCCGCAATCCCGGCGGAAAGCCCCACGCCGATGGCCCCTCCAATGAGGCAGATGATGACGGCCTCGACCAAAAACTGCAGGAGAATGGTCCGTTTCTTCGCGCCCACCGCCTTTCGGATCCCAATCTCCTTGGTCCGCTCCTTCACGGACACGAACATGATGTTCATCACCCCGATGCCGCCCACCACGAGGGCGAGCGCCGTCAGGAAAATGCCGACGCCGTAGATGCCGGTCCGCACGGGCGCAAGCTCCTCTTCCACGTCGGACCGCTGCACCACTTCGAAGTTGTTTTCCTCTGCGGGCCCGAGGCCGCGCTCCACGCGCGTGATGCCGATCACTTCGGTCTCCGCCTCGGCCAGCGAGGCCGACGGATCGATTTTCACGCTCACCTCCACGTTTCGGTCTCGAACGCCCCAGCGCGCGTCAAACGTGTCAAACGGAACCAACGCCGCCCCGTCCAATCCGCCCCCAAAGAGTCCTCCCCCTTGCTTCTCGAGCACCCCGATCACTTCAAACTGGTGGCCCCCGACTCGAACCTCCTTCCCAAGCGGCGAGACGGCCGGAAACAGCTCATCGGCCGCGGTAACGCCGAGCACGATCACTGATCGGGCCGAGCGGGCCTCGTCCCGGCTGAAAAAACGTCCCTGCTTCATCCCTACGTCCTGAATGCGCGGGTATGCTGCCCCCACCCCATTTACGTCTACGTTCTCTAGCGAACGGCCACGCCGGCTGACGGGATAGTCCTCGTCGACCTCGGGCATCGTTACCTGGACGTAGCGGGAGCGCCGATCAATCGCGTCGGCGAGCGACGGGTCAATCTCGGGACGGTTGATGTACTTCCACCACTGACTGGTACGCCCCTCGGGCCACACCTGCACGTAGAGCACGTTCGACCCGAAGGACGAGAGCGACTGTTGAAAGCTCGCTTCAATCCCGTTGATGATGGTCGCCATGCCCGTCACCGACGCAATCCCGATGACGATGCCGAGCGTGGTGAGCACCGACCGCAGCTTATTCGCCCAGATGGCCTGCCCGGCAATGCGCACGCCCTCGATAATTTCAAAGACGAAACGACGCACAACGCGGAGTCAGCTGATCGCGAAAAAAAGAGTCGTAAAGTCCTTCTCATCCCCAATGCCCCCTACACGGAAGCACCTGTTCGACGCAACCGAGTAGACAGTCCGTTCGTCGCATGGGTTGCATCCCGTGTTGGCGGTACCTGAAATGCGACCGAGGACGAGTTGATGCTGCGGAATCGATGAGTCGACGATGTCGGCGGACGAGTCGGCGGATCGATCGGACGAACAGCAGTGGCGCGCCCTTCTTCCCCCACACTCTCCCGGAGTCGGTCGCGATCGAGCGCAAACTGAACCCGGACAATGGTCCCGGTTCGCTCGATCTCAATCTCGTCGAGCAGGTCGCGCTGTCGGTCGTCGAGTTCATCGTCCGAGAGCTTTGCGACGCCCACGGCGCCCTCCGCCACGTCCACGACGCTCGACGCGCTTGCATTGTCCTCCATCGTGAGGTATACCTCGCCCTGCAATCCCGCATCCGTCAGGGTAATCGACACCGCCTGCTCGCGGAGCTGCTCCGTCAGTTGATTGACTTTGTCCCCGGCCTGCCCCTTAAACGAAGAGACGTCGACCTCGGAGAGGCCGAGCATCCGATCGGACCACTCGGTAAGAGCGTTCTGCACGCCGGCCCGATTGATCTGCGACGCACCGTCGGTCGGGGACGGCTTCTCGGCCGACGAGTCCCGCAGCGCCGTCTCTACGACATCCCGTCCGGCCAGCCAGGCCGTACTTCCGTGCCCCACCCGCTCGACGAGCGCCATGTAGTCCTCATTGGCACTCAGGCCAACCGGGCCCTCCGCTCGGTGTCGATCGACCATCGCCGTGACGCGCCTCGGGTCCATCCCTACTGCCAGTATGCCTTCCTCCACGAAGGCCACGGAGAGCGTGTCGGTCGGCGCCGCCTCCGCCGCGCCAAACGTCAGGTGATAGAGCGGGGCGTCGCGGTAGGTCGTGGCCCGCCCGCCGTCCCCGGGCGCCGACGCCATGTAGCGGTCCATCTGCTCGGGCGTGAGGTTCGCAAACAGCACCGCGCTGAACGTCTGTTCGTCGTCGAGGGCCCCGTAGACGGCCTGCACGTCCGTCTCCAGATCGAGCCCGGTGGCACTCAGCAAGGCCCGCACCTGTGGGTCATCCGTCTGACGCAGGCTGTCGGACAGGTTTTCCCCCCTCAGTTCCTCGAACTGGCGGAGGGCGGTCTCGACGTCGACCATGCCCACATAGCGCGGCGCCTCCGGCATCAGGGACGCAGCACGGCGCGTCTGAGCCGGAATCTGATCGGTCATGCTCAGGTAAGGCTCACAACCGGCCAATCCCAGGGCCCCAACGGCAAGCAGGAGAACGAAGCGAGACGGTCGACGGATACGCATGGTGGAAAGAGCTTGAGGATGGTGGGTATGGAGCCGACACCGACTCCTTCGGACGCACCCGCCCCTACGCTCGCTCTCGTCCTGTGATGCCCGCCGTGCGACGAAACGGCGGTTCGGCACGACGAATCGCCCGACTGTCCCCGTCGGACCTGTGCCCGCCTCTAGTCGCGGCGATCCATGTCCGTCCTGGCTCTCCCAACTCGCAGCGGAAGGCGTGAATCGTGATGCGTGAAGCGTATCACGTCCTGATGTAAGCGAAAACTCCGTGGGACGAGTCGCCTCATGGTTCACTCCTCGCGCATCATGTCTCCGTCGGAGCAACGCTCTTTTCCTCTGACTCTTCTCGCTCCATTCAGGGGGGACTACCCGCCCGATTCAATCAGGGCTTCGACGTTTTCGCTGTAGCCGCGGCTCGTCTTCAAGGGCGTGCCGGCGGCCATGATGAGCCGGTAGGTGCCGTGGTCCAGTGGGCGCAGTTCCTCTACGTAGTCGGTGTTCACGATGTAGGAACGGTGGACGCGGAGAAAGCGGCGAGAATCGAGTCGCTCTTCGAGCTCCTTCATTGTTTTTCGAACGAGGTGCGTCTCCTCTCCGTCGTGGAGCGCCACGTAATCGCCCTCCGACTCGACCCACTGCACGTCCGCCACGTCGACGAAGTAAATCCGATTGCGACTGCGAACGGTGAAGCGCTCGATGGAGGGGGGCGGCTCGTCGTCCTCTGTGTGCTCCTCCTCGGCGTACTGCCGGAGAAGGCCGCGAAGCTGGTCGCTTAGCGCGCTGGCCTCGGCCTGCTGGAGTTGAGCGCGGGCCCGGTCGAGGGCCTCCTCGAAGCGCTCTTCGTCGATCGGCTTCAGGAGGTAGTCGAGGGCCTGCGCCTCGAAGGCATCGAGCGCGTACTCGTCGTAGGCCGTGACGAAGATGGTGAGCGGCATCTGATCGACGCCCACTTCGCGCACGACCTCCAGCCCCGTCATCACTGGCATCTGCACATCAAGGAAGATGAGGTTGGGCTCGTGCTCCCGAATTTTTCGGACAGCCTGGGACCCGTCGGCGGCCTCGTCCACTAGGGTCACGTCCTCAACCGGCTCGATCAGCTGAGCGACGCCCTTTCGGGCCAGGGGTTCATCATCAACAATGAGGGCGCGGATCGTATCGGGCATGGCGAAGACGTTCGGTTCGAGATTCGAAAGAGACAATCAGCCGCCTCCAGTCTGCCGGTGAACGCGGCGGCGCACGTCTCGGACGGACAGGCGTTGAACAGTGACAAATGAACGATTCTGGAGGAACGAGATCACCCCCCGGCATCGAACGCACGTCCCTCATTCCGGCGTGGGCACGGCGGTGTCCGGTTCCTCCACGTCGAACGCCGTGGCGTCCGGATCCATGGGAATGCGAATCGTGATGCGGGCGCCGCCCTCGGCGGCCGTGCCGAGCTCGAAGGCGTGGCGCTCCCCGTACAGGGTCTCGAGGCGACGCATCGTGTTGGACAGCCCGACCCCGTCGTCTTCCGTCACGGCGTCCGGATCGTCCGCCGGGAAGCCGGGCCCGCTGTCCGCTACGGTGAGCTCAACCTGATCGGCGTCGGGCCCGGGCACCAGGTCCGCGCTCACCCGCACGACGCCCGCCTCGGCGTGGGGGCCGATGCCGTGGCGCACGGCGTTCTCGACGAGCGGCTGCAGGAGGAGGTACGGCACCGGCACCTCGCTTGCGGCCGGCTCGGCGTCGATCTCGACCTGCAGGCGCTCCCCAAACCGGACCTGTTCGATCTCCAGGTAGCGCTCCACGAGGTCAAGCTCCTCCTGCAGCGGGACCATCTGCACGTCCGCGCCCTTGAACGTCGCGCGCAGCAAATCGCTCAGCAGGCGCAGCGTGCGGCCTGCTTTTTTCGTTTCTCCGCCCCGAACGAGGACGGCGATGGCATTGAGCGTGTTGAACAGAAAGTGCGGGTTGACCTGCATGCGGAGCGCCTGGAGCTGCGCCTCCGAGAGCTCGGCGCGGAGCGCCTGGGCCTGGGCCTCCTGTTCGCGGAAGCGCACGAAATGCTCGTAGGCGAAGCAGACGGCCGCAATGATGAAGTAGGTGAAGTAGTCGGCCAGGAAGCGCCGGAAGAGAAAGACGACCAGCCGCCGGCCCTCCAGGCCGTAGGGATCGACCGTGCGGAGGTCGAACGAGGTCGTGAAGCTCGGATAGACCCCCCTCCGGACAAAGTCGGCCGCGGCGAAGATGCCCCGCTCGACGATCACGTGCACGAGGGCAACCGGCACGCCAATCACGAGCGCCCACCACACTCCACGCTTCAGGCGGTCCCGTACGTCTACCCGCTGAAAGAGCTTCAGCACGACGGGCACGAGCAACGCCCAGAGGTGGAGCCGCGTCCAGAGGCCGAGGACGAGGGCGTAGGTGGCCAGGGACAGCTCCAGCCACAGCCAGTCTCGACCGGACATCCGATACCACTCGATGAGCTTCGGCGCGCCGACCTCGGTGCCCACGAGCAGGGCCGCCAGCACGAGCGTCCCGTAGAGGAAGTAGCGCCGCGCAAACCGGCGAAGGGACGTCAGCTCCGAGGAGGCCGGACCGGCCATGGAAACGAGAGACGCGTGGCGAAATCTCCACCCCGTCTCGTCACGGCGGTGGGCGAGAGTGAGGCCTGGACGCATCCCCAGGGCACAAAGCAGCGGAGGGGGAGGGATTCGAACCCCCGAGGCCTCGCGGCCTGCCGGTTTTCAAGACCGGTGCAATCAACCAGGCTCTGCCACCCCTCCGAATCCTACGGTGACGGCCTTCCCAATCGCAAGTGGACAATCCTGCTTCCTTCCCGTCTGTCCGTGAAGCGTGAGAATGGGGACTCCGCCTCATTCACGCATCACGGATCACGCATCGAGTTACGCAGCGGCATCGCTCGATCCGTACACGGCTTACAGGTGCGACGACCGCTTAAGAACGAACCGTACACTTCCACACGGGCGTCTCGGGACAGTTTCGCTGCGGGCTTGAATCTATGGTGGAGGTATTTGTCGACATTTCTGCACGAGGGAAACACAAGACCTCCATCGGGGAGTTGCGCGTCCTTTCATGCGACCAGCCCCTGTGCCGCAGACGTATCGGCAACGTGACCGTCGGACGACCGTTGGGATAGGTTGATATTACACTCTTTGGCTCGCGTCACGAGTCGTTCTCCCTGTTGCAGTTTGTTTGCTCATGCTCGTTGCGATCGTCGGACGGCCGAACGTCGGCAAGTCCACCCTTTTCAACCGCCTCACCGGCTCCCGCCAGGCCATCGTCGACGACGAGGCCGGCGTTACGCGGGACCGCGTCTACGGCGAGGCCGAGTGGGAGGGCCACACCATCCCGCTCGTCGACACCGGCGGCTACGTGCCCCGCTCCGACGACACGGTCGACCGCGCCATCCGGGATCAGGCCGAGATTGCGCTCCAGGACGCCGACGTGATCCTCTTCGTGGTGGACGTGACCACCGGCATCACGGACGTGGACCAGGAGATTGCCAACGTGCTCCGCCAATCGAACACGCCGGTGATGGTAATTGCCAACAAGGCCGACAACGAGGAGCGCGAGTGGGCCGCGAGCGAGTTTTACGAGCTGGGCCTCGGGGAGGTCTACCCCGTAAGCAGCACCACGAAGCGGGGCTTCGACGACATGCTGGCGGCGCTCGTGGACGCCCTGCCGGACGAGGACGAGGACGACGCGCCGGATCGGACGCGCATTTCCCTGATCGGCAAACCCAACGTGGGCAAGTCGTCTCTCGTCAACGCGACCCTCGGGTTCGACCGGGCAATCGTCACCGAAACGCCCGGGACCACGCGCGATACGGTGCGCTCGGTGGTCCGGTATGAGGACCGGGAGCTCCTGCTCGTGGACACGGCAGGGGTGCGGAAGCGGTCGCAGACGGAGGGCGTCGAGTTCTACGCCACGGTTCGCAGCGAGCGGGCCATCGAGGCGGGCGACGTATGCATTCTCGTGCTCGACGCCACCGAAGAACTCCACAAGCAGGACCTCTCCGTGCTTTCGCAGGCCGACGAGCACAAGAAGGGCATGGTGATTGCTGTGAATAAGTGGGACCTCGTGCCTAAGGACGACGGCACGATGGACCAGTACACGAAGTACCTGCAACAGTACCTCGGCACCCTCGACCACGTCCCCCTCGTGTACACCTCGGCCGTCACGAAGCAGCGCGTGTACGAACTGCTCGACACAGCCTTGGAGGTGGCCGAGGAGCGCGAGAAGCGGGTGCAGACCAGCACCCTGAACGACGTGGTTCAAGAGGCCATCGACGAAAAGCATCCCCCGTCTACCAGCAGCGGCGCATTCGTCAAGATCAACTACGCGACACAGGTGCGCGAAGCCCCGCCCGTCTTTGTCTTCTTCACCAATCATCCGGAGGGCCTTCGCGAGTCGTATCGGCGGTACCTGGAAGGCAAGCTCCGCGAAGCATTCGGGTTCGCGGGCGTACCGCTGACCCTGGTCTTCAAGGAGAAGTAGTTCCAAGCGCAACGACCTCTCCTGCCACGCCCCTACGGCCAACCGCCAACTGCTGCCCGGAAGAGAGGGTCGTTCGTCGTCTGCACCCTCAGAATGGACCCTCGTGTTTTCACCCATCCGAACTGCGTAGCGGCGCTCCGATATCGACGCACGTGCGGACCCTACCCGAACCGGTCCCGTACGAGGCGGCCCGTTCCAAGAAGACCTCGACATGTTTACCACCGATCTTACCGACCGGTCTGAACGCGTGCGCCTCGGGCGCAAGGCCCGTGCGTACTTCGTTCACGTGCTCACCGCCTCCGGGGTGGCCTTCGCGTTTCTCGCCATGGCCGAGGTCATTCGAACCGACCTGGACCCCCGCTGGGTCTTCGGTTGGCTGACGCTGGCCGTGCTCATCGACGCGGCCGACGGCCCGCTGGCCCGAAAGTGGGAGGTGCAAAGCTACGCGCCCCGCATCGTGGGGGATACCATCGACTTGATCGTCGATTACCTCACGTTCACCTTCATTCCCCTCACGCTTGTCTGGCGAATGGAATGGCTGCCGGGGTGGGACGGCCTGTGGGTGACGATTGTGATGGTGGTCAGCCTCTTCGGCTTCGCCAACACGTCGGCCAAACAAGCCCAGACCGGGTTCTTTCGCGGCTTCCCGTCGCTCTGGAACGTGGTGGCCTACTACGTGGGCCTCATGACCGTCCAGTACGGCACCGTGGGCGGCTACGCCTCGCTGGCGGTCCTCTTCGTGCTGTGCGTGCTCACGCTCGTGCCGGTGCGATTCGTGTATCCCAACCAGGTCGCGATGCCCTGGCGCGCCATTGTCACCGTCGGCGGCGTGCTGTGGCTCGTCGTGCTGCTGGCCCTACTGCCCACCTTTCCCGACCTCCCGGCGTGGGGCGGCGAGTGGGTGCTGTGGGGCTCCTTCGTCTTTCCGGCCTTCTGGTTCGGCCTCTCCGGCTGGCTCGACTGGACAGACCAGCTGGAGTAAGCCCCCGGCCCGCTCACGGCGACACCGAAGACGACCCCGCCTCAAGGCCGAGGCGGCGGCAGGCCTCGCGGGCCGCCGCCCGGAGGGCCGGGTGATCGTGGGTCGCGTTCGCGCACAGGGCCTCCTCCGGCAACGGGTGTTCGTCGGTCCAGAGCACCGGCGTGGTCGCAGCCGCCGCGTCGGTCGTGGGATCCTCGGCCCGAGTGGCCCCCGCTGCGGCACAGGCTGCCACGCGAGCGGGGATCGGCGCGCTCGACAGGGCCGACGCCACCCGGGGCGCTACCTTCTCTCCCTCCGGCGTCACAAGGGCCCGGAGCGCCCCCGTCGGAAAGCCGTACGCACCGTCCGGTCCTGCGGGCGGATCGTCGGACTGGAGAAGATCAAAAAGGGTGTTGACCGCCTCCGCCCCGGCAAAGACCCGAAGGGCATCGACCAGGACATCGTCGGGCTCGGCCGTATTGCACAGGCGG
The DNA here is from genome assembly GCA_964445365.1 of uncultured Salinivenus sp. Taxonomy (GTDB): domain Bacteria; phylum Bacteroidota; class Rhodothermia; order Rhodothermales; family Salinibacteraceae; genus Salinibacter. The sequence continues at coordinate 1,169 of CAYULG010000055.1, read as the reverse complement.
CGGCAGGTTGCCTCGCGAGCCCCGTTCCATCCGAGCCAGAGGGCCCACGTCACCAAACGAGACCCGTCAAGGGGGGCGCCCAATAGCTCGGCGGTCGCCCCCGCGGAGCCGGCCAACTCGCCAGAGGGAACGTACAGCCCGGCAGAGGTCGCAAGAGCCTGGATGGTTCCGTCTGCCACCAGCACGTCGTGGAGGCGGAGCGCGTTCCCGTCGGGCGAGGACGGGAGCGTTGCGAGCGCCGCGAGGAGGCGCGCGGCCCGATCGCGGTCATCGGCCAAGTAGGCCTGCCAGAGGGCCGTCCCGCCCGGCAGGTGCGCCAGCCCCGTCGGGTGCCCGGTGCCGTCGGAGAGATCGAGTCGAAGGGCGGTGCGGCTCCGGCGCGGGACGACAACCGTCGCGGCCCCCGGCTGGAACGGTCCCGGAATGTCTTCGAAGGCCGGAAGGTCAACGTCGTCGAAGGAGACGAGGTGCTGAAGGTCCGCAGGGCCGTATGGGGGACTTAGGGCCCAGAGCCCGCCTTCTCCCAGTAGGAGCAGCCGCTCGGGATTCGTCGGCGCACTCCAGCCAGCGACGGGATCGGCCAACTCATCGGCACCAAAGCTGGAGATCGGATCCAGCCCACTCTCCGTGATGTCAAAGAGGGCGTATGCCTCCGTGCTCGCGTCGATACAGAGAAGCAGGCCGCCGTAGAGGGGATGGGCATCCGAGAAGGTCGAGAGGTCGACCCACCCGGCCCAGTCCTCCCCGGTCGTCGGCAGAAAGCCAACGTGCGTGTCGGCCCCGGCCAGGACGCCTGAGTGCAGTTCGAATCCCGAGTCGATGGCGGTGGGCGCCTCCGACAGGACACTCCACCCCGACTGGGGCGACCATTGATACGCCGACCGGCCCGACCACGCACACAGGCGACCGTCGAACGCACAGGCGCCGGTGAGTGCGGCTTCGTTGCCGGGAAGGCGGTAGGAAGACGGCATGATGCGAGCATGTTCTGATCGACCCGGAACCCCACGGTCAAATGTCCCGGTTCCACAAACGACAGGGGTGGCCCCACGAATTATGCCCAACACTGGGGGAAGAAGAAAGCCAGCCCCCTGAACGGCGGATCACTACTCACTCGTCGTGCTCCCAGCCGTCATCGTGTCGGTCGGCACGGGGGGCGATGGGGTCGTCGT
>CAYULG010000054.1:2251-14370 GCA_964445365.1 uncultured Salinivenus sp. | reverse complement strand
AGTCTGGGCCGTGTCTCAGTCCCAGTGTGGCTGATCGTCCTCTCAGACCAGCTACGGATCGTTACCTTGGTGAGCCGTTACCTCACCAACAAGCTAATCCGACGCAGACCCATCTTCAGGCACCCGAAGGCTTTCATCCAGTCCCCATGTGGGGTCTGGACGTCGTGCGGTATTAGCCACGGTTTCCCGAGGTTGTCCCGCGCCTGAAGGCAGGTTATCTACGCGTTACGCACCCGTCCGCCACTGTACTTGTCCCGACCGAAGTCGGGACGTTCTCGTGCGACTTGCATGTGTTAAGCCTGCCGCCAGCGTTCGTCCTGAGCTAGGATCAAACTCTCCGTAGTAGGAAAGTTTGCTAGTTCGATCGCATTCGCTTTCCGCCGCTAGGCGCAAAGGAATCGACCAGGACTCGCTATGCTTCCAATTCCGTCAAAGAACAAACTTTGCCTCGCATCAGCAAATTTCCGGTTGACGCGGACTCTCATGGTACGCAAACATCTTGCGTTCTGTCAAGTCGGTGGCAAACATTTCACAGTTTGTCCTTCCGACTACTCAATCTCGCGTACCGCTGAGACGCGCATCCAAGTACGAAGCAAAGAACAGTCCGTGAGCGAGCGTCAGGCATCGTCCCTGGCCTCTCGGGATCACGGGCCCACATTAGACTTGGCGAGTGGGGCTTGGTTTCCACCCGTTGCGTGAAACGACATTAAATCGTTGCACCCTCGCCAACCCGTTCGGGCCTCCGTCATCTCGGCCTTCAAGGCGGCCTCTCTTGATGACGGGCCACCATTAGACAATGGCTTGCCCCCGCTGTTCCGGAGGTTCGTTTCAAGAACAGATGGACTGCTAGGGCGGACTGGGTTCCCGTCAATTTCTGATCGGCTCCTCTCGGCAGTCTCGTCTTTGACGACATACTCCGTTCTCATCGGAACCCCCCTCCGCTACAATTCATTTCTCCCTGTTCCCCACAAGGTGTGCCACCTCGGCTCGCCGCTCTACCGTTCTGCTCCGACCTCCGTTCATGGACCTTCGTTCCTCCTTCTGGGGCGCCCTTACGTGGCTGCGTTCGCTTCTCACAAATCTGTACTTCTGGGGGGGTATTCTCCTCCTGCTGGGGATTGGTTTCGGGTCCTACCTGATCGTGGACGCCATAATCATGCCCTCGTATACTCGGCACAACGTGTCCACCCGTGTTCCCAACGTTGAGAACCGTCCCTTCGAAGAGGCCGACTCGCTCCTCCAGAACCTCGACTTGCAGGTCGAGCGCCAAGTGGGACGCTACAACCCGAACGTGGAACAGGGTATCGTCGTGGACCAGACGCCTCTCCCTAACTCCGATGTCAAGCCCGGTCGACGCGTGTACGTAACCGTCAACGCGGGCAAGGTGCCGATCGTACAAGTTCCTACCTTCACTGGCATGTCGGTCCGGGAAGCAAAAAATCGTATCTCCTCGGCTGGCTTTGACGTGGATACGGTACGCGAAGACCCCGTTCCCTCCCCCTACGCCAACACAATTACGAAACAGGCACCTCCCCCGGGCGACTCGTTGAAGAAAGGAAAAGCAGTCGAGCTCTGGTATAGCACCGGCCTGGGCGAGGAGGAGGTGGAGGTCCCGACTGTTGTCGGGTATACGGTGGACGTGGCGCGCGACGTCCTTCTCCGCCAGAACCTTCGGGCTGTCGTCGTGGACGCCTCCCCCACGGCGTCCGCTCAGGGAGCAGGAGGGGAGGACCAGAGCACCGCGGAGAGCGATCTCTACGTGCGCAGGCAGGGAGATTCCCCCGGCTCCAACGTCCGGGCCGGCTCGGAAATACGCCTCTTTACCACTCAGGATCAGTCGACAGCCCTTGGGCGTCGGGAGGCGCTAGAGGATACGACCACGTCCTCGAACTGACGGTGGTCGGCAAGGCGTTTCCACTGGGAGTGCTCGGCCCTCAGATCTTTAGTCTTCCAGGTATACCGCAAAGTCTCCGTCGGTGTCCACGACAACCTCCTCTCGGTGTTTTGTCTGGAGAAGGCGACCGGTGCAGTCGGGCTGGATGGGATACTCGCGATGCCCTCGGTCAATGAGGACCACGAGTTGAATGGATCGGGGGCGTCCGTATTGAAGGACAGCGTCAAGGGCAGCCCGAGCGGTACGGCCCGTAAACAACACGTCGTCGACCAACACGACGTCACGGTCGGTCGCGTCCACGTCGTGGGGCGGCACCTCGGGCGGATCCAGGTCTGGACGATCATCGCGGAAAGGCGTCACGTCCAGGTCGTAGGCACGGAGGTCGGTGTCCTCGATGGTGCTCACCTCCTCAGCCAGAGTGCGCGCCAGCGGCACCCCGCTCTCTCGGATCCCAAATAGATCAATGGCCTCGGCTCCATGATTGCGCTCGACGATCTCGTAGGCTAGCCGGCGGAGGGTGCGATGCACGCGTGCCGGGGACATGATGCGCGTTCGACCCATGACGGAAGGAATGTATTATCGGCCAGTCAGCGTCAGTCGGTGGGCATGGCATCCCGTTTTGGGCACCGCTCTTGAACCTACGACATGGCGGGTGAAAAAGTGAAGTCCCACGACCGCGCGGCGGAAGACGATGGGAACGCGATCACAGCCCGGTCTCGGCTCTGTCCGCGCCATCTCGACCGGGTCTTTGCGGTCCCCCGCGATGGCCTCGAAGGCGTCGGTGCTGGTGATGGGGCCACGCACACGCCCGTCGGAGCGGACGAGGGCGATCTCCTGTTGCTTCGGCTGTAGCCGATCGATCAGGGCGCTGACGGGACGCTCCGCCCCCCAGCTCAGCAATCTCGGCAAGGGTTTTGTCGTCCCGTTCCAACGCCGGCAAGTGGCGAACGACCGTCGTCACGTAGAGCGTCCCGGAGACGGTCCTCCAATCCGGGTTGAGGAGCGGATACCGATTGCAGGGATGCGCCCGTATCTCTTGGACAGTCTCGGGGAGGGCGCTGCCCGCGGTGAGGGCCACAATCCCCGACTGAGAGAACATGATGGCCTGCACAGGACCCTGATCAATGTCAGCCGCCCGGAGGAGGGTTTCGCTGCGTCGGTCCCGCAAGAGGTCGCCCCGGCTGAGGACCTACCCAATTTCACGCCGCGCTGGACTGTATCTGGTCAGCGGCTCTGTCTCCTCCTCGTCCGTCCACGAGTGCATCGTACGTCCCCGGCTATCAGCGAGACCATTGCTCCCGGTTACGTCTCCTCGGTCGCGGCTTCCTCTGCCTCTTCCGCTTCGCCCTCTGATCGATTGGGACAGTCCTCGCGGATGCAGTGGCCGTACATGTTCAGGGAGTGGTGCTTGATGTCAAACTCGTAGATGTCGGCCACCATCTCCTGAATGCTCTGCAGCCGCGGGTCGCAAAACTCGAACAGCTCGTTGCAGTCCATGCAGATGAGATGGTCGTGCTGCCAGTAGCTGTAGGCCCGCTCGTACTTGGCCTGGTTTTTTCCGAACTGATTCCGCACGACCAGGTCGCATTCCATCAACAGCTCCAGCGTGTTGTAGACGGTAGCGCGGCTGACGCGTGTGCCGTCTTGCTTCAGTCGCACGTAGAGCTCATCGGCATCCACGTGATCGTCGGTCTGATAAATTTCCTCCAGCACCGCGAATCGTTCTGGCGTCTGGCGCTTGTTGCGCTTCTTGAGGAAAGCCTGAAAGATGGAGCGCACCTCGTCGAGCTTCTGTTGGGGCAGCGTCGACATGCGACCGTTGGGCAGTGATTTGACAGCAAAAGCAGCGGCGCAGAAGCAGAGTCGGGGGAGGCAACCCGCTTTCCATGCTCCTTAGGAAAAAGGTGAACCGGTGCCGGAATTGGGGGTTCCACCCCCTCCAGCCAGCAGGGATTGCACGTCGTCTTTCACCGATTCGTGTACGTCCGCAATGGAACGGGTGCCGTCGAGGCACACGAAGCGGTCGGGATGTGCCTTGGCCAGCTCGGCGTAGGCGCGGCCCACCCGTTCGTAAAAGTCATCCCCGGCCGTCTCCATCCGATCGTCGCCGCGCGCTGCCTCGTCCCGACGGGCCTGGGCAGTCTCCGGTTCCACCTCCACGAGGTAGGTGCGGTCGGGAACGAGGTCGCTGGTCACCCGGCGGTGGAAGGCCTGCAGCCAGTCGGGGTCGGCCACGCCGCGTCCAGCGCCCTGGTACGCGGTGGTCGAGTCGTAGAAGCGGTCGCAGAGGACGATTCGCCCCGCCTCCAACGCCGGTCGGATGCGCCTGGCCACGAGCTGCGCGCGGGCGGCCGAAAAGAGGAGCAACTCCGCAAAGGGCTCAACGTTCAAATCCGGGTCCAGGAGAAGCGACCGGACCTGCTCGGAGAGCTCGGTCCCGCCCGGCTCCCGTACGACCAACGTGTCGTATCCCTCCTCCTGCAGATGCGCGTCGAGGCGGCGCACCTGCGTGCTCTTGCCACTTCCGTCGATGCCTTCAAACGTGATCAGGAACATGGCGGCGGACCGCAGATTCGGCCTAAGATAGAAAATGGTCATTTGTTGCACAAAAAGAACCTGCCCAGGCGACGCCCACGGTTGCAAGTGGCTCCGTGCGGAGTTTATACTAAAACGCAGTTTCCTAACTGCGCCTCTATCGACCCGCGCTTTCTTCTGAACTCGTTTCCGTGCGAACATGAGCACATTCGACTCCGGCTTTGACGATTTCGACGAGTCTCCCCGCGAGGATGAGCTCAGAGAACTCGTAGCCACGTACGAAGAGGATCCCTCTTCATACTTCGATTCGAGTGACCTTGAGGAGATTGCTTCCTTTTACTTCGAGCAGGAGGAAATGGAGAAGGCCCTGGGGGTCGTCGATCGCCTCATTGAACTCCACCCGTACCAGTCAGACGCCTGGATGCGGCGCGGCATTCTGCTCAACAATCTGGGTCGTCACCGCGACGCACTGGAGGCTTACGACAAGGCGCTGGAGATGAACCCCATGGACGCCGAGACGCTCATCAATCGGGGCATCACACTCGACAGCCTCGGGCGCACGGAGGAGGCACTGGCGGCGTATGAGGAGGCGCTCTCCATCAATCCCCGCCACAGCGAAGCGCTCTTCAACCGAGGCGTCACCATGGAGCGGGCCGACCGGCTCGAAGCGGCCGTCGAGGCCTTCGAACAGTGCACCGAAGTCGCCCCGGAGCACCCCGAGGTGTGGTACGAGCTCGGCTACTGTTACGACCGCCTTGGTCGCAACGAGAAGAGCGTGGAGGCTTACGACTGCCACATCGACGTAGACCCGTACTCGCAGGACGCGTGGTACAACCGGGGCATCGTACTCAATCGCATGGGCAACTTCGAAGACGCGGTATCGAGCTACGACATGGCCCTCGCCATCGACGACGAGTTTGCCTCGGCGTACTACAACCGGGGCAACGCGCAGGCCAACATCGGCGCTCTCGACGACGCCATCGAGAGCTACGAAACAGTCCTTGAGCTCGAAGGCCCCGACGCTGCTACCTACTACAATCTTGCCCTCGCCCACGAGGAAAAGCAGAACTTCGAACAAGCGCGCTACTACTACGAGCAGGCCCTCGATGAGGAATCGACCTACCCGGAAGCGTGGTACGGCCTCGGCTGTTGCTTCGACGCCGAAGAAAACTTCGAGGAGGCCCTCGAATGCTTTCGGTATGCGCTCACCCTCGACCCCGAGGCCCCCAAATTCTGGAAGGCACGCGCCGACTGTGCCTACAAGGCCCGCCGCCTCGACGAGGCCCTCTCTGCGTACCAGCGGGCAGTGAAGCTCGATGAGTCCGACGAGGCCGCCTGGGTGGGCTACGCCGAAACCCTCCTGGCAAAGCGGCAGCCGGAGGAAGCGCTGGACGCCTACCGGCAGGCCCTCGACCTGGCCCCCGAAAGCGCCAACACCTACTTCCGTCAGGCAAAGGCTCTTCTGGCCCTCGGCCGCGCGGACGAAAGCATCCGCTCCCTGAAGACGGCCTTCCGGCTCGATCCCTCCAAGAAAAAGGAGTTTCGTCAGGCCTATCCTGACCTCTACCAGAATGATCGGGTCCGCGACCTCCTGGACCTCGATCAATCGTAGCTCCGTCCGTTCGAGCACGTCCTTTTCACTTCCGGTCCTCGATGGACGGATCGGGTTCTCGAAAGGCCTCACAGTTCATGTCCTCGTCTCCCCTCGCTCTCCTGCGCAACCTCGTCTATGGTCTGATCATGGGGGGAGCTGACGTGATTCCCGGCGTGAGCGGCGGCACGATGGCCCTCATCGTCGGGGTGTACGAACCGCTCGTAGGCGCCATCAGCTCGGCCGTCTCGTTTGGACTGGCGCTCCTGCGCCTCGACGTCGACGACATGCGCACCCACTGGGCCGCCGTGCCGTGGGGCCTCGTGCTCCCGCTGGCCGCCGGGATTGGCCTGGCCATTCTCGTCGGGGCCCGCTTCATTCCGGGGCTGATGGAAGCATATCCCGCCCAGATGCGAGGCCTCTTCCTGGGCCTCGTAGGGGCGTCGCTCGTCATTCCGGCCCTCCGCATCCGCCACCTCACGGCGGGGTACGTAGGCGTGGGCGTGGGGTGCGCGCTCGCTGCGTTCTACCTGACGGGCTTGCCCGTCCTTGAGGTCACCGACCCCGGTCTTCCACGGGTCTTCCTCTCAGCGGCAGTGGCCATCTGCGCGATGATTTTGCCGGGCGTGAGCGGGGCCTTTCTGCTGGAGGTACTGGGCATCTATACGCCCACGCTCGCCGCCGTGAACGGGGGGGACTGGCTCTACGTCCTCACGTTCATGGTCGGGGCAGCGGCCGGCCTTGGGATGTTCGCCAAGCTGCTCGACTGGCTTCTCACCCACTACCACGACGCCACGATGGCTGCCCTCGTGGGCCTCATTGCCGGAGCGCTCCGGGCCCTCTGGCCTTACGTTGGCCCCCACCGCGGACTGTACGTGCCCGGGGCGAACGACCCGGTTGGGTCGGTCGTCGGGCTCGCGGCGCTCGGCTTCGCGGCCGTGCTCGGCCTCCTATGGTGGAGCCGCCAGACCCGGGCCGAACCGGTCTCGTCGACGGGCTAACGACCCTCCCCTACGCTCGACTGTTCGCGCCGCTCCTCGTCCGATGCGTCTCCTTTTCTCGCTTGGCGTTGCTCTTCTGCTCTGCAGCCTGGCCGGATGTGCGGGCGGGGGCTCAATCGGCGGCGGCACAGGGCCGGTCGACTCGCTCCGGACCGAAAATGCGCGGCTCCACGCCGAGAACCGGGCGCTCCGGGACTCGCTCCGGCTGCGGCGAGACCTCGACACCGGCCAGTACTACCGTGAGCGTCGCACCCTCCAGGATCAGCTCAACCGCCTTTCGTACGAGGCCCGCCTGCTCCGAGACGGCGGGCTTACCGTCGCGGTGCTCTCCACCGACTCGCTCTTCACAACGGCCGACTCGCTCAGCGACGCCGGCCGCACCCGCCTCGATTCCGTCGCCCACCAGCTCCGCCGTGCCTACCCGAACCGGACCGTGCGAGTAGAGGGACACGCCGACGATACGCCCCTGGGCGGGCGCCTCCAGGACCGCTTCGCTTCAAACTGGGAGCTGTCGTGCGCCCGGGCGACCGCCGTCCTCCGCACACTGACGGACCGTACCCCCCTCAATTCCGATCAGTTTGTGGCCGTCGGGTACGGGACCACTCACCCCCGCGCCTCCAACGACACGGCTGCGGGCCGGCAGCGCAATCGCCGCGTCCGGATCGCCGTGCTCCCCCTTCCCAAGACCTACTCGCGCCCGTTCGAGTCGTCCTGGTGAACCGGCCGGTACCGTCCGACGAACTGCAGGGTGCTGGCCGAGCCGTCGTCGTTCGGATAGACACCGAAGCCGTCGATTCGGTACTCCGGCCCCTCCGGTGTTTCCACCACGCGCTCCCGAAAACTTTCGACGAGGCCTGCTTCGGTACGACGATACCATACCACAGCCTCCCCCACTTGCCGCCCCCGGTATACGGTCGTCTCGCCTCCGTGCGTGACCTCACAGAAGAGCGTGTCGTTTCGCACGTAATTGCGCGCGTCGGCCCGCTCGACGCGTCCGTCGGGATAACGGTCGATCTGGGTGCCCACCTGCACGTCTCCGTCCCACCGGTAGCGGTGCTCGGCCACAAGCGAATCGACCCGCTCGCCGGCGTGGGTGTAGGCGACGAACGGTCCTTTCCAATGGCCCGTGAAGGGGGCCAGCGCCGCCCGGGTCGGCTGGGCCGAGACGGGCGTACCGCCCATGCCTCCCAGGAGGAGCCCGACGAGAACGAGGATCGGGGCATACCGGTGGACAGCCGCCCGCATGCTTCCTACCTTTTGGGGACTCGCAACCTGCATGATGCTGTAGGGCCTTGGTTATGAAGCAAGTTTTCGTCGGGGTCGGGGCGGTGCTGGGCGTGTTGCTCCTCGCCTTCGTGGTCTTCTTTTTCTGGGGGAGCGCGGGCCGCGTTTCCGAGGAGGATCTCGCCAAAGCCAAAACGTATCCCGCCGAGCCCGCCACCGCGGCCGACACGGTTACGGTGATGTCCTACAACATCGGGTACCTCTCAGGGATGACGAACAACGAGCCCGTGGTGCGCTCCGACTCGTTCCTCGCGGCCAACATGGACCGGGCGGCCGATCTCATCCGCCAGGCCGATCCGGACCTCCTCGGATTCCAGGAAATCGACTACAACGGCCGCCGCTCCGGATACGTGCACCAGTTGGACACGATTGCGACTCGGCTGAACTACGCCGAGGCGGCCCAGGCCGTCAACTGGGACAAGCGCTACCTGCCCTTCCCGTACGGCCGCCCGGCCGTCAATTTTGGCCGGATGCTCTCCGGGCAGTCCATGCTCAGCCGCTTCCCAATCCGCCAGCACGCGCGACTCGTGCTCACGCCCCCGTCCCAGGCGTTTTACCGGGAGCCCTTCTACCTGAGCCACCTCGCCCAGATCGCCGTTGTCGATTTCGGCGGGCGGCCGCTCGCCGTGATGAACCTGCACCTGGAGGCCTACGATGTCGCGGCGCGCGAGCACCAGGCCCGTGAGGCCAACGCCCTGTACCATCGGCTCGCGGCGGCGGGCCTGCCCGTTCTTATCCTCGGAGACATCAACAGCGTCCGCCCCGCGTCGAAATCTGTCCTGCCCCCCGACCAGCGCCGCAAGTTTGCCGGAGACGAGACGATCCCCATTCTACTCGACGGAACCACCCTCCGCGCTGTCTACCCCGACAGCACCTACCAGGCGGATTCGCCGCCGCGCACCTTTCCCGCCCCCGCTCCCAACCGCAAGATCGATCACCTCTTCTACCCGCCCGATCTCCTTGCCCCCACTGCCCGAACGATCCGGTGCGAAGCCCCCTCGCCCCCGTCCGACCACTGTGCCGTGGTCGCCTCCTTCCGCCTCCGGAAATCCGCGAGCAACTGGCCCGCGCCCAACGACATTCCCCGCCTGGACACCCTCCTGACCGACTGACGCCCCCAGACTGCCAAATCTTCCCCCTTCAACGTTCCAACCTTCAATCTTCTAACCCGTCCAGAAAGGAGCGCCTCCGATCGCACCGCTACGCCGCCGCCGGCTCTCGCTCTCGAGACCAATCGGTCGCCTCGGCAATGCGTTCGCACTGCTGGCACCGGACCTCGCGGTTGCGGGCCTTGTAGCAGGGCCGCGCACTCCAGGGTGCCGGGGTCTGCACATTGGGCAGTTCCAGCTGCGTCGCCGTCACGTCGGCCAGCGCCTCAATGAACTTGGGATGGCTGTTGAGGCCCGGCATCACCTCGTAGTGCTCCGGGATGGGCTCGCCCTCCTCCTCCAGGTCCTCCGGAATCTCGATAGCGAGCTCGTAGCTCGTCTCGATGTGGTCGGTCACGAAGGCCACCGGCACCACGAGCACGTCCTCGCCCTCCGCCGCCAGCTCCGCCACCGTGTCGTCGGTCGGCGGCTCCAGCCAGTCCGACGGCCCCACCTTGCTCTGGAAGGCCGTGCTAAAGTCGTGGTCGTGCCCGCGGTGCTCCATCAGGTGCTTCACCGTCGAGTGCACGAGGCAACAGTACGGGTCGCGCCGATCCTTCATTTCCGTGAGCGGCGTGCCGTGCGCGCTGAAGAGGAGGTGCACGTCGTCCCGCACGTCGTCGGGGAAGCGCGCCAGCCCCTCGTCGATGCGGTCGCTCAGGGCCTCAAGGTATTTCGGGTACGTGGCGTACTCGAAGACGGAGGACGTGGGCCACTCCGGAATCTCCCCGGCCTGCTCCAACTCGTACCACTCGACCAGCGAGGCGCCCGTCGTCGTTTTCGAATACTGCGGGTAGAGCGGCAGCAGCACCACCTCGTCTACGCCGTCCTCTTCCATCTGGGCGGCCGTCTCCTCGCTGAAGGGCTCCCAGTAGCGCATGGCCATGTAGGTCTTGAAATCGACGCCGGTGGGGGCGGCGTACTGCTCGTTGAGCTGTTGCTCCAGGTTCTCGGCCTGCTCGCGCGTGAGCGGGTTAATCGGAGAGCCACCGTCGCTGATCTCCTTGTAGTCCTCGGCCACGGATTTCGACCGGAAGTACGAGATGATCTTGGCGAAGGCCTGACGCACGCGGCCGCGGGCCTGAAAGTAGACGACCTCCGCGAAGTCGATGATGGCCGGATCCATGAACAGGTTGTAGAGGAACGGCTCCACGGCCTCCTCCGAATCGGGACCGCCGAGGTTCATCAGGACCACCCCTACCGTGTCGCCCGACTCCACGTCGAGTTTATCGGAGGGATAGAACTGGCCATTGACCATGCGGGGATCGCTGTTGTAGCCTTCACGATCATAGCGGCGCAAAAACTCGTAGGGTGTCATCGGTCGTACAGGAAGACTCGGTTTGAGGGAGGACAGAACTATCGTCTAAACGAGCGGAGCGGTCGAAAGACTCACGGGTCTCCCCAATCGTTGCAGTGGCGTTGCGGTTTCAGGCCGGCTGCGCTTGCAGCGGGGCGACGCGCCGCTCCACCGGCCCCCCACGGAAAATCACCCGACACCGACCCAGTTATCGCTATTTTAAGCAGTCAGCCGGACCGGCACCTCGTCAGCGTGCTCAGATCCTCCGCTGTGCCGAACCGGCCTCGGTAATACCCAGGCCTCGGCGGGCGGTCCGATTGGCGCCGAGACCGCAATCTGACGGGTCGATTTTGGCTCGCTCGGGCTCGTTTCCGTTTCTAATGTTTTTTCGTCGCAGAGTCGCGGGCCGTCCTCAATGTCCGGTGTCTTCTATCATTCGCCTCAACTCGTTTCGGTCGGCGGCGTCGCAGAGCCCCCACGCCCAGGTGTCGGACGCACAAGCATGAGGTCGGGGCCTTCTCGTCAGCCGGCGTCGTCCAACGCGCTGCGCCGCAGGTCCTCCAGTTCTCGCGGTGCGTGCAGAAACAGAACGTATATGGCCAGTACCCCGTCCAGCATTCCCGCAAGAAGGGGTCCCACGACCAAGATCGCGAGTGTGGCCCTCTCCCCGATTTTGGCTGCCTCCGTCGCTCCACTGAAGAGCATCGCCGCGCCCATCCAGATGGTGGCCGACCAGAAGAAGAAGGGCCGGGTGCCCGCAACCACCTCGCGCTGGTCGGTCGTCGAGAGGGCGTCGTAGGCGTCCTGGTTGGGCACGTTGAGAAGCGACGGAACCCGATGGATGAGCCACGCGCCACCGTAGGGCACCGAAGCGACTAGAACCGCAATCCCAGTGATGGGAACCGCGCGGTCGCCGAGCCTCTCGGCGTAGAGGCCCCACTCCCCGATCGCACAGGCCAAGCCCAAAAACCCATTTGCGACGTGCGCGATACGCTCCATCATCGGTCCGGGGTTGTGCGTGCCGGCGAGCGTCAGCCGAAGGGCACTTTGTTGATGAACGCACTCGGCGATCCAGCGAGCGCATTTCGCCCTCCCGGCCGGACGGGAAGATCCTCAGACGGAACTGGAGGGGCTCGAGCTGCAGCGCATGGCGACGGATTCAGTCGTTCGCCTTGTCATATGGTCAGTGACGTCGACCGCCCGACCGGAGACGCACGGCGACAGCAGCCCAGGTTCAGGGGTAATAACATCTGTTATGCCTGCTCTCATTTCGAACACAGTCAGTATGACACCTTCCTTCGATGTTTTCCCGAGGCGGTCGGGACTGATTTTGGGAGCGGAGCCAACCCAGGGGACGTTCCCGCGGATG
>CAYULG010000054.1:0-2151 GCA_964445365.1 uncultured Salinivenus sp. | reverse complement strand
GGACGTTCCCGCGGATGTTTTCCCTCCGACGTGGGCGTCGTCAGTCTCCCAACACCGAATCGGGAGCCACGGAAAAGTATCCAACGACGCGCACCGAGTCTGCATCGAGCCCCGACGCCCCCTCGCATTCTCCGCCCACCCCGACGCGTGATCGGGCCAGCGTAACGCCAAATTGGCCGACACGGCGATCGGAGCTTGCCTCTTTAGCGACAAGAGTTCCCGGATCCTCCTCACAGGGACTACCAACATCATACTGGTGCTGGGAGCAGGGCGCCGGGCGGTACGTCGCATCGAAGGTGAGAGCGGGGCGTCCACTCTCATCCACACCGGGAAGCCCCGCCTGGTACGTTCCCTCCTCCGGTATAAATCCGGGGAGACGCAAAAAGACGCGATCTGTGGTAGACGCCCCCTCCGCACCAAGGTTCAGGAGGGTCACCTCGGCCGAACGGTGACCTGCTCCCCCTCCTCCGTGTACGTGATCGTGTGGGCGTTTTCGCTCTTGTACGTCCAAAAGTCGGTCGCGCGCATGGTATCGGCCGACTCATCGGCTGCAACGAAGGGCCGTAACAGGAGCGTCGGTGGGAGCAACGAGCTCCTGGGGTTCCGTCTGCTGGTCTTGCGCGGAGAAGGCATCACCCCCCCCGCAGAAAGAAGTCCGGCCAGGATGAGACTAATTCCCATACAGAGCTGCCCAATGCGCGGTGGAGAACGAAAAAAGACATCGTGACCACCAGTTGTGACGAAAGAACAACGAGCAAAAAGACAATTCCCAGGCACGCGAATCGACTTCGTCCATCGTGCCTCTCCTACGTGCCGTTGTAGCGATTTGCCCGTGGCCACTGAGCAATTTGAATAGGAAGACGCCGCGCTGTGTTGAATAAGGCGTATTTCCTGCTCTTCAAAATTACAAATTGCCATCGGGTTGATGTGGATCGACTGACCGCTTGCCTTTTCTATTTTGGGCATAAGTGGAGACTCAGCCGCGACGGGCTTCATAACGGCATGAAAGGAATTAGGGAGACACCATCGTTCGAAAGCGGCAACAGCCCGTCGTCGGCTGTAATGGTGGTTATGCTGCACATCGTAGCGTCCGGGCAACGATAGAGACCTTACTTCTCTTTGCCCTGATCGGGCCGCTTCACCTCTCGCAACCGCTCATTCACAGCCTCCACACGGCGGGGGTCAAGCGTCCGAAACGTCTGATAGGCACTGATTGCCTCATCCGTCCGTCCGAGGAGTTCGTAGTTGTATGCAAGGCTGGAGTATACCCTCCAGGACTGCGGAAAGAGCTCCACGGCAAGTCGATTGTAGCGGAGCGCGTCGATCGGGCGGTCCTTCTGTTCGAGCGTGTCGGCCCGCGCCATCAAGGCCCGCGCGACCCAGCTATCGAGCTTGAAGCCCGATGATTGGGCTGCGCGGAGCCGCTCGGCGGCCTGCTCGAACCGACCGGCCCGGAGGTCCTCTGTTGGCAGGGTGAAACCGGAGTCGACCGGCATCAGTGCGTAGGTGGTGTCCTTCCAGACCAAGGCGAGTTCCTCCGAGCCAGAACGCCGCTCCACGTACGCATCCGTGATGTCGGTCGCGAGCCGGGTGGAGGAGACAGCATGCAGGTCCGACTCGATGAACGGATGGAGACTGGATTTCGGCCGTCCTCGCTCAACGTGGACGGAAAGTTCGTCGCCGGAGTCGATGACCCGTGCCCGATGAATCGGGGACAGGCGGTACGTACCAGTAAACACTGCACGCTCTTCTTCGGTCAGTGAGACCGCCTCGCGCGGGGCTGGCTCGTGCTGGCGCACGGCAATCATCGCCGAGTCTGTATCCGAGAAGTGCTGGTCAGAGGTCAGGGGAGCCGGAACGTCGGGGACAAGCCGGGGGCGCGGGCTGCCGGGCAGGCCGGTCTGCCAGTAGCGGTAGGACACGTTGCCGACGAGCTTCGAATTTGGAAGCAGAAACGGCACCGTGTCGCCCCACATGTTTGGCGCAAAGCTTCCCGGCTCTCCCACGAAGACGGTCTTCGTGCGCCGCTCCAGTTCCATTGCAAGCGTCCCGGCCGCCGAGAACGTCTTCCGGCTGAGCAGCGTGTAGAGCGTACCCGGGCGGTCAAGCTTGGGATGGCTGCCGAAAAGATCGACGAGCGGTTCGATCAGG